>NZ_JBGCCU010000009.1:0-300000 GCF_041261445.1 Catenulispora sp. EB89
AGAACCGGCATATCAGAGGTCTCGTTCACTCTATAAACCCACAGCTCACAGCCCCACTTGACAACACCACCAAAACCTTAACTACGCGGCATTGGTCCGGTCCGGCGGTATCAAGCCGCACCCCTGCTGCTGTGGGTGCTGTCGCGTCCGGCTTGACACCACCGGCCCGGCCAGGTTGGCTTCGCCCGTCGACGCGGCGAGGGACCCAGAACCAACACCCCGCATGGTCCTTCGGACCCCCTCACCACACCACCAGCCGCGCTCGACCGTCACCGCCCGCAGCCCGACCGCAGATCCGCGTAGTACCGCAGCACCAGCACCTGCCGCTCGCGCCGTGTGAGCTGTGCCAAAACCGCGAGCGTCGCGTCGCGTTGCGCGACGCCGGCCGCGTGGTCGTCCTGGGAACGCACGTCCGGCACCTCGGCCGTCGGCCACTCCGGGCGATGCTGGCGACGGCGCCACCAGTCCCGCTGCTGGTTGAGCAGCGCCTTGCGGACGTACGCCATCGGATCCCCGAGCTGGACCCGTCCCCACCGCGCGTACGTCCGCTCCCACCGAACAGGGTCTGCTCACCCGCCGGCGAATCCGCGAGTTGACTTCGCGAGTTGACTTCGCGGCACCCCGAGGTGCTAGCGTCAGCGGTGGACGTACGCAAGCCACGGTCCGGTAGGTAGTCCGGATGGCGGATTCACTCCGCTCGTACAGTGCCCGCTTCCCAGGCACAACCAGTGCGTCCCTTTTCGTGATCCGTTCACTGAGAAGGGACTCCTTCGTGTCTACCCTCAAAGTCATCGTGGCCGGCGCCGGCATCGGCGGACTCGCCCTCGCGCGAGGTCTGCACGCCGCAGGCGTCGAGGTCGCCGTGTTCGAGAAGGACGCCGGCGCGGCGTTCCGCAACCAGGGCTACCGAATCCGCGTCAACGGCGATGGAATCAGAGCACTGCGGAACCTGCTCGCGCCGTCGGCCTTCGAGCTCTTCGCCGCCACCGCCGGCACGCCCGGCGGACGTATGGACACCCTCGACCAGAATCTGCGCCGCCTGCATGCCCAGACCCTGCCCGACGACCCTGAGCTGCCCGGCGGCGGTCATCTCGCGGTCAACCGCAAGACGCTCCGTGAGATCCTGTTGTCAGGGCTCGAAGACGCCGTCAGCTACAGTGCTCGACTCGTGAATTACGCCGCATCGCAGGACGGCGGCATCACCGCGTATTTCGCAGACGGCCGCACCGCCGAAGGTGACGTCCTCATCGGTGCGGACGGCGTCAACTCCGCGGTCCGCGCGCAGCTGATGCCCGAAGCCGAAGTCATGGATGCCGGACTGCGCCTCGTCTACGGCAAAGTCCCGCTGCGCGGCCCGGAAACGGAAATCGTGGTCCCGCCAGACCTCCTCGGCCTCTGGACCACCATCACCGGCCCGGACAAACGCTTCGTCGGCCTCGCCCCGGTCCAGTACCGCCAACCGATGCACGCCGCGACGGCCCGGCACGCCCCCGGTATCGCGTTGTCCGCCGACGACGACTACCTCACCTGCGTCTTCGGCGCACGCCGCGAGCTCGTGCCCGCCGACGACAAGCTGTTCGCGATGACCGGCGTCGAGCTCCGCGACCTGGAATTGGCCCACGTCGAAGGTTGGGATCCGGTGGTCGGCGCGATCGTCGCAGCCCAGGACGCCGCATCCATCTTCCCGGTCTCGGTGCGCTCCAGCGTCCCGCACGGCGGCTGGCGCCCGGGCCCGGTCGCCCTGCTCGGCGACGCCGTGCACGCCATGAGCCCGGCGATCGGTGTCGGCGCCAACACCGCGTTGCGCGACGCCCAAGTGCTGACCGCCCGGCTGGTCGAGGCGGCCACCGCCGGAAAACCGGTCGCCGAAGCGCTCGACGAGTACCGGCGCGAAATGCTGGGCTACGGCTTCGCCGCGGTGCGCGAGTCGGCCGAGCGCGGGCACCGCCTGGTCGGCCAGAACCCGCTGCCCAGCCGCGAAACGCTGGAGGCCTGAGCATGTCCGAGCTGAGAGTCGCCATCGCCGGCGCCGGCCTGGCCGGCCTCGCCCTGGCCCGCCACCTGCACCGGCACGGGATCGACGTGCTCGTCCTCGAACGCGACGCCGACCTGGCGAGCCGCAACCCCGGCTACCGCCTGCACGTCAACTCCACCGGCACATCGGTGCTGTCCACGGTGCTCGAACCCCGGCTGCGGGAGCTGTTCCTCGCCACGGCCGGTATCCCGCGCCAGGCCATCCTGCACTTCGACGAACACCTCAACCCCGGCCCGCCGCGCGACATCAGCGGCTCCGTCGGCGGCGCCGTGAGCGACCTGCCCGAACACCTCGTCGCCGACCGGTCGACGCTTCGCAGGGTCCTGATCAGCGGCCTGGAGGACCGGGTCCGCTTCGGTGCGCGCGTCACGGGCTACACCCACGACGAGGCCGGGCGCGTCACAGCACACCTGGCCGACGGCGGCAGCGCGACAGCGGACGTCCTGGTCGCCGCCGACGGCGTGAACTCGGCGATCCGAGCGCAGCTCCTGCCGCACGCCGAAGTCGTCGACCTCGGCGCTCGGCACATCGCGGCCAAGGTCCCGCTCGACGACGAGACCCGCGCGAAGATCCCGCGGGATCTGTTCTCGATGTTCACCCTGATCGCCGACCGCCGGCATGACATGGTCACCTTCGGCCCGTTGGAGCGCAGCGACCCGGCCTCGCCGCTGATCGCCGAGCGCGACCACGCCTTCCGGCAGGAAGCCGCCCGTGACTTCGCCCTGGTCGTCTTCAGCGCCGTTACCGACCGCCTGCCTCCGGACGCCGAGTTGTCCTCCGCATCGAGCCTCGACTTGCGCACGCTGGCCCTGAACCGGGTCGCCGACTGGCACCCGGCGGTCGTCGAGCTGATCCGGATGTGGGACCTGGACACCGTGCAGCCGCTGGTGTTGCGCAGCAGTGTCCCGGTCCCGGCCTGGCCGGCGCGGAACGTGACCGTCGTGGGCGACGCCGTCCACGCGATGAGCCCGGCGCTCGGCATCGGCGCCAACACCGCCTTCCGCGATGCGCTGGCCCTGGGGGAGGAACTGGTCGCCGCTGCGGAGGGTCGCAAACCTCTGACGACGGCGATCGCGGACTACGAGGCGGCGATGCGCGACTACGGCTTCGCCGCCGTGCGCGACTCCGCAGCGATGGGCCAGCGGGTCATCGGGCACCGACCGTTGCCGCTGCCGCGCTGAGCACCGGCCGTCGCCGCTGCCGCGCTGAGGACCGACCGCTACCGCCGCCGCTCCCGCGCCGAGCACCGAGGGGCCCCGGAGAAGATCAGATCTCGAACATCCGGGGCCCCGACTCACCCCAACAGGGGTGAAGCCGTCCAATCGGCGGAACTCGCCCATCGTTCCCCCCACCTCCTCCACCTCTTGACCTGTCGGTAGCGTCTCTGTAACTTCCCCATGGCACGGCGCAAAAAAGCGTCAGAGTCATGAAAAGATCGAAGACTCGATCGAGAATTGTCTCGCGGGCCTCGCAGGGCTCTGACGCGTCCCCCTTCCCGCCCCACGAACCGAGGAAGTCGATGCGTCACGGAATACTCTCGGCCGGTTCGCCGGCCCCGGCCAGACGATGGCGCCGCGGCGCGATCGGCCTGGTCCTGGCGGCCATGACGGCCGCGCTGCTCCCGATGCTGCCGGCCACGGCCGCGCACGCGGCGGGCACCAACCTCGCGCTGGGCAAGGCGGTCTCCGTCTCCAGCACCAACTCCCCGTACGTCGGCTCCAACCTCACCGACAGCGACTCGAACTCCTACTGGGAGAGCGCCAACGGCTCGTTCCCGCAGTGGGCGCAGGTCGATCTGGGGGCTGCGACGTCGGTGAACCAGGTCGTGCTCAAGCTCCCGGCCTCCTGGGGCGCGCGGACCGAAACGCTGTCGGTACAAGGCAGCACCGACAACTCGACGTTCTCCACGATCGTCGCCTCGGCCGGCTACACCTTCGACCCGAGTGCGAACAGCAACACCGTGACGATCAGCTTCGGCGCGACCAGCGCGCGGTACGTGCGGGTGAACATCACCGCCAACACCGGCTGGAGCGCCGCGCAGCTGTCCGACTTCGAAGTCTTCGGCGCCGCGGTGTCCTCCAACAACCTGGCGTCCGGCAAGACCATGTCGGCCAGCGGGTACACCCAGAACTACGTGCCGGCCAACGCCAACGACGGCGACGCGAACAGCTACTGGGAGAGCTCGGACAACGCCTTCCCGCAGTGGCTCCAGGTCGACCTCGGCGCCTCGGTGTCGGTCAACCAGGTGGTGCTGAAGCTGCCGCCGGCCACCTCGTGGGGCGCGCGGACCCAGACGCTGGCCGTGCAGGGCAGCACTGACGGCTCCTCGTTCAGCGACATCGTCGCCTCGGCCGGGTACACGTTCGACCCGAACGCCAACGGCAACACGGTGACGATCAGCTTCACCGCGACCACCACCCGGTACGTGCGGCTGAACATCACCGCGAACACCGCGTGGCCGGCCGGCCAGATCAGCGAGTTCCAGGTCTACGGCCCCTCCGGCGGCGACACCACGCCGCCCAGCGCCCCGACCAACCTCGCCTACACCCAGAACAGCTCCGGCGCGGTCGCCCTGACCTGGGGCGCGAGCACCGACAACGTGGCTGTCACCGGCTACGACGTCTACGCCAACAACGCGCTGCTGACCTCGCTTCCGGCCACCGCGCTGACCTACACCGACAACCCGCCGACCACCGAGACCGTCACCTACTTCGTGCGCGCGCACGACGCGGCGGGCAACCAGTCGGCGAACAGCAACAGCGTGACCCGCACCGGCGCCAGCGGCGGCGACACCTCCCCGCCCACCGCGCCGACCAACCTCGCCTACACCCAGCCGGCCTCCGGCCAGGTGAAGCTGACCTGGGGCGCGAGCACCGACAACGTCGGCGTGACCGGCTATGACGTCTTCCGCAACAACGCGAAGGTCGCCACGGTCTCCGGCAGCACCCTGACGTACACCGACGCGGTCGCGGACTCCCTGACCGTGTCCTACTACGTCGAGGCGCACGACGCGGCCGGCAACGAGTCCACCGCGTCCAACACCGTGACCCGCACCGGGTCCGGCGGCAGCCAGACCAACCTGGCGCTGAACAAGCCGATCGACGGTACGCCGTACACGTTCACGTACGCCCCGGCGAACGCCAACGACGGTGACGTGACCACGTACTTCGAGGGCTCGTCCTACCCGTCGAACCTGACCGTGCACCTGGGCGCCAACGCCGATCTGTCCTCGGTCGTGGTGAAGCTGAACCCGGCCACCGCCTGGGGCGCCCGCACCCAGACCATCGCGGTCCTGGGCCGGGAGCAGAGCTCGACGACGTTCACCACGATCGCCGCCGCGCAGTCCTACTCCTTCGACCCGAACAGCAACCAGAACACCGTCACCATCCCGGTCAGCGCGCGCGTCGCCGACGTCGAGCTGTCCATCACCAGCAACAGCGGCGCCCCCGGCGGGCAGGTCGCGGAGCTCCAGGTCTTCGGCACCCCGTCGCCGAACCCGGACCTGACCCCGACCAGCTCCTCCTGGAGCCCGACCGCGCCGGTGGAGACCGACAACGTCACCGCCTCCGCCGTCATCTCCAACGCCGGCACCGCGGCCTCGGTCGCCACCGACGTCAACTTCTACCTGGGCACCAACAAGGTCGGCTCGACGACCGTCGGCGCGCTGGCGCCCGGCGCCACGCAGACCGTCTCGGCGCCGATCGGCACCCTGACCGCCGGCAGCTACCAGCTCACCACCAAGGTGGACGAGTCGAAGAAGAACTTCGAGCTGCAGGCCAACCAGAGCTACACCAACCCGACGAGCCTGGTCGTCGCCCCGGTGCAGTCCGCCGACCTGGTCGGCACGCTGTCCTGGACGCCGCCGAACCCGTCGAACGGCAACACGGTGACCTTCACCGCCTCGGTGAAGAACCAGGGCACGATCGCCACCACCAGCGGCTCGCACGGCATCACCGTGACGCTGCTGGACTCCAACAACACCACGGTGGCCACCCTGACCGGTTCGATCAGCGGCGCGATCGCGTCCGGCGCCACCGCGGCCCCGGTGACCCTGGGCACGTGGAACGCCGTCAACGGCAAGTACACCGCGCACATGGTGATCGCGACCGACCCGAACGAGCTGCCGATCAAGGTCCCGCACCTGACCACCGACACCCCGCTGTTCGTGGGTCAGGGTGCGAACATGCCCTACGACAGCTACAAGAGCACCGACGGCACCCTGGGCGGTTCCGCGGCGGCCGTCGGCCCCAACCGCACCATCGGCGACATCGCCGGTGAGGCCACCCAGCGCAAGGCGGTGACGCTGGACAACATCGGCGACTCGGTCAGCTGGACCTCGCGGGAGTCGACGAACACCTTCGTCCTGCGCTACTCGATCCCGGACGCGCCCGGCGGCGGCGGCACCAACGCCACCCTCGACCTGTACGCGAACGGGAACCTGGTGCAGCCGCTGAACCTGACCTCGCACTACGCGTGGCTCTACGGCGCCGAGACCGGCCCCGGCGACTCCCCGAGCGCCGGCTCGCCGCGGCACATCTACGACGAGTCCAGCTTCCTGCTGGCCAACTCGTACCCGCAGGGCACCGTGTTCACGTTGAAGAAGGACAGCGGGAACAGCTCGCAGTACGCGATCGACTTCATGAACCTGGAGCAGACCGCCCCGACTGCGAACCCCGACCCGGCGCACCTGCTCGTCCCCGCCGGCTTCGCCCAGCAGGACGTGCAGAACGCCATCGACACGGTCCGCCAGGACACGACGGGCAAGTACACCGGCGTGTACCTGCCGGCCGGCCAGTATGCGCTGAGCGGCCGGCTGACCGTCTACGGCAAGGCGATCAAGGTCGTCGGCGCCGGCGTCTGGTACACCCAGTTCGTCGCCCCGCAGAGCCAGACGAACACCGACACCGGCTGGGACGTGCAGTCCACGGCCAGCGGCTCGTCGTTCAGCGGCTTCGCGTGGTTCGGCAACTACACCACCCGCGTGGACGGCCCCGGCCACACCTTCCAGCTCACCAGCGTGTCGAACATCTCGATCGACAACGTCTGGATCGAGCACAACGTGGTGGGTGTCTGGGGTCTGACGGCGGTGCAGAACTCCTCGTTCACCAACATGCGCATCCGTGACACCCTCGCGGACGGCATCAACCTCACCAACGGCAGCCAGAACAACCTCATCTCCAACGACGAGGCACGCAGCACCGGCGACGACAGCTTCGCGCTGTTCGCCGCGCAGGACAGCTGCAGCGGCTGCAAGGAGATCAACAACACCATCCAGAACGTCACGGCCATCGCGCCCTGGCGCGCGGCGGGTGTCGCGATCTACGGCGGCGGGGCCAACACGGTCCAGAACTTCAACGTCTCCGACACGCTGTGCTACCCGGGTCTGACGATCAGCTCGCTGAACTTCGGGTTCGCGTTCGAAGGGTTCGAACCGGCCCCGCAGACCACCACGATCCAGAACTTCTCGCTGGACCGTGACGGCGGGCACTTCTGGGGCAACCAGGCGTTCGGCGCGATCTGGGCCTTCTCGGCGACCAACCCCTTCCAGGGGATCCGGGTCAGCAGCGGGTCGATCACCGATCCGACGTACACCGGGATCATGTTCCAGACGGACTACGTGGGCAACACCGCGCAGTACCCGTTCACGGACACCACGTTCACGAACATGACGATCTCCGGGGCACACGCCAACAACGACGGGTTCGGCAACGGCAAGTCGGGCTTCGGGATCTGGGCCAACCCGCTTCCGGAGTCCGGGCAGGGGCCGGCCGTCGGGACGGTCACCTTCAACCATCTGACGGAGAGCAACAACGACGTCAACATTCAGAACACGACCAGCACGATGACCATCAATGTGAACCCGTAGCGGGTCCGGTCGACAGGACCGGATAGCTACATCAGGATCGGGCCGTCTTCCTTCGGGGAGGCGGCCCGGTTCGTGTTCTGCTGTCGCTGTCGCTGTCGCTGTCGCTGTCGCTGTCGCTGTCGCTGTTTTGCGGTTGCCGCTGCGGTTAGGCGCGCAGTCGGTAGCGGAGGTAGACGACGCCGGCCTTGAAGCGCCGCTCGTCCAGGAGTTCGAGGCCGACCCGGAAGCCGTCGGGCAGCGCGGGCTTCCCGCCGCCGACGATGATCGGGTTGAGGATCAGCTGGAGCTCGTCGACCAGGCCGGCGGCCAGTGCCACGCTCGCGATCTCCGCGCCGCCGATCGAGAGATCGCTGGACGCGGACTCCTTGAGCTGCCTGACCGCGGCGGGTTCGAAAGCTGATTCGATCCGGGTCCGTGTGGTCGACGGGGTCTGGAGCGTCCGCGAGTACACGATCTTGTCCGCGGCGCGCCAGACGTCGGTGAAGTCCTGGGATTCGGCCGACTGGGTTTCGCGGTCCACGATCTCCCAGTAGGCCATCGTCTCGTACATCCGGCGGCCGTAGAGGTAGGTGCCGATCGGGCGCTCCATGTCGTTGACGAACGCGTGCACCTCGGCGTCGGGGGCCGCCCACTGGAAGTCGCCGGTCTCGTCCTCGACGTATCCGTCGAGGGAGGCGATGGCTGAGTAGATCAGTTTGGCCATGTTTGTAGGGTACTGGGCTGGTGGCCGACGTCAGGGGCATTGCCGGTAGACGTACTTGGGGCTGCCCGCGGGGGAGACGTCACGGTCCCTCCGGACCACGGACATCCCGAACATCCCCGACTTCGAGGCCTGGCAGGCCTTGGCGAACCCGGCGTCGTCGTACTCGATGTCGAGGACCCGGCCGGCGTAGGCGGTGGCGTACTGGTCGCATTCGCCGGTGGCGCCGCATTGCTCGGCGACGGCGAAGTCGAAGCCGATCTGCCGGCGGTGGTCGAGCAGTTCGGTGGTGTTCTTCTGGCCGACGGCCAGGCCGTCGGCGTGCGCGTGCCGGGCCAGGAGGGTCGCGAAGGCGACGGCCTGGGACGCGTCGAGGCGTCCGTTCGAGCGCTGGTAGGAGTCGAGGTTGTCGCCCTCGGTCGCCTGGAAGCCTTTGGCGGCGCAGGCGTCGATCCAGGCGTATTCGACCTTTGCGAGCGCGGCGCGCTTGGCGTCGGTGGAGACGTCCAGGAGTTGTTCGTTCCAGTCCTTGTCGATGACCGGTGCGCCGTCGGTGTTGGTGAGGAGAAGGTCGGGGTGGTTGGCCTTCCACCAGCTTTCGGTGCCGGGCTGGGCTTGGAACGCGTTGATGTAGCAGATGTTGTAGACGCCGGCGGCCGGGCTGGCGGTGCTGTCGCGGGAGACGACCTGGACGCCTGGCGGGACCGGGTAGGCACCGCCGAGCTGATAGTCGAACTTCGCGCCGATCGGGGGCGGGACCACTTGCTTCGCGCCTGGTGCGGGTGCTCCAACCGCTGATTGCGAGGATGGGCTCAAGGCGTCGTCGTTTCCGGAGGCGCTGCTCGACGAGCAGCCCGCGACCAGCGCGACCACCGTCACCGCCGCGATGGCGGCACCGATCGCGGGCAATGTGCGCATCGTCTACTCCTCCGGTTCGCGGCGCCGCGGCTCACGGCACGACTCCACTGTCTCCGGCGCTGCATGAGGCGATGATGAGGCGCGCTCAGCCACTGCTCCGAGGCGGCAACAGCAACTCCGCCAGCGCCCCGCCGCCGGGAGCGTCGGTCAGCTGCGCCGTACCTCCGTGCAGCTCGGCCACCCACCGGGCGATCGCCAGCCCTGTTCCCGTGCCGCTGCTCCCGGCGCCCGTGACCTGCCGTTCGAAGATTCGCCCTCGGTCTTCGGCCGGCACGCCCGGACCGTGGTCGCGCACTGTGACACCGGCGGCTGTGACCGCGACCTCGACCGGGGTCCCGCCGCCGTGCCGCACGGCGTTCTCCACGAGGTTCCTGACCGCCTGCGAGAGCAGTTCGGGGTCGCCGTCGACGACCACGGGCTCGGTGTCGACCGTGATCCCGGTCGGATCCGGCAGCTCCGCGACGGTCTGCTCGACCAGCTGGTCCAGGCGCAGCGGCGTGTGCTCGACCTCCTGCACGCCGGCCTCGATCCGGGCCCGCGCCAGCAGCCCGGTGACCAGGCGTCCCATCCGGTCGACGCGCCGGACGGCCTCGTCCAGCGCGGCCGGTGCCCCGCCCTCGGCCGAGCCGCCGTTCTCGACGACCAGGCGCAGGGCGGTCAGCGGCGTGCGCAGTTCGTGCGCCGCCTCGGCGAGGAACTGTTCCTGCTGTTCCAGCCCGCGCAGGGCGGGACGCATCGAGCGTCCGGACAGCAGGTGCCCGACGGCCGCCGCCACCAGCACGAGCGCGGCGCAGCCCGCGGCCAGCCACTCGGTCAGCTTGCGGTGGTCGGCCTGGCTGCGCGCCGGGTCGCTGCCGACCAGGACCGCGGCGTCGATCTTGTCGCCCTGGAAGATGGGGGTCGCGGCCCAGCGGTAGCGGGTGCCGTCGCCGTCGGGGGCGGTGACCAGGACGGTTTCCTGGTCGTGCTGGAGCGTCTGCCAGATGTCGTTCAGGCCCGACTGGTCCGGCAGCGCGGCGGTGGAGGGTTTGGCGTAGCGGACTGCCGGTGCCGGAGTCCCGGTCTGGCCGGGCTGTGCTTGTGCCTGGACCACTCCGAGCGCGTCGGCGCCGTCGGCGAGGCTGTCGTCGGTCATGCCGTCGAGGCGGAGCCGGCCCTGGTCGTCGTAGTAGATGGTGCGGGCCAGGCCGTCGGCGCGGTGGGTCACGTCGTCGTCCACGCGGTGGGTCCGGGACTGCGCATCCGTGTGGACGGCGACGGCGGCCAACACGACCAGGCACGCCGCGGTCGTGGCGGCGAACAGCAGCGTCGTCAGCCACCGGGCCCGGTGCAGGCGCGCGACGGCGGGGGTCGTGGAGCTGGATCTTTTCGGCCTCTCGGACCGGGCTCGGCGCCCGATCACGTGCCCTCGACCCGGTCCTCGAGCCCGTCCTCGACCCGATCCCCGAGGCGGTATCCGGCGCCGCGCACGGTCTCGATGAGGTCGGGCGGCCCGAGCCGGCGGCGCAGCTGCCCGATGAGGACGTCGACGACGTTCGACATCGGGTCGGCCTGCTCGTCCCAGCAGCGCTCGATGAGCTCGGTCCGCGTGACCACCTCGCCGGCCCGCAGCATCAGGACCTCCAGCACCGCGAACTCCTTCGCGGTCAGCGTGAGCAGCACGCCGTCGCGCCGGACCCGGCGTCGCGGGAAGTCCAGCTCAAGATCGGCGACGCGCATTTCCGCGGGCCGCGCGGGCTGCTCGCGCCGGCACAGCGCCCGTACCCGCGCGGTGAGCTCGGCGAACGCGAACGGCTTGCCGAGGTAGTCGTCGGCGCCGTGCTCGAAGCCGGCCACCCGGTCGCTGACCGCGTCCAGCGCGGTGAGCAGCAGCACCGGAAGCGTGGAGCCGGCCTGGCGCCGGGCGGCCAGGAGCGTGAGCGCGTCGCCGTCGGGCAGCGTGCGGTCGGCGACCAGACAGTCGTAGGCGTTGACGGCGAGCTTGAGGTCGGCCTCGGCCAGATCCCCGGCGAGGTCGACGGCGAAGCCCGCCGCCCGCAGCCCCCGCACGAGCTCCGGGGCGAGCTCCGGGTCGTCCTCCACCACCAGTACGCGCATGATCGCGAGATTACCGGGCCGGGGCGCCGGAGCCGCCTCATCATGGCCTCATCTTCGATCGGGCAGCCTGCTCGCATGACAGGTATACGGCTCAGTCACATAGGCATCGCGACCGCCATCGGGCTGGTGATGCTGCTCATAGGCAGCGGCTGCCTGTCCCATTCCCGGGACGGCGGCGGCCTGCGCGACCTCGGCGGGGCGAGCGGTCAGGCGCATGCGGTGACCACTGCGTCGAAGCGGTAGGGCGGCGAATATGCGGTTCTGTCCGGCGACGGAGTACGGCATCATGGAGATCATGCGCAATCGACTTCTAGGCAGGTTCACGGGCGCCGACTCGTAGAGGTCGGGCACGCCGGGCGGTCCGGCGGCCCCACCTTGCGAGGAAGAATGTCCCGTTCCATCCGGCACGGATCGTCTTGGCCTGCCCAGGCCGACGAGGCCGGCAACTGGCGTCCCTATCGAGCGCTGTACGACCTGCGCTACTCCGCCGCTGAAACCACGCAGGCTGAAGCCGAGGGCCGCCGCGCGCAGCCACACCGGATCCGTCCCGCAACCGAGAACCCGTGCACGCACGGTCGCTGCGGCGACTTCGCGACGATCAACGGCGTGTACGCGGCGGCGCAAAGCAGCGTCCGCACTTCGCAGCGTGCGGCGCTCGGCGAGCTCCGGAAGCTGGTCAACGGCGGTGTCGGCGCGGCTGACGGTGTCGACTTCGAGGAGCGCGCCAACGGTCGGCGTGCGGCTTGGTGACGCCGGGCAACGTGGCGAAGCTCAGTGTGGCGCCTGACTTCCATCAGGGCACGTTGGCGGTTTGACGCTGGGTCCTGCGAAGCAGCGCCGCGAGCCCACAAGGTCCGGCTGATCTCAACCAGTCGCCGAGGGACACACCGTGTCCGCCTTACTGCCGCTCCGCTTCGGTACCGAGAAGTCCAGGCTCAGCCCCGACGCTCCCGCCTGCACCGTGGTCAGCGTCGCGCCGTCGGGCAGGTTCGGCAGGGCGAAGACCTTCGGGTCCAGTTGGTGTGCCAGGTCTTTGACCAGCGGGATCGACTGTAGCCCTGCGACGCTGACGTTGCGTCCCAGGACCCTGACCGTGGTCGGGGTGATGGTGAAGCTGTCGGGGCTCGTGCTGATCGTGGCGTGGACGGTGACCGGGAGGCCGGCGCGGCTGCCGGTGATGAGCAGGCCGGTGGTGCCGTCCGCGGCCATCGTCGGGTCGGTGAGTCCTGACATCTGCACCAGTTGCTGCGTTATGGCGCTGTAGGGCGTGGTCGCGATCGCCGTGCCGCCGCTGGTCGCGCCGCCGGGGGTGACGTCGTGGAGCACCGCGTCGACGTGGGCTGTGACGCCGTCGCGGGGGACGCCGTCGGCCTGAACGTGCACGTCGCCGACGCTGCCGAACACCGCGCCGAGGCCGGCGAACGTGCCGGGCAGTGCGGCGTGGACCGGCCCGGTGGCCTGCAGGCGGCACGTCGCCAGGTGCGCGATGCGGCCCTCGGCGACGTGCTTGATCACGCCGTTGGCTATCAGCACCACGACCAGCGCCAGCGCGACGACTCCGGCGGTGATGACGGTCGACCGGCGGCGCAGCCGGGTCAGCACTTCCTCGCCAGCATTCCGTCAAGCGCGATGTCGATCGCGAACCGAAACCGCTCGTCCCTGTCTCCGGCGACCATCTGGGCGGCGTGCGCGACCAGGGACGGAAACCGCTCCGGCGGCAGCCCCACGAAGGTCTCGCGAACCCGTTCGGCTCGCGCCCGAAGGCCACCAGCACCGGCACCGTCCTCGTCACCACCACCGCGATAGCGCACATCGTCCTCACGAGCAGCGCCGGTCGCCAGCAACACGAACACGTCGCAAGCCCACGCCGCGTCCTGAGCGCCGATGCCGCCGGCGAGCAGGATCCCCAGCAGGTTCTCGACCAGATCCAGCACCGCCGGAGTGGTCGGCGACTCGACCAAGGTCATCGCCGCGATCCCGGGATGCGCGGTCAAAGCGGCGCGCGTCCGAGCCAGCAGCGCATGCAGCTGCGCACGCCACCGCGCCGGGTCCGGCGGCTCCAGCTCGACGCCCGCCAGTACACGGTCCAACATCGCCAGCAGCAAGCCCTCGCGCCCCTGGACGTAGACGTAGAGCGTGGAAGGACCCGTATCCAGCGCGGTCGCGACCCGACGCATCGTCACCGCGTCCAACCCGTCGGACTGCAGGATCGCCAGCGCCGCGTCCACGACCACGTCGACGCTCAACGGCGCCTTGGCCGGACGGTCACGCGTCGAACGGCCACGGGGCCGCAAGGACGTCGACGGCGTCGGCGGCAGACCGGCGTCGGAGGAACCGGCATCGGAGGACATGAAACCGCAACCTACCAGCGACACGCCGACCTCAGAACACCGTTCGACACGAACAACGTTCGGTACGTACAGTGTTCGCCATGGCACCGCACCGCACAGTCCTCTTCGGCCTCGGCCTCGAGAGCGACAACCACCAGGTCACCGACATGCACCGGCACGCCCGCAGCGCCGACGAGGCGGGCCTGGACTTCTTCAGCATCGGCGACCACCCCTCCCTCGCCGACCGCGTCGACGCCTACGCCACGCTCGGCTACATCCTCGGCGCGACCAAGAACCTCAGCGGCGGCGTCATCTGCACGAACCTGTTCAGCCGCCCCGCCCCGATGCTGGCCCGCACCATCGCCGGCCTGTCCACGCACTCGGGCGGCCGCGCCATCCTCGTCCTCGGCGCGAACGGATCCTGGGAGGAAGTCGACGCCTTCGGCATCCCGCGCCTGTCGCCCGGAGCCCGCATCCGCGCGCTGGAAGAGGCGATCGTCCTCGTCCGCGCGCTCACCGGCGGCGGCGACCCGGTCACGGTCGACGGCGAGTTCTACCCCGTCAAGGAACTGATGCCGACGCCGACACCGACGTCGCCGATCTGGGTCGGCGTGGGCGGCCCGAAGGGCCTGGCCGTCGCCGGGCGCAACGCCGACGGCTGGATTCCGCCGTACGCCGCCGACTGGCGCAGCACGGTCGTCGCCGAGGCGCGACCGGTCATCGAGGAAGCGGCAGCCGAGGTCGGCCGCAAGCCCGACGACATCGGCACCATCTACCTCACGGCCGGGCAGATCACCCGCGACCCGGTCCCACCGGCGCAGACCCGCGACGACGAAGACCGCTGGTGCGGCGGCGACGTCCGGCAGTGGGTGGACGAGCTCACGTACGCCGTGCTGGAAGGCGGCGCCACCGGCTTCAACTACCTGGTCCGGCCCGGCGACACCCACGATGACACGACCCTGCGACGCTGGACGGACGAAGTCGTCCCCGCGGTGCGCGAAGCGGTCGCAAAAGGCTGATCAGAGCCCCAGCAACCCCGACCCGAAGAAGTCCCCGCCATCCCGAACCCCGGGCAGCGCGAAGAAGTACCCGCCGCCGGTCGGCTGGATGTAGTCGACCAGCGGCTCCCCGGCCAGCCGCGCCTGCACCGCCTGGAACTGCCGCCGCACGTCCTGCTGGTAGCAGCAGAAGATCAGGCCGACGTCCAGGTTCCCGTTCACATCCAGGCCCCGCTCGTAGTTGTAGCCCCGCCGCAGGATCTGCTGATTGTCGGTCGCGCCGGTGCGCGGGTTGGCCAGTCGGATGTGCGCGTTCGCGGGGATCACCAGGCCGCGCGGATCCGCCGGATAGTCCGGCGTGTCGTGCTCCGCCGAGCCGTCCAGCGGCGCCCCGCTGTCGCGCCGGCGGCCGATCATGTTCTCCTGCTCGTGCAGCGACACCCGGTCCCAGAACTCCACCAGCATCCTGATGATCCGCACCACCTGGTACGAGCCGCCCTCCGTCCACGCCGGCTCGGCGCCGCCACCCCGGGTCCAGATCAGGTCCTCGGTCACGGACGTCTTCGACACGTCCGGGTTCGCGATCCCGTCCTTGAACCCGAGCTGGTTGCGGGGCGTCCCGTCCGGGCGCGGCGCGGCGTGGAAGCCGTCGACCTTCCACGACGGCTGCATCCCGCCGCGCGTGTGCTTGGCGATGTCGCGCAGCGCGTGCATCACCGTGTCCCGCGAGTCCGCGCAGATCTGGAGCATCACGTCCCCGTGCAGCTCCGTGGACCCTTCGACGTGGTCGTCCGGGAACACCGGCATCGCGGTGAGCCGCGCCGGCTTGCGGCTCGCCAGGCCGAACCGGTCGTCGAACAGCGACGCCCCGACCCCGACCGTCACGGTCAGGCCGTCGGAGGGGACGCTCGCGCCGATCGTCTCGCTGTCGGTCGGCGGGGACGCCACGTCGGTCGCGTCCGGCACACCTCCGGACGTCAGGAACCTGACGCGCTCGGTGAGCGTCCGGAACAGAGTCCTGAGATCGGCCTCACTGCGTGCTGTGACGTTGAACGCCACGAACGTCGCAGCATCCTGCGGCGCGGTCAGGATCCCGGCCTGATGTGTGCCCTCGAAGGCGATCCGACGCCCTGACGGTCCCGGACCGGAGTCCGCAACGGCCGCCGCAGCGACCCCCGCGGCACCGCCGACGGCAGCCGCCGAGGCGGCTCCGACAGCCGCGCCGCGCAGGAATGAGCGTCTCGCCAGGCCGGTCATGCGTTCGTCCTCGGGGCCAGCAGATCAGGGATCGTGGACAGGTCTTCGAGCAACTGGTCCAGGTCGGCGTCGATGCGCTGACGCTGCGCGGTGGTGATGGCCGGCGCCGGAGTCCACGCACCGGAGGCGTCGCGGGTCGCCGTCAGATCGCTTTGCAGAGTGCTGATTTCGGTGTCGAGGCGGGCTCGCAGGCCCGGAGTCCGGTCGTCGATCAGCGGGGCCAGAACGCTGAGAACTTCGCGGGTGCCCTCGGTGTTCGCGTACGCCGTGGCCAGGCTCGTGCCGCTGCCCGCGTCCGCCGTGGCGGTGATCTGGAACTGCAGGGTGTTCTCCAGGATTTCGTGGGCGCGCAGCGGAAGATCGCCGGGATCGACTTCTTCGCTCGGGAAGTCGTCGATCAGTCCTTGGACCGAGGTGACGAGAGCCTGTGTCAGTGGTCTGATGGTTGTGGCGGAACTGCCGTGCCAGAGTCCGTATTCGATGGCGTGCAGACCGGCCCAGCTCTTGTCCGCCGTGCCGTCCGGCAGCCCCGCCACGGTCCCGTCGATCGCGGCGTCGAAGTCGCCGAACGAGTTGTACGCGGCGCCCAGCCGCTCGTAGTCGAGGTGGGCTGTCAGCCAGTCCGTCTTCGCGGCCCGCAGATCGCCGCGTGCGACGTCGGCGTCCAGGGTCTGCGAGGCGGCGAGCAGCTTCGGCAGCGCGGTGCCCAGCCAGGCGCGATAAGCCTTGACCGGCGCGGTCAGGTCCAGGTCGGGTAGGGGCTTGTAGCCGGCGACCGCGTCGGACGTCGTCCCCGAGACGGAGAACTGCGACGTGGTGTGGACCTTGCCGTCAGACAGGACGCAGCGGATCGCGTAGCGGCCCGCGCCGAGGGTCGTGGCCAGGGGCAGCGTGCGTCCCGGCGTCAGCCACGGGATCTCCGCGTAGACCCGGTTCGCGGTGTCCACGAGGTAGACCGTCGCGAAGACGTTCGTGTCGTCGGTGACCGCGAAGTCGACGCGCCCGGCGTCGGCGGTGGTGGGAGGCGTGCCGCAACCGGTGGCGCGGACGGCGATCGGGCCGCCGGCTGCCGCCGGGTGGGACTGCGCGACGCCCGCCGCCACGGCGACGGCCGTCGCGATCGGCAGCACCGCGAGGCGTACCTGCCAGGAGGCACGGCGCATGACGCTCGGGGTTCCTTTCCTCGTCTGAATACGAGCTCTGATCCGGAACGCAGCACGCCGCGGACGACCCGGAGGGCTCGGGTCGTCCGCCGCGCGTTGGGCCGATCAGGTCAGGCCTGCGTGCTCAGCTCCAGATGTCGGTGATGGCCGCGGCGCCCGAGCTGTTGCCGACCGGCGACAGGCCGTACATCTGCTCCAGGGTGGCCAGCAGGTTGTAGTGGTCGACCTGCTCGCTGTACTGGCCGGGGTTCACGCCGGCGCCGACGACGATCGTCGGGATCTGGTTGCTCTCGGTGTAGTCGTCCTCGTCCCAGGTGACGATCAGGAGGCTGTTGTGGGACTGGGCCCAGGTCGCGTAGGATGACAGGTTGTTCTGCAGCCAGGTGTCGCCGTCGCTGACCGTGCCGTCGTGCATGTCGTCGTCCAGGTTCGGGATGACGAAGGACAGCGTCGGCAGCGTCGAGTAGTTGCTGGGGAACTGGCTGAACGGCACCGAGTCCGAGCTCGGCACGTTGCTGAAGTTCACCCACGGCGAGTGCTTGCGCGCGTAGGCGCCGGAGGTGCAGCTCGTCGAGCCGGTCTTCGGCAGGTTCTCGGAGTAGCCCTTGAAGGTCTTGCCGGCCGCCAGCAGCTCCGAGCCGAGGTTCGCGGTGCTGCCCTCGCTGACCGGGCACTTGTCCGAGGACAGGCCGAAGGTGTCGCCGCCGAACAGCGCCATGTAGTTCGGCTCGCTCGGGTGGGTGACGGCGAACGAGTTGGTCAGCAGCGCGCCGGAGGACGCCAGGGAGTTGATGTACGGGGCGTCGGAGCTGCCGATGATGTCGTCGTAGGAGTGGTTCTCCTCCATCACGACGACGACGTGGTCGGGGGTCGGGACGACGCCGGCGGTGGCCGGGGACGCGACCCGCGTGGTGGGGTTGGACGCCGTGGCGAAGGGGACGACGGCGGCGGCCAGCGCGACGGTGCCGAGGGCCGCGGTCAGCGACAGGGCTTTGCGATTCATCCGCATGGGATCTCTCCTTGTGGGAGCGGTGGGGCGTGGGGAAGGCAGCACCGGTGATGCTAGATACGGACCGTGACAAGTGGAACACCGTCGGAGGCAAAGGATTGGTTAACATCAAGAGGCTGAGCGCTGCGGTGCGGGAAACTGCGGCGCGCGAGGACCGCGATCATGGCGGGTACTGCGTGGGCTAGTAGGCGCGGGCTAGCAGGTGCGGGCTAGCAGGTGTGGGCTCTGCTCTCAGGCTCGATTGAACTGTGCCGCGGGCTTGGTGGCCGCGTTGAGCAGATACTCCAGCGGCCCGCGCCGGAACCGTCGGGACCACAGGCTGGCGAACACGACGGCCGTCGCCATGAACCCGAGCAGCACCCACAGCGGCTCGTCCGACTGGTCGTCGATTCCCAGGACGCTGATACCGACGAGATGGCCGACGTAGACCGTCAGGGACATCGTGCCGACGGTGATCACCGGCGCCAGGAGGCGGCGCGCGCGGGGGAGCCGGTCCAGGAGCGCGAGGCTGCCGACCACGGTGAGGATCGCGAATCCGGTGTTGCCGAGCACCTCGAACGTGGTGCCGCTGTGCGGGGAGGCGACCAGGAGGTTGGCGGCGCTGTCGGTCGGGACGGTGCCGTTCTCCCCGTCGCTGCCGGACGCGAGGGTGACCAGGCCCGTCAGGTGCGGGAAGAAGCGGAACACGAGCCAGGACAGGCCGTAGCCGGCAGCGGTGAGACCGGCGCCGAGGACTGTCAGACGCCTGAGTACGGTCGCGGCGCTCAGGTCGAGGCGGGCCAGCGCCATGCCGGCGATCACGAACGGCATCCACGTCAGCGCCGGATAGCCGCCGGTGAGCAGCAGCGCGACCGGGCCCTCGAAGCGTCCGGCCGTGCCGTCGCCGAGCTCGAAGGTGGCGCGCAGCAGGTAGGAGAGCTGAGGGCCGGCCAGGGCCCAAGCCATGGCGATGGCGGCGAGCGTGCCGGTGTGCAGGCGTAGCAGCGGCAGCGCGAGCAGGAAGTAGACGCCGTAGTAGGCGAGAATGACTTCGACCGGCGGGTCCCATGCCGTCAGCGCGACCCCGAGCGCCAGCAGGAGCGACGCCCGGATGACGATCCGCGCCACGGCCTGGCGCCCGGCCGCCCCGGTTCGCGGCGCCCGACGGCCCGCGATGATCGCCAGCGAGGCTCCGGCCAGGAGCGCGAACAGCGCCGACGCGCGTCCGTGGGACAGGAGCATCAGCGCGCCCTCCGGGCCGCCGACCGACGGATCGGGGCCGACGTGTGCGGCGAACATGCCGAACACGGCTAGGGCGCGTGCCAGGTCTAGGCCGATGAGGCGGGTTGGTACCGGGGCGGTTGTCTCGATCCGGCGGGTTGTCGATGGTGCGGTGGTCACCCGTTCAGCTTGGTCGGCGCTGGCGCTGCTTTCGGGAGGCTGGAGCGTGTCGATCGGCCGGATCGCCAGCGGTGTGTTCGACCGGATGCCGTCGGCATCGAGGTGGGCGTCAGGTGCCTGCTCGGCTTGGTCGGCGGCGGTGGCGGTGCTTGCGGGAGGTTGGGGTGTGTCGATCGGCCGGATCGCCGCAGGTGCGCTCGGCAGGATGCCGTCGGCTTGGCGGCGGGCGTCCGGCGCCTGCCCGATCTGGTCGGCCCGGCCGGTGCCGGTGCCGGTGCCGGCGGTCGGCTGGATCATGCCAGCCAGCCTCGCCGCCTCGCCGCGTGATCGACATCCGGCGGGTGGATGGAAACGGCCCGCCGATTGGCTGGTCTCAAACCCCCAGCCGCCGCACCCGCTCCTCGTCACAGACCCGCGGGCACGTGAGGCAGCTCTCCGCCGGCTCGATCGCGTAGTAGAGGCAGCAGCTGACCCGCGTGCGCGTCCAGTGCTCCCGCCCCGCCGCGTCGGCCAGGAGGCGGAAGTCGGCCGCGCCCGGCAACGCGGGGTCGCTGCCCGGCAGCACCGCTGCGGCAACCTCAACGCCGCGCGCCTCCTCGCCGAGCATGCGGGCCAGGTGCCAGATTCCGGAGACCAGGTCGTCGGCGGCCATGCCCCACAGCGCGCGCTGGCCGCGTTTGGTGAAGGGTCGGAAGGCGGCGAGCGCGGGCTCGACGTGCGTGGCGACCGCCGCGCGCAGGGCGCTTGCGTCGCCGGGCGTCCATCGGCCGGGCCGGAGCGCGAGGTCGCCGGTCGGCGGGTCGATCCAGACGTCGGACGTGCGGAGTTCGGGGACCCGTCCTTCGAGGTACCACGGCCCGCTGATCAGCAGCGCGACCGACCACAGGTAGTGGTGGAGCAGCCGGGACGCGGCGACGTGCGCCGGCGGGGCGGTGCCGTGGGCGGTGGCGATGCGTGCGGCTTCGAACGCGATCAGGCTCTCGGCCGAGGCAGCGAGGTGGTCCGTGCGGATCCAGGTCGCGTCGGGCTCCGACGGCAGGTCGTGGATGCTGACGCGCAGCGCCGGGCACGTGCTGGTCAGGCGCTGGTACGCGGCGGTCAGCATGGGGACTCCAGGATCTGATTCAGTAGGGCGGGGCAGGACGCTCCCCGGCGGCTTCTCGCCGGGTTGACGTTCTTAGGTAAGGCTAACCTAAACTAACGCGGTGTCCTTCATCGGCCCGCCGGACATGGCGGCTTCCTCGGTTTCCTCTATTCCGGCAATGCGGCTCTATGTGACAGCCCTTAATCCCACCGACGCGCTCACGGACGGCTTTCTGCCGGCGGCGGCGCGGCTCGGCCTCGACGTCACGGTGCTCACCGACGATGCTGAAGCTCATCGCCGGGCGTATGGTCGGGCGGTATTTCCCGTACGTGATTTCGAGCCGGAGGTGGTTCAGTGCGATGTGCGCGACTTCCGCGAAGTCATCGGACTGATCTCCGCTCATCACGCGCCGGACGCGGTATTCAGTAACAGTGACCATCTGCAGGTCCAGACTGCTTTGGTCGCCGAATACTTCGGTCTCGCGGGTAAGGACTGGAGAGCGGCTTTACGCGCCAAGAACAAGGGTCTGCTGCGTCGTCATCTTGGTGTGACCGGGGTGGATGCGGTGTGGTCCGCCGAACTCGCTCCGGACGGGGACGCCGGCCTTCTCCAGCCGCCGTTCCCCTGTGTCCTCAAGCCGCGCGAGGGTGTAGCCAGCGAGGATGTCGTGTTGGTGACCGACGCCGCTGATCTCGCGCAGCGTGTCGAGGAGATCCGCGGTCGCAGGGCTGGCGGGGCCACGCTCGTTCTGGAGGAGTTCCTTGAAGGCGACCACCATACCCTGGAGACGCTCGGCGACGGTCGGCGTCGTCACGTTCTCGGTGGGTTCCGGACCCGGCTCTCGCCTCCGCCGGACTTCATTGAAGAAGTCCTTACGTACATTCCGGCGTACCCGGAGTCCGTTCTCGACCAGGTCTTGGCTCAACTCGACGCGATCGGTATCGGGCTCGGGGCGTGCCATACGGAGTTCGTGCTTCAGCCCGACGGTCGTGTTCGGATCATCGAGGTCAACTATCGGGCTATCGGTGATCAATGCGATCTGATGCTGGAGCAGATTCTCCAGATTCCGTTCTTCGAGCTGGTTCTGCGCGTGCACCTCGGCCAAGAGCTTCCTGCTGACCTCGGAGCTCGCACCGATCGTCGGGCCCGTAACGAACCGGTGCTCGCCTACCGTGCTGGCACGCTCGTTTCGGCGCCGGGCGCGTACGACCGGGATGAGGACGACGTCCGCCTCTCCTATCGGCCGGTGCGGCAGATCGGCGAGCGTCACGAGCTTCACCGGACCAACCGTGACTACCTCGGCGTGGTCTGGGCTGTGGGTCCGGATCAGGACACTGTTGATGCGGCTGTCGCCGATTTCCTTGCCACCAACCGGTGGGAGATCACGCCGTGAGTCCCGACGAGCTGCTGACGATGCGCGTCCTGTCGGCGCTGCTGCGCGAGGACGTGCTGGGGATGCGTCGCGATGGCGTGGTGATTCAGAGGCCTGACGGCTTGTGGTGGAGCTGGCGGACATTGGCCATGCCGGTCGCCGCCGACGGGTTTCAAGGCGACTTCGCTGCCCGATTGCCCTCCTTGCAGGCCGACGGCGTGCTCCTCACCGATTTGTCGGCGATCCTCGCGCGGCTCGCCGAGCTGGCTGATCCTGTGGACCTGCCGGGCTACCTGGCCTTCGCACAGGAGTGCCGACAAACACTTGACACGATGCGACTGCACGAGCACGTCCGGCCTACTGTCCACGCGGCGCTCGCTGGCGTTTACGGCACGGACCCCGCCGGCTGGACTGGCCTCGGCGCGTCGCTGGCCTTCGACACTCTTGCCGCGTACCTTGACCACCCGGTTTACCCGACCGCGCGCGGCCGTGCTGGGCTCGGGGAGGGGGAGCTGCGACGCTATGCGCCGGAGTTCCATCCTGAGTTCGAGCTTCGCTGGCTTGCTGTGCCTGAGCGGGCCCTCGTTGCGCACGATCTCGGTTCGCTGCCGGCGTGGTGGCCCTCCGCGGGGGAGCTGGGGATCAGCGGGTCGTTCCGCACCATCCCCGTTCATCCGCTGACCGCGGGGGAGGACTTCTCGCGGCTGGTGCCTGGCTCTCGCCTCGTGCCTGGGGCGCGTCTCAGGGTGCTGCCGACGTTGTCGATGCGTACGGTCGCGGTCGCCGACGATCCGGTCCACCACCTCAAGCTGCCGCTGGCCACCGCGACTCTGGGTCTGCGCAACCGCCGTACCATCAAGCCTGGCACGTTGGTCGACGGTGCCGCCGGCCAGCGTCTGATCGAGGCCGTGATCGCTCGCGAGCCGCGCTTCGCCGGTCGCGTGCTGCATGCTGACGAGCAGTGCTACGCGCATGCCGACCACGAGCTGGCGGCCGTCCTGCTGCGTCAGCTACCGACGGGGCTCGATGACGCGGTCATCGTCCCCTTGGCCGCGCTGCTTGCTGGCGCGCCCGACGGACGGCTGGTCATCGACTCGCTGGCCGACCGCTTCTACGCCGGCTCGGTCCTCGCGCTGTACGAGGACTTCGTGACGCTGCTGATCGACTGGCAGACCACGTTGTTCGGCTACGGCATCGCCCTGGAGTCGCACCAGCAGAACACCTCGCTGGTGTTCGACCGCCGCGCCGGCCGCACCCGGTTGCTGCTGCTCTACAAGGACAACGACGGCCTCCGGATCAACACCACCCGAGCCCGAGATATCAGGCCCCTCCTCCCCGGCCTCACCGACTTCAACGACCCAAGAACCCACACCGACCACGACCGCCCCCTGACCGACCTGTTCACCACCATCACCGTCCACCTCTGCGCCGCACCCCTGGCCTTCGCCCTCGCGAAGGAAGGCCGAGCGCCCCTGCGCCAAACCCTGGCCACGCTCCGCACCCTGCTCACCGCCGCCGCCGACCACCTCGGCCCCGCCGCCCAAGCCCTCCGCACGGACCTGCTGAACGCCCCCCGCCTCCCGATCAAGGCCATGCTGACCGCCGGCACCCTCCTGACCAAGGAGCGCACCGGCGCCGCCGACATCAACAAGCACTACACCGACGGCCCGAACTACCTGCGCGATGTTGGGTCCGGGCGCGACGACGCCGCCGACCTCGGCGAGGCCGGCGCCCAGCCGGACAGCCCGGCGCGCCTTCGCGAGGCCGGAACTCCGCCCGAAGGCCCCGCTGACCTCCGCCAGGCCGAGGCTAGACCAGGTAGCCCCGGCTACCTCGGCGCGGCAGGTACCCGGTCCGATGGCCCGAGCTACCTCGGCCAGGCCGCGCCTCGGGCCGGCAATCTCGACCACCTCCGCCAACCTGGCGCCCAGCCCACCGCGCCCGCTCGCCCTCGCCAGTCCGGCACCCATCCCGGTGCTCCCACCCAACTCCGCCAGCCCGGACTCCAGCAGTGACCCTCGAAACCGCCCCCGCCGCCACCTCGACCGCCGCCACCTCGACCGCTGCCGCGCCGACTGCCGCAGCGCCGATCTCCGCCACCCCGACCGCCGCCACCCCGCGCCCCCGCCCCGCACCCGACCCCCATCCCGCAGGACTCACCCGCCGCCAGGTGCGCGCCGTTGCCTCCTGCTACTTCGTCGCGTCGTTTGCGGCGCTCGGGTTGCCGCCGTACCTCACTCAGATCCTGCCGACGCTCGGTGACCGGGATGCGCATTGGGCCGGCCTCCTCTACGTCGTTCCGACCGTCTTCAGTGCGCTCGGGGCTCCGCTGTGGGGGTGGCTCGCCGACCGCCACGGGCGTAAGCGGCTGCTCCTGCGTGCGCAGGTCGGCCTCAGCGTGTCGTTCCTCGCCGCCGGGGCCGCGGACAGCCTCGCCGCGTTCACCGCTGCGCTGGTGCTCCAGGGGTTCCTGGGCGGCACGTTCGCCGCGACCAACGGGTACCTCGGTGCCGCGCTGGAAGGGTCGCAGCTGTCGAAGGCGCTCACGGTGATGCAGGGCAGCGCGCGTGCCTCGCTCGTCGCGGCGCCGATTGTGGTCGGGGGGCTGTCGCCGTGGCTCTCGCCGCACCGGCAGTACCTGGTGCTGGCCGTTCTGCCGCTGGCGGCGGCGGTGCTGCTCGCCTTCCTGCCGGAGCCGACGCGGCCGGATGCCGAGGACCGCGACGCCGCCGCCCCACCGGCCATGGCGCCGGGAGCGCTCAGGCTGCTCTACGTCTTCGAGTTCCTCTTCGTCTTCGCGACCGTCGTCTCCTTCCCCTACCTCATCGCCCTCGTCCAGCAGCGAATACCCGGCGTCAACGACACCGTCGCCGGAGCCGTCTTCGCGCTGCCGCACCTGTGCTACCTGCTCAGCTCCGGCCGAATACACGCCGCCGTCCTGACCCGGCCGCGCGCGGGCCTCCTCCTCGGCTTCGCGCTGGTGGCACTCGGGCTCGTCGCGCACTGGCCCGCCGACACGCTCCCCGCCTTCGTCCTCGCGCGCCTGCTCCTCGGCGCCGGCCTGACCCTGGGCCTGGTGTCCCTGTCCGTCCTGACGGCCGAAGCCGCCCGAGGACGCCAGCCGGGCCGGATGTTCGGCACGTACGAACTCGTCTCCAAACTCGGCGCGGTCGCCGCCGGCATCGCCGCAGCCCTCGCCGGCAGCGCCTACGGCCCGCTCGCCCCGCTTCTCACCGGCACCGCCGCCGCGCTGGCCGCCGCCCTTCTCATACTGCTGACCCGTAGGAGCCACCGATGACCGTCCACACCGACCGCCGCCAGCCAGCCGTACCAACCCATACGGCAGTGCTGCCGAGCGCCGATCACGTCGTGGCGCACACCCTCCTCAACTGCCTACTGCGCGAAGTCTCCGCACCGGAACACCAAACCGCAGTCGCCGATGGCCACCTCCTGCTGCGCCTGCCAAGGCGCGGTGTCCAGCTGCGAGTGGCACTACGCCGCTCGTCCCTGATCGGCGCGCACCGCTTCGTCGGACCCGTGTACGAGCAGACCGCAGCAGGTCGACGCGAGATGGACTGGCGCGAACTCGCCGACCACATCAGAACCGAGCTGACGCTCCGCAGCGGCCTGGACAACGACGAGTTCCCCGCACAAGTAGCCTCCAGCTTCGACGGCGTCCAAGCCGCGCTGTTGGCCCGCAAAACGCAATCAGCCGCAGTAGACGACCGCTACACCGAATCCGAACAAGCCCTCCTCTTCGGCCACCGATTCCACCCGGCTCCCAAAGCCCGCCACGCCGAACGCGGCTCCTGGCCCGACTACGCCCCGGAGTTCCGGGCCCGCTTCCAACTCCGCCACCTCGCCGTCCGCAGCGAGTTCATCGCCCAGGACGCCGCCGACCCGGACGCGCTCACCGTGCTGGACCGCCTCGGCACAGTCCCACCCGGCCACACCCTGCTCCCCGTCCACCCCTGGCAGTACGAGCTGCTGCGCGACGACCCGACCCTGCGCGCCGCACTCGACCGCGGCGACGTCATCGACCTGGGCCTCCGCGGCGTCCCCTTCGCCGCCACCGCTTCAGTCCGGACACTCCACGGCGCGGACGCGTTCCTGAAGTTCAGCCTCAACGTCCGCATCACCAACTGCCTGCGCAAGAACGCAGCATACGAACTCGCCGGCGCCGTCGCGCTCACCCGGCTCCTGGCCGAACCCTTCGCCGAGCTCGCTGACCGCTTCCCGAACACCGCGATGCTCCGCGAGCCCGCCTTCCGGACCCTCGCCCTGCCCGGCCCCAACGGCCCCGACGGCCCCGACGCCATCATCGACACCGGCCTGTTCGAAGGCTTCGGCCTGATCGTCCGCGAAGGCCTGTCGGCGAACGTACGCCCCGGCCTGACGCCCCTTCTGGCCGCCGCCGTAGCCGACGAATACCCGACCAGCACAGCCCACATCTCAGCCCTGCTCGATGGCGCCGGACCAGACCAAGCGCGCCAGTGGTGGGCCGCCTATCTCAGGCTCCTGCTGCCGCCAGTGCTCGCCGCCTACTTCGACCACGGCGTAGTGCTTGAGCCCCACCTGCAGAACGTACTCATCTGCGTGGACGACGCCGGACGCCCGGCACAGATCCTCCTGCGCGACCTCGAAGGCACCAAACTCGTCCCGGAAAGCAACAGCACCCTGCTCGGCCGGCTGCCCGCAGAAGTCGCCGGCCCCATGACCTACGACGCCCAGCGCGGCTGGGACCGCGTGGTCTACTGCCTGCTGGTCAACCACGTCTCCGAACTCCTCGCCGCCATCGCCGACCGCCATCCGCCGCTGGAAGTCGCGCTCTGGGCCGAGGTCCGGACGGTGCTGACCGAGTACGCTGACGAATACGGCCGCCCGCCCCGCCTGGCCGCACTGCTCGCCGGCGTCCCGCTCCCGGCCAAGGCCAACCTGCTCACCCGCTGGGCCCGCAAGGCCGACCGCGAGGCCGGGTACGTGCCGCTGCCCTCGCCGCTGGCCGAGGACGTGCTCAGCGCGGCTGCCAGAGGCGTCGCCATCGGGGGCGTCTGCGCCAGGAGCGTCGTCCGGTGAGTGAACGAGTCCTGCGATACGTCGACGAGCTGGACTCCGCCGACCTCCCCGCCTACCTCTACGACCTGTCGGCCCTGCGCGCGCACGCCGCCGAGGTCCGTGCCGCGCTTCCACAACGCGTCGAGCTCTACTACGCAGCGAAGGCGAACCCTGATTCAGCCGTCCTGACCGCACTTCGTGACACCGTAGACGGCTACGAAGTCTCCTCCGGCGGCGAACTGACCCACGTACGCACCACGGTCCCAGACGCTCCCCTCGCCTTCGGCGGCCCCGGCAAGGCCCCGGACGAAATCGCCACCGCGCTGCGTCTCGGCGTGCGCCGCTGGCACGTCGAGAGCGAGCACGAACTCCGGCAGCTCGCAGCGACAGCGACAACGACAGCCGACGATCCCGTCGACATCCTCCTGCGCGTCAATCTGCCGATGGACGGGGGAGTGCTGGACTCCGTCGCGCTGGCCATGGGCGGACGCCCGACACCGTTCGGGCTCGATCCGGCGCGCGTGCCGGAATGCCTGCGCCTGCTGGCCAGTCCCGAATTCGGCCGTCTGCGGCTGCGCGGAATCCACGCGCACTTGGCCAGCGGACTGTCCGCCGCGGAACATCTCGCGGTCGTCGAGCGCGTCGTCGCATGGACCGCGGATCTGGCCGCTCAGCACGGAATCCGGCTCGACGAGGTGAACGTCGGCGGCGGCATGGCCGTCGACTACGACGACCCGACGCAGCGCTTCGACTGGGTCGCCTACGGCGCGGGCCTGGGCCGGCTCCTCGACAGCCGCCCCGATCTGACGCTGCGGATCGAACCGGGCCGGGCGATGACCACGTACTGCGGTTGGTACGTCTCTGAAGTCCTGGACGTCAAGCACAGCCACGGCGAAGACTTCGCCGTGATCCGCGGCGGCACACACCACCTGCGGACGCCCGCCACCCGCGGCCACTCCCAGCCCTTCGTCGTCTGCCCGGTCCAGAACTGGCCCCATGCCTGGGATCGGCCGACGATCACCGCGACCCGGGTGACGATCTCAGGCCAGCTGTGCACCCCGAAGGACGTCCTGGCGTATCAGGCCCCTGTGGCAGCCCTGCGCGCCGGCGACCGGATCGCCTTCGCCATGGCAGGCGCCTACGCCTGGAACATCTCGCACCACGACTTCCTCATGCATCCGTACCCGACGTTCCATCACTTGGATGATGTAGATCTCTGATACGCGAAGGAGGGGCGAGGCCACAAGGCCTCGCCCCTCCTTCACCTCACCCCACCCCTACTGCGGCGCCGCGACACCCGCCGCCTTCGCGATGTCCCCCAACATCAGATCCGCCGCCTGCACACCGATCCCCGACATCCACGTCTCATCCGCGACGCTGTAGACCCGGTTCTGCTTCACCGCCGGCAAGTCCTTCCACACCGATGTGCCCTGGACCTCCGTCTCCTTGGTCTTCGTCGGGTCGTCGGAGGTCGTGACGAACACCATGTCGGCGTCCGCCTTCCCGACCTGCTCGGCACTCACCTCCAGCATCATCTGGTCCGCGTCCGTCGCCGCCGGCCGGGTCAGGCCGACGTCGGTCAGCACCGTGCCGCTGAACGAGGCCTTCTCGTACAGCCGCGTCGGGCCCGCGACGAAGCGCACCACCGAGACCGTCGGCATCGTGCCGTTGTTCTTCGCCCTGATCTCGCCGCCGAGCTTCGCGGCGCGCGCCTCGTATGCCGTCAGCGCGCTCTTGGCCTGGCTCTCCTTGCCGAGCGCCTGCGCGTACAGCGCCAGGTTGGCCTTCCACGGGTAGCCGGTGGTCTCGGCCATCACCGTCGGGGCGATGGCGTTGAGCTGGGGGTAGATCTTCTCGTGCCGGACCTTCGAGGTCAGGATCAGGTCCGGCTTCAGGGAGGCGATGAGCTCCAGGTTCGGCTCGGTCATCGGCCCGACGTCGACGGTGCCCTTGATCTCGTCCTTGAGGTAGGACGGGAATCCGCCCTCGCTCTTCAGGTGCGGGGAGACGGCGCCGACCGGCGTGATGCCGAGCAGCGTGACGTCGTCCAGCTCGCCGCTGTCCAGGACCACGACGCGCTTGGGCTGGGACTTGATCACGGCGGTGCCCATGGCGTGCTTGACCGAGCGCGGGAAGGTGGCGGTCGTGCCGTCGGCGGCGGGCGCAGCAGAGTTCTGCTTCGTACCGGACCCGCTGCTGCTGCCGCTGCTACTACTGCTCGCGCAGCCGGCGAGAAGTGTGGCGGCCAGCGCGGAGGCGATCAGCGATGCGACAAGGCGGTTCTTGGTCATGGGTTCCTCGATGGGTTCGATGCGTTCGATGCAGCAGATGCAGCAGATGCAGCAGAGGTGGCAGGGGTGGCAGAAGCCGTGGATACGACAGGTGTGGAGAGGTCTTGCGGGCCAGCGGCACGACCAGCGGAGTGCCGGTCTCCGGATCGGGCACCACCCGGCACGGCACCTCGAAGACCTGCTCGACGAGGTCGGCGGTCAGCACCTCCTCGGGCGGCCCGGCCGCGGCCAGTTCGCCGTCGTGCAGCACGACGAGGTGGTCGGCGTAGCGCGCGGCCTGGCCGAGGTCGTGCAGCACCATGACGATGCTGCGGCGGGCCTCGGCGTGCAGGTCGGCCACCAGGTTCAGGACGTCGAGCTGGTGGCGCAGGTCCAGGAAGGTCGTGGGCTCGTCGAGCAGCAGCACCGAGGTGTCCTGGGCCAGGGCCAGCGCGATCCAGACGCGCTGCCGCTGGCCGCCGGAGAGCTGGTCGACCGGCCGGTCGCGCAGGTCGGCGACGCCGGTGCGGGCCAGGGCGAGGTCGACCGCCGCCTGGTCCGCGCCGGACCAGGTGCTGAACACGCGCTGGTGCGGATGGCGTCCGAGTCGGACCAGCGCCTCGACGGTGATGGCCTCCGGCGTGACCGGCTGTTGCGGCAGCAGGCCCATGGTCTTGGCCAGCGTGCGCGCCGGGATGCGGTGGATGTCGGCGCCGTCGAGCAGGACGGTGCCGGCGGCCGGGGCGAGCAGACGTGCCAGGCCGCGCAGCAGGGTGGACTTGCCGCAGGCGTTGGGGCCGACGATCGCGGTCACCGCCTCGGCCGGGATCTCCAGGTCCAGGCCGCGCACCACGGTGCGGTCGCCGTAGCGCAGGTCGAGGCCGCGGGTGGCAAGGCGGGTCATGTCAGGTTCCTTCGTTGCGAGCGGGCCATCAGCCACAGCAGCCAGGGCGCGCCGAGGGTGGCGGTGACCGTGCCGGCCGGCAGGCCGCGGATCGGCAGCAGGTTCAGGGCGACGTAGTCCGCGGCGAGCAGGAGCAGCGCCCCGGTCAGGGCGGTGAGGGCGAGGGTGGCGGCGGTCGGCGGGCCGGCCAGGCGGCGCACGATGTGCGGCACGACCAGGGCCACGAAGCCGACCGGTCCGGCCAGCGCCGCCGCCAGCGAGGCCAGCACCACGGCCAGGAGCAGCAGGCCGAGGCGGGAGCGCCGGGGGTCCAGGCCGAGGCCGCCGGCCGACTCGTCGCCGAGATCGAGCACGGCGACGTGCCGCTGCATCAGGGCCGCGCCGGCGCCGACGACCACGATCGCCCCGCCGGCGATCCAGATCTCGGCCCAGGTCCGGCCGTAGAGAGAGCCTGATGTCCATTGCAGCGCCTGGCCTGCCAGCTCTTCCGGGAAGCGGACGATCATCAGGTTGACCACGGCCGCCAGGCCTTGCTGGATCGCGACTCCGACCAGGACGAGTCGCGTGACCGACACCCGCGACCGCCAGGCTGAGGCACCGAGCAGGGCCGCGACGAGCAGGCCGCCCGCGACTGCCGCGACCGGTGTGAAGGCGGCCGGGACGCTGCCGACGGCCAGCACGAGCACCGCGCCGACCGAGGCGCCGCCGGTGACGCCGATGACGTCGGGGGAGGCGAGGGGGTTGCGGAGCAGGCGCTGGGTCATCGAGCCGGCGACCGCCAGGGCCGCGCCCGCGACGAGCGCGGCGATCACGCGCGGAGCGCGGAACTGCTGGACGACCAGGACTGTCGCGGAGTCGCCGGCCCCGAACAGGGCTCGGAGCGCGTCGAAGAAGGGGATGTGGAACTGGCCGGTGCTGAGGGCTACGCCGACCAGTGCGACCAGCAGGGCCAGGCAGGCCGCGCAGAGTGCGAGGGTTCGGCGGCGGGCGATTGTCAGGGCACTGACTGAGTCGTCCCGGTCCCTGTGGTCTTCGCGGTCCGTCCGGCGGACCGGGGCGACCGGGGCGCTCATCGTGCGGTCCTTCGGGCCAGCCACGCCAGCAACGGCGCGCCGAGCAGCGCCGTGACGATCCCGGTCTCCAGCTCCGAGGGGCGCGCGACCAGCCGGCCGAGCACGTCGGCGGCGAGCAGCAGCGTCGCCCCGACGACGAAGCAGGCCGGTATCAGGCGTCGATGATCGCCGCCGACCAGCGGTCGCACCAGATGCGGCGCCGCCAACCCGACGAACGGGATCGGCCCGGCCGCCGCCACCGCCCCGGCCGCCAGCAGCACCACCGCGCCACCGCCGATCAGGCGCATGCGGGCCACCGGGACGCCGAGGGCGTGCGCCGCTTCGTCGCCGAGTGCCAGCGCGTTCAGCGACGGGGCGACCAGGCACGCCAGCAGCAGGCCGACCACGACGAACGGCAGGACTCGTACCAGCACGCCCAGGTCGCGCCCGCCGATGGAGCCGGCGAGCCAGAACCGTGCCTCGTCCAGCGTGCGCTGGCTGGCGAGCATCAGGGCCATGGTCCAGGACGCGAGCATCGCGGTGAGCACGGTCCCGGCCAGCGCCAGCCGCACCGGATCCACGTCGCCGGGGCGGATCGCCAGCACGTGGACCAGGACCGCGGCGCCGGCGGCACCGGCTATGGCGAACCACACGTACTCCAGCGGCGTGGCGAGGTGGAAGACGAAGATCGCCGCCACCACCGCGAACCCGGCCCCGGCGTTGATGCCGAGCGTCGTCGGCGACGCCAGCGGATTGCGCGTCACCCCCTGCGCCACCGCCCCGGCGACGCCCAGCGCGCCGCCGACGACGAGCCCGATGAGGGTGCGCGGGACGCGCAGGCCCGTGACGACGTCGGCGTCGGCGCCGTGGGCGGAGCCGGTGAGGGCGTCGAGGACGGTGGAGAGCGGAATCGAGCGCGGTCCGAGGACCAGGCTCAGGATGCTGCACAGGAGCAGGAGGCCCAGGCCGACGGTCGCCACGACGAAGGGCGGTAGGTGGCGGGACCGTCGAGGCGGGGTTCGGGCGGGTCCCGTGGCGGCAGCCGTCGGCCCGTCGGAGGTGAGCATGGTTGGAGAGTTTAGGTGAGGCTTACCTAAGTTCGTCAAACGGGGGCGGGAACCAGAGCGCCGGTCCCCTCACCGTGGTGAAGGAACCGGCGGCCGGCGGAGCGAATCAGGAAGCGTCGAAGATCAGCGACGTCACGTTCCCCGCGTCACCCTTGTTCCAGATCGGGTACAGCGTCGTCGCGGTGCCCCGGTGCACGTGGCCCGAGGTGTCCTCGACCGTGAACACGACGTCCTCGCCGTAGGGGCTCACCTTGCGGTCGAGGATCTTGATCGTGTCGTCGCGCACCGTGCGGTCCAGCGACAGGGCGCGGCCGAAGGCCTCCATCCCGCTCAGGTCCTGGCCGAGGGAGTTCGGGTACAGCAGGTACGTGCCGTCCTTCTTGTCGCGCTGGCTCCAGCCCAGCTGGTCCGGCGCGAGGGGACGGAAGCGGAGCTGGTGGACCCAGTCGAAGGTGCCTTCCAGTCCTGCCTTGTCCACCGCCAGCGCGGCGGCCTGGTCGAACGCGGCGCGCAGCGTCACCTCGGCGCCGGGCTTGGCCAGGGGGCGGACCGCGTAGGACTGCGTGCCCTGCGCCGCGGCGACCGAGTCGGAGGCGGGGGCGTCGATCGACGAGCTCCAGGAGCCCGGGATCGATATGCCGACCACGATCGCGAACACGACCCCGCCGGCGAGCAGCTGCGGGCGGTAGCGGTCGGCGCGCGGCAGGTTCAGGCCCAGGAAACGGCCGGGCGGGGTGGCTGCCAGGGCCGGGATCAGGCCGAACCGGGACCGTGCCGCGACCGGGGCCGGGGCCGGCGCCGTCGTCTCAGCAGCCGCCGGCTCCGTCGACGCCTTCGGCGCGCGGTCCCCGACCAGCAGCGACACCAGCTCGCCGGCGGCCACGGCGGCTGCCGGGAACATGATCATCTCGTAGCGCATGAGGGTGGAGTAGCCGACGCCCGCGGTGATGACGTAGGTCGCGCAGACCGCCCCGAAGAACACCGCCGCCGCATCGGACTTGAACCGGACCACCACCGTGATGCCGGCCGCGATCAACAGCGCGTAGAGCGTGCGGTCGCTGTGCCACATGTAGGTGCACGCTTCCTCGGTGACGATCTTCAGGAAGTGGACGAACTGCCTGATGACGCCCCACGTCGTGGTCTGCCCGCGGCTGAGCACCCCGCCGGTGTCGGTCTTGGCCAGCATCATGCTCACGACCTGCGTCGCCAGCGTCACCGACGCGGTGACCACCAGCGAACTCAGCCACCGGTTCCGCCACGTCCGCTCCCGCGCCAGCGCCCACAGCCACCCGGCGCCGGCCATCGCCGGCGCGAGCACGCCGACCTGGCGCGTCAGGGGGATGAACAGCGCCATGAGGCCGATCCACGCCAGATGGGAACGCGCCGCGCGCCGCCCGATCGGGAAGCTGGCCACCATCACGGCGACCAGCCCCATCGCCAGGGTGTCGGTGCCGGCCCAGGAGAAGCCCCAGATCGGGTTCACCAGGCTGAACGCCCCGGTCACGATCACCGCGACCGCCGGGCCGTACAGCCGCTGCAGCACCCGGGCGACCGCGAACAGGAACAGCGCGTCGCCGAGCACCGGGACCATCAGCGAGCCGCCGGAGAGCCCCCAAAGCCGGACGAAAGGCAGCGACAGCACCGGATACAGGATCCGGGTCCGGGCCAGCTGCCACGTCGGGTCGTTGTTGGCGAAGTACCAGGGCGCGATGTGGGTGTTCGGCGACACCTGCTGCTCGAGCTTGATCGAGGACGGCAGCGAATGCCCCATGTCCCGCGCCATCATCGTCAGGTAGTAGCGGCTGTCCGGCGGATGGTTCCACCCCTGGCGGCTGGTGACGCTCATCGCCATCGAGGCGATGAACAACGGGAAGATGAGCACCAGCACGCCGACCCGCACCCCGAACAGGTCGCGATACATCAGCCGCGCCACGAAATCCTGGACGGCGACCGGACGCAGCCGACGTCTCCACGACGTCGCCTCCTCGGTCTCGGCTATGAGGGTGTCTGCGCTCATCCTGTCCCGTCCTGATTTGGCCAAGCCCCATGGCGCCCGCCGGGCAGCGGACGCGATACCGAAAGAGACTCACGAGCACCTCGATGAGGTTGCCAGGTATGGACAAGGGCCAGACCAGGTGAGCGAAGAGAGTGTACGGCCTCGCAGGGCCCGGGTTCTGTCTGCCGAGACAGGGCCGGTCGCGACGCCGCTGCCGCTGCCGCCGCCGAAGCCCATGCCGCTGACACCGCCGCGCGCCGTCGCTGCTGCCGCCGCCGACACAGCTCCCACTGCCGGCGGCCGGCGCCGCAGGAGCGCAGGCCGACGCCGCCGCCGCTGGTGCCGAAGCCGCTGCCGCACGCCGCTGCCACCACCGCTGCCGCCCGCGGTCGGGTAGCGTCCTGCCGCGTGACGAATCTTCGAATCGGTGTCATGTACGACCGTGCCTGGCCCCCGGAGGGGCTTCCGGCCTTCGCCCGCGACGTCGAGGCGCTCGGCGCCGACGACCTGTGGGTCGTCGAAGACCTCGGATGGGGCGGCGGCATCTCGGCGGCGGCGCTGGCGCTGGCGGCGACCTCGCGGCTGCGGGTCGGCCTGGGTATCGCCCCGGCCCCGCTGCGGCATCCGGCGCTGCTGGCGATGGAGACGGCGTTCCTGGCGCGCGTGCACCCCGGGCGGTTCGTCGCCGGCCTCGGGCACGGCGTCACCGAGTGGATGGCGTCGGTCGGCGCCACTCCCGGGTCGGCGCTGGCCCTGCTCGGGGAGTCGGCCGAAGTGCTGCGTGCGCTGTTGCGCGGCGAGCGCGTTCAGACGCAGGGCCGGGAGGTCCGGATCGACGATCTGCGGCTGGTCCACCCGCCCGAGGTGGTGCCGCCGGTCGTGCTCGGCGTCGTGCGGCCGCGGTCGCTGGAGCTCGCCGGGCGCGTCGCCGACGGCACGGTGATCGCCGAGGGCCTCGGTCCCGCCGATCTGCGGGCGGCGCTCGCGCTGATCCGGCAGGGCGGAGCCGCGCCGGACCATGAGCTGATCGTGTTCGCGTACGCGGCCGTGGCGGACGACGCCGGGCAGGCCGCGGAGGTGCTGCGGGACAAGGTCGAGGATCAGGCCGGATGGCTGGGACGCACCCCGGAGGAGATCTTCACCGTCAGCGGCACGCCTGCCGATGCCGTCGCCCGGATCGCGGAGCTTGAGGCGGCGGGTGCGACGAGCGTCGTGCTGCGGTTCAGTGGGGACGAGCCGGTGCGACAGCTCGGCGCGACACTCGCGGCGCTCGCGGACGTCAGGGGTTGAACGAGGCAAGCGCCTGACCGACGCCCTGGATCAGGGTTCTGCTGGCGGCGAGCGCCGCGCGCAGGTCGTCGTTCGATGTGGAGCCCTGATGCTGGTCCAGCACGACGCCGAGCACCAGCCGGGTCGTGCCGGTGGCGTCGGGCTGGCGGGCGGCCCACATCAGCGCGCCGCCGGCCGGGGTGCTGGAGCCGGTCTTCATGCCGATCACGCCGTTCTCGCCGAGCAGCGCGTTGGTGTTGACGAGCCGCGCACGCAGGCCGGGCACCGTGGCGGTGGGCATGGCGACGATGCGGCCGAAGGCGGGGTCGGCGATTGCCTTCTTGGCGAGCTTGAGCTGGTCGACCGCGGTGCTCCTGGTCGTCTCCTCGTAGCCGCTGGCGCCGGTGTAGGTGGTGTCGGTCATGCCGAGGCCGCGCGCGGTGTCGTTCATCTTGGCGACGAAGGCGTGCTCGGTGCCGGCGTCCCAGCGCGCGAGCAGGCGGGCGATGTTGTTGCCGGAGGGGATCAGCAGCATTTCGAGCAGGTCGTGCTCGCTGAAGGCCTGGCCCTTGTCGACGCGCACGGTCGACTGGTCCGGGTCGGACGCCTCGTTCGCGGCGGCCGCGTCGACGGTGATCATCGGGCCCTGATCGTCGCCGTCGAGGGGGTGGTCGGTGAGGATGACGAGCGCCGTCATCACCTTGGTGACGCTGGCTATCGGGACCGGCTTCTGCTCGCCCTTGGTGCCCAGGCTGCCGAGGCCTTCGACCTCGACGGTCGCCTGGCCCTGGGCCGGCCACGGCAGGGTGACGCCGGAGCCGAGGTCGACGGAGACCGGTGCCGGGGCGAGTGCGGGACCGTGGATGGATCCTGCGGCGGACCTCGGGGCGGGTTGGGTGCTGTGGTGTGCGGCGATGGCGAAGGCGGCGCCGGAGGCGGTGAGGGCGACCGTGATCGCGACGATCGGGATGACGGCGCGGTGGCGGCGTCGGGGGCGGGGCTGGGGCTGGGATTGGGGCTGGGGTTGGGGTTGGGGGACGTGCGGGCCAGGGCGGGGGCCGGGCTCGCTCTGTGGCGGCTCGGTCGGCTCCCGCATGTCGGGGACCTGCGGATCGGCGGTGTTTCGATCGTGAGTCGGGTTCACCCTCCGACCATCGCCCGGCGTCGTATCGGACCCGCCGTGGCCGGGTATCCGCCGGGCCTGGGCTGTGTATCAGTCCGGTATCAGCCGTCGGTCGGCATCGGCCGCCATCGGCCGTCAGTCCGGTGTGCCCGGGAGCGTGAGCCGTGCGACCGCGCCGCCGTCGTACGCGTCGCCGAACTCCAGGCGCGCGCCGATCACCCGGGCCTGGCCGAGCGCGATGGTCAGGCCGAGGCCGTGGCCGCGACCACGTTCCGGCGCGCCGGTGCGGAAGCGGGACGGGCCCTGGGACAGGATGTCGGGCGGGAAGCCGGGGCCGTGGTCGCGGACGGTCAGCGTCGGGCCGTCGATGCCGAGCTCGATCGGAGCCCGGCCGTGGCGATGTGCGTTGACCAGGAGGTTGGTGAGGATCCGGTCCAGGCGGCGCGGGTCGGTGCGGACGACGAGATCACCGGTGACGGCCAGCAGCACCTCGAACCCGATGCCCGCGACCGTCTCGGCGACGAACTCGCGCAGCGGCACCGCGACGAAGTCCGCGGTCTCGACCCGCGCGTCGAGGCGGGAGACCTCCAGCAGGTTCTCGGTCAGGCTTCGCAGGGCCCGTACCCGGTCCCGGACCAGCTCGGTCGCCTCGCCGTCCGGCAGCAGCTCGGCCGCCGCGACCAGGCCCGCGAGCGGCGTGCGCAGCTCGTGGGCCACGTCGGCGGTGAAACGCTGCTCGGCGTGCAGACGCTGCTGGAGCGCGTCGGCCATGGAGTCGACAGCGGCGGAGATGTCGTGGACCTCGTCACCGGAGCCGCCGCGCGGGCCGATGCGGGCGTCGAGGTCGCCGGCGGCGATGCGGTGCGCGGTGCGGGCCGCGCGGCGCAGCCGTCGTCCGGCGAACTCGGCGCCGAAGGCCGCCAGCGGCACCAGGACGGAGACGGTGCCGACGGCGGCGTAGAAGGTGTGCCGGTCGAGCGCTTCGAGGTCGCGCTTCTCGGAACTCATGGGGTACTGCGCGGTCATGAGCCGACCGTTGAAGTACTGCGCCGCCCACATCACCGGCCACGCGCTGTCGCTGTCGTCGTAGTACGTGACGGCCAGCTGCGTGCCCTGGGCCCGTGCCGCCAGCGGCGCCGGGACCGGGGGAGCCAGGCCCGGCTGGTCCGACTGCCCCGAGGAGATCGCCCGCGCCAGATCGTCGCGCGCGCTGACGCGGCCGTAGTAGAGCTGCCGGGACTTGGTGCTCTGGTGGATGAGGAAGCCGATGGAGCCGGACGCGACCGTCACCGCCACGGCGGCCAGCACGGCCATCCGGACGCTCAGCGAACGCAGCGGGTTCCTCATCGGCGCAGCTTGTAGCCGAAGCCACGGACGGTCTCGATGCGCTCCGCGCCGATCTTCGTCCGCAGCCGCGCCACACACAGGTCGACGACGCGCGAATCCCCGCCCTGCCACTTGTAGTCCCACACGTCGCGCAGCAGGCGGTGCCGCTCCAGCACGACGCCGGGGTGCGCGGCCAGCTCCAGCAGGAGGCGCAGCTCGGTCGGCGTCAGGGCGACGGGCTCGCCGGCGCGCGACACCTCCATGCCGTGGGGGTCGATGCGTATGTCGCCGAAGACGAGCTCGGAGGGGTGATCCGCGGAGGCGCCGGGCGTACCGGGCACATCCATGTCCACAGTGCTGCGCCGCATCACAGCCCGGATCCTGGCCACGAGAACCGACGTGTCCACCGGCTTGACGACGTAGTCGTCGGCCCCGGCCTCGAGCCCGCCGACCACGTCCAGCGAATCGCCCCGCGCGGACATCATGAGGATCGGCACCTGGCTGCTCTCCCGCACCCGCCGGCACAACCCGATGCCGTCCAGCCCCGGCAGCATCACATCCAGCAGCAGCAGATCCGGCACCGCCTCCCGGAACCGCTCCAGCCCCGCCAGCCCGTCCGCCGCCGTGGTCACGGCGAAGCCGTAGCGCTCCAGCGTCCGGCCCACGGCGATGCGGATCACCTCGTCGTCCTCGACCAGCAGCAGAGACGTCACGCGGTAATCTTTACATACCGGATCTGTCGCTTACGTCACGCAGCTGGGCGAGGACGGTGCACCGCCGATCAGCAGGCCTGGACGTACCAGGCCGGGCCGAAGTCGTACGACGTGTTGACATCCCCGGGATTAGTTGCCGTCAAGACGTTGTGGTTCTGGTCCTTGATGCTCGCGACCGCGCCGCCGGTGTTCTGGTTGATATACGACCCGGGTCCGTTCCAGTTCTGCAGCGCCCAGTCGGCGCCGTTGTTCTGGCAGTTGTAGAACGAGAACACCGTCCCCGTGTAGTTCGGCCCGCTGTAGATGCAGAAGTGTCCGCTGTGGCAGTCCGAGCCGTCGCCGGCCGCGGTGTTCCAGCAGTCGGCGTTCGACGACGTGTCGCACTGCCCCATGCCGGAGACCGAGGGCCCGCCGCCGCCGCCTCCGCCGCCGTTCGGGGAGACGTAGCCGCTGATGTTCATGCCCCAGTACGAGCTGTAGCCGACGGTGCCGTCGTAGGTGTTGCTGTTGACCGAGGACGTCGAGGGGTCGTTCGTGACCTCGTTGCCGCCGATGCTCTGGATCGTCCCGTCGGAGTTCACAGCCGTGACCAGGGCGACGTGGTCGGCGTAGCCGGAGCCGTTGTAGTTGAACACCACAGCGTCGCCGACCTGCGGGGTCGAGTGCAGGCCCGAACCGTACTCGCCGAAGCTGCCGGCGGCCGGGGACAGGCCGGACACGTCGTAGCCGGCCTGGGCCCAGACCCACATCGCGAAGTCGGCGCACCAGTTCTCCGGGGAGCCGCCGGCGCCGGTGCAGCTGGTGTAGTAGCCCTGGCCGCCGGCGCTGTTGGTGTCGCAGGCGTGGTCGCCGATGTTGGCGTTCGCGATCGAGACGATGTCGCCGGTCGAGGCCGACGCCGGGCTCGTGGTCAGGGCGAACGAGGACAGCAGCAGCACCAGGGCCGCCAGGAGTTTGAGGAGTTTGCTCGATGGTGCGGCGGACGTCGTGGGGAACGCTGTGGTGAGTCTCACGGCTGTCTTCCTTTTGAGGGGGGGCTGAGGACATTGTGATCCGGCTGACACGGTGAGTAGTCTTGCGACAGCACTTCACAAAGTACGCACACTGATTGCACAGCCGGGATCGCCCCTGCTGCCGACGACGTCATGATCTTCCGATCCGCGGGGGATGGACCGATGGATCCCGATATCCGGCTGCTCGGCGGGCTGACCGTCGACCACGGCGGCGAACCGCTCCACCTGGACGGCCAACGCCGGCTGTGCCTGCTGGCGGTCCTGGTGCTCAACCACGGCCGCACGGTCTCCCGCACCGACCTGGCCGAGTGGGCCTGGCCGTCCACGCCCCCGGACACCGTCGACCGGCAGATCGCCAACTATGTCTCAGCCCTGCGAAAGGCCCTGGAGCCGGTCGAGGACCGGATCCGGCTGGTCGCCCGCCGCCCCGGCTACACCGCGCTGCTCGCCCCCGAACTGCTCGACACCGAGCGCTTCGGGACACTGCTGGGCCGGGCCCGCGAGGCCCGAGCCGGGCAGGAGCACCAGCTCGCGGCGGAGCGGCTGCGCCAGGCGCTGGGCCTGTGGCGCGGCCGTCCGCTCGACGGGCTCGACACGCCCTACCTGCGCAACCGCGCCGCCGGGCTGGAGCGTCAGCGGCGGGACGCCGCGATGCTGCTGGCCGAGATCGAGCTGGAGACCGGACGGCCTGCCGAGGCCGCCGCGGTGCTGCGGGACGTGGCGGCGGCCCGGCCCGACGACGAAGCGGTCGCCGCGACCCTCATCCGGGCCCTGACACAAGCCGGGCAGACCGACGAGGCGGCCCAGACCGCGACCCGCGCCGACCGTTCGCTGCGCTCTCAGGGCCGCACGCCGACCCCCGCGCTGCGCCAGGCGCACAGCGACGCGCTCGCCGGCCGCGTCCCGGTACGGCCCGCCGACCCGCGGCACCAGCTGCCCGCCGACACCGGTGCGTTCTCCGGCCGGGTCGAGGAACTGTTCGAGATCGCCCGCCTCGCCAAGCGCGCCGAGGCGGCCGAGACCCCGGGCGCGCCGGTGATCTGCACGATCGACGGGATGGGCGGGATCGGCAAGACCGCGCTGGCCGTGCACGCCGCGCACCTGCTGGCCGACGGCTTCCCGGACGGACAGCTGTTCCTGGAGTTCCACGCGCATTCGATCGCCGTGCCGACGCGCACCGCCTTCGACGTCCTGGGCAGCGCCCTGGCCGCGCTCGGCGCCCCGCCGCAGACGGTTCCGAACGAGCTCGACGCCCGCGCGGCCAAGTACCGGGCCGTGCTGGCCGGTACCAGGACTCTGATCGTGCTGGACAACGTCGAAGACGAGAACCAGGTCCGGCCTCTGATTCCGGCCGGTCCCGGCTGTCTGGTGCTGATCACCAGCCGTCGGCGGCTGAAGGCGCTGGACGACGCCGAACCGCTGGGCTTGGACGTGCTGCCGGTCGACGACGCCGTCGCGCTGTTCCGTGCCACGGCGGGAGCGGGACGCACGCCGGCCGACGACGGGCCGCTGACGGAGGTCGTCCAGATGTGCGGGCGGCTGCCGCTGGCGCTGCGGATCGCGGCCGCGTTGCTGCGGTATCGGCGCAGTTGGCAGATCGAGCACGTCATCAGGGAGCTGAGTGAGGGCGCCGGGGACCTGGACGTCTTCGACGACGGTCAGCGCAGCCTGGCGTCGGTTTTCGAGCTGTCGTACCGGAATCTGACGCCTGCGCAGGAGACGGTGCTGCGCCGGATAGCGCAGGTTCCGGGGCGCGATGTCGATGTTCTCGCCTGCGCGTCGTTGCTCGACGTCGATCTGCGGTCTGCGCGGCGGTTGCTGGGCGATCTGACGGATCGCAGCCTGCTGATCGAGCTCGTGCCGGGGCGGTTCCGGATGCACGATCTGATGCGCAGCTATGTGCTGTCTCGAACCGAGACGGAGGAAGAGGTCGAGGGCGAGAGCGAGGCCGCCCTGGACCGTTTGTTCGACTACTACCGGCACGCCGCCCACCGGGCCGACCGTCAGATCAGGACCCTGCCGACGCTGTACGCCGCGCCGACGGGGGCTCATGTGCCTCGCCACCAACCCCTGATCGAGGATCGCGAAGCCGCGCAGGCCTGGATGGCCGGTGAGATCGAGAATCTGATCGCCGCGGCCCGTCACGGTGGCCACACGATCGCCCTGTCGGCCGCCCTGGCCACCCACTTGTACTCGCACGGCCCATGGACCGTGGCCCTCGAACTGCACACCGCCGCCGTCGACCTCGCGCGCCGTGGCACCGACGCCCCGGCCCTGGCCTGCGCCCTCACCGACCTCGGCAGGGCGCGGCGGCTGTGCGGCGACTATCCGGGTGCCGTCGAGGCGCACCGGGAGGCGCTGCACCTGTATCAGGGTTCGGACAACACCATCGCCGAAGCCTTGGTCCTGACCGAACTGAGCCGGGCCTGGCAACTCGTCGGCGACCACCTCGCCGCCGGGGACGCCGGGGCCCAGGCGCTGGAGCTCTCCCGACGGCTGGACGATCTCCCGGGTCAGGCCAGGGCGCTCAACGAGATCGGGCGGGTCCGCCGGCTCGCGGGGGATTACGTCGCGGCAGCCGATGCCTGCACCCAGGCCTACCGGCTCTACAAGCGCCTGAACGACACGCCAGGCCAGGCCGAGGTCCTGACCCAGCTCGGCGCGATCCGGCACCTGACCTGCGACTACCACGGCGCGACCGCCGCGTTCACCGAGGCCCTGGAACTGTGGCGGCGGCTGGACGGCGTGCTCGGGCAAGCCAATGCCCTGACATCGCTGGGCATCGTGCGGCGCCGGACCGGGGACCTGCGCGGCGCGCGCGACAGCATCACGCGCGCACTGCGCATCTACCGCCGCTTGGACAGCCCGCTCGGGCAAGCGGGCGCCCTGACCGAGCTGGGCCGCCTGTGCTGCCTGGCCGACGACCACCTCGGCGCCGACGACGTCCTGACCCAGGCGCTGGACCTGTACCGACTCCTCGGCCACGCGACCGCCCAGGCCACGGTCACGGCCGAACTGGGCACTGTGCGCCGCCTGGTCGGCGACCACGCGGGCGCCGTGGCCGCGACCGCCGAGGCGCTGCGGATCCTGCGGGACTCCGGCGGCCGGGGGGAGGAGGCGTGGGCGCTTAATCAGTATGCTGCCGCACTGAACGCCGCGGGCCGTGTCGAGGAGGCGCTGGCGGTCTACGGCCGGGCGCTGGTCATGACACGGGAAGTCGGGCAGACCGACGATCAGGCGACGGCCTTCGAGGGCGTCGGCGACATCCTGCTGCGGCACGGCCGGACGGACGAGGGCGGCGCGAACCTTCGTCGAGCGCTGAGTATCTATCTGCGGCTGGGGCTCCCGGCGGACGCCCGGCGCGTCCGGAACCGCTATGGCGCGGCCGTCGTCCCGGACGAAGAGCCGGTCGAGGTCTTCCTGGAGTACGAGATCGTCGTGCGTTGATCACTCGGTGCGGCTGGTTACTCGGTGTGCGATCGGTGTGCTCGGATTGTGAACATCAGGACCCAGACTCCCGGTTCATGAGACATCTTCCGCACACCGCCTCCGCACGCCTGGCGGTCGTCGCGATCGCCGCCGCGACGGTCGGCGTCGTCGCTCCGGCCGCGCATGCCGACACCACCGCCGTGGAGCTGCCGCCGGTGGTCGCCGCCGGCCCGAACTTCACCCAGGATCTGCGCGCCGAGGTGAACTACTGGACATTGGCCAAGATGGCCTCGGTCGGATTGAACGACGACGGCCAGGACGCCACCGAGCCGCAAGGCGGCTGGGACGACCTCAGCACGCCGTGGTCGGTCGACGGCCAGGGCCTGATCACCCGGACCGCCGGGAAGCTGTTCTTCGTGCAGAAGGACGTGGACAGCGGGGCGCTCATCCCCGACGCGTGTTCGGCGGACGTCGTGACCAGCGCGAATCAGAGTGTTGTGGTGACCGCTGCGCACTGCGTGGCCGTCCACACGCCGTTCGACCTCGGCGCGCCCTACGGCATGGGCAACACCCTGGTCACCAACATGGTCTTCATCCCCGGCTACAACGGCGCGGCCCTGCCGCGCGGCACCACCAGCACGGCGTTGCCCGGCACGGACATCGCGCCCTACGGCGTGTGGGGCGCCACCCGGGAGTGGATCACCAACACCTGGAGCGGGAGCGCTGACTTCGCCTTGGGCCACGACATGGCCGCGGTGCTGGTCGCCAACCCGGATGACCCCCGGCCGATCGCGCAGGTCACCGGGGCCCAGCAGATCGGGTTCAACCAGCCGCAGAACCAGTACGAGTACATGTTCGGCTACCCGCAGACCAACGAGCGCAACTGGTATTGGTCGGACAACAACGATGGCACCCGGGCCAGCAACGGCGAGCCGCAGAACCTGTGGCGTGCGTTCGACGGCCGCACGCTGACCGTCACCCGCGGCCAGTCCCAGCCCGACGCCGTCTACGCCAACGACGTCCTGAACACCGCGCAGGCGCCGGGGTGCAGCGGCGGGCCGTGGATGCAGAACTTCGATCCCTCGACCGGGAGCGGGGTGCAGACCGGCGTCAACTCACGGTATCAGAACCCGAATCAGGGTCCGAGTCCGCTGGGTTGGCTGAACTGGCTGCAGGGTCCGCAGATGGAGGGCACGCACTTCGGCGACGAGGAGCAGGCGGTCTGGCAGGCGGCGCAGAGCGCTTCGTTGTGACGCCTGTGGTGAGTCGTGGGTGAGCCGCGTCGCGATCCCCGGAGCGGGGATCGCGACGCGGTGTCCAGCGGTGTCCAGCGCTGTTCAGCTGGTCCGGGCGCGGGCGAAGTCCTTGCGCTTGATCTTCGCGCGGCGGCCGTCGGGGTGGTGGAAGACGACGCCTTCGGCGAGGTGCCCGGGGGCGTAGCGGGACTCCAGGGACGCCAGCCAGTCGTGCAGTTCGGCGTAGGTGCGCGGGGCGTTCTCGTAGTCCGGGACGGTCAGGTTGAACGGGACGCAGATGTGCTCTTCCAGCCCCAGCGGGTTGCCCTGGATGCGGGGGCCGAGGGCTTCGACGCTGTGCTCGCCGTCCGGCCAGGCCGTGACGAGGGTGTTGGCGGCGGCCTCGCGCAGCCACTTGTCCTCGGCGCCGTGCTCGTCGGTGTCGACGTACCAGCCGTCGACGATGCCGGCGGCCTTCTGCGCCTTCGACGGGTTGCGGCGCTTCTCCACCCGCACGATCGTGCCGGAGCGGACTGTCAGCCGGGCGTTGGTGCCGTCCAGCTTCTCCGTCGCCCGGCCGGCGCCGGCGAACACCCACTCGCAGTCCGCGCGCGGCTTGTCGACCACGTGGAATCGGTCGTCGCGCTCGAAAATCGTCGGGATCTTCTCCATGACTGTGGCCCCCTTGCGGACGTGCGTCAGCAACTCCTCGGCGTCCACGACTCCGTGGACGAGTCCGGCCGCCAGCGCGCGCACCAGGTCGGCGACCGGGACGCCGGCGTCGGCCGCGACCGCCTTGAGCGCGTCCTTCTCCTCCGGCGCGACCCAGGCGACCAGCCGCGACCACCCCGGCGGCGGGCTCCACACGGCCAGCCGGCCGGGGTCCTTGCGCGGGCGGCCGCGGCGCGGCGCGGGTTCGGGTGACGGTTCGGACATGGGGCGATCATGGCTCTGATTTTCTGTTGTGTCAACAGAAAATCGAGAAGCCCCGGCTCACGGGTTGATGCCGTCGAACTGCAACACCCGGTACGGCTGTGGCGTGTTGCCAGGCCACTGCGACACGATGAGCGTCAGCGAGTTCGCACTCGCGCTCCCGGGGTGGATGTAGCCGCCGTACAGGTTCGCGACCTGCGGCTTGCCCCAGTAGCTGGGGTAGCGGTAGTCGCCGACGATCTGCGGCTGCGGGTCCGACCAGGGACCCTCGGGGCGCGGTGAGGTGCGGGTGTAGATCGCGTAGTTGCCGACGTCGAAGTAGCTCATGCAGTAGGTGCCGTTGATGTTCTTCACCGAGAACTCGCCGAGGTTGCTGCCCGCCGGGAACAACGGGGTCGGGTAGGCGTCGGAGGTCCACGTCCAGTTCCCGTTGACGTTGGCCCAGTTCTGCTGGTTCTGCCAGGCACCGTTGCGGAAGTCGTCCTGGGTGAACCGGAACAGCTGGATCAGGCCCTGGTCCGCGCTGTTGTTGTGGCTGCCGTTCCAGCGCTTGGAGTAGACGTAGAGGTAGCCGTCGGCGTCGATGCCGGCGAAGGACCACATCCCGTAGAGCGATTCGTTGCCGCCGGTGCGGTCGCCGGGCCAGTGGTAGCTGTAGTCGCTCCAAGTGACGCCGTAGTCGTCGGAGTAGGCGACGCCGGAGCACACCGAGCCGTCGTATCCCGCTGGCGGGCCCCAGGTGAAGACCGACGTGTACTGGATGTAGGTACGGCCGCCGAACTCGATGCAGTCATTCGGGATGCGGCTCTGCTCGACGTCGCCGAGGCCGTTGTTCGCACCGTGCGTGTAGTCGAACGTCTGGCGGGCCTGCCCGGCGGTCGGCATCGCCCACGTGAAGGAGATCGGGTTCGCCCCGGTGTTGTCGAACGTCGCCTGGTTCAGCATCACCGGCGAGCCGATGTACGTGTTGGGGTCGCCCTGGCTGGGCCCGCTGTAGGAGTCGCCGAAGACGTACCCCCAGGTGCCGTCGTGCTGCCGGAGGTAGGGGATGCCCAGGTCCCCGCAGCCGAGCCCCTGCTGGCTGGCCGAGTCGCCCCCGGCGTTCTGGCACAGCGGCGCCCCGGTCTGGCCGACGCCGTTGGTGGCGTACGCCGGTGCGGCGGCGCCCACACCGGCGCCGAGGCCGATCCCCGCGCCCAGCGTCAGCCCGGTCCCGGCCTTGAGGAGTGTGCGCCGACTGAAGTCGCGGCCGCTCAGTGATGGTTCAGACATTCTCAACCCTCTTGTTCATCGGGGTAAGGATGCGACGACTGTCACAGGCGGGATTCTTGGGTCGGCGCTTCACAATCCGCGCACAGTGATCGCACAATCCGGGGCGCCGGCGGGCGACAGAAGGCGGCGGGAGCCCGCCGTACCGGGGCTCCCGCCGCCATGGATCAGTTTGTGAGTTGTCAGTAGCCGGGTGGTCGAATGTACTGATCAGACGGGGTTGCAGTCGATCCTCGTGCAACCCACGCCGCCGCCACCGTCCGGGATCGTTCGGTGTGGCGCGGGACTGTGCCTGGCTGGCGTCGCAGGTGGCCTGGTCGGCGAACGTGGCGGCCACGCCGGCTAGTGGTTCACCCGAATCACTTCGACCACTAGATACGGCGGCGGGCTACATCGGCACGCCGGCCCAGCGCGCCGGCACGCCGTGCTGCCAGGCGTCCCAGTTCGTGACGATCTCGTCGGCGAGCCGCGATCCGACGCGCCAGACGTTCTCCGCGGCCAGCGTCCAGCCCACGTCCTGGGTGAACGCCGACTCCGCGGCTTTGCCGGGGGCGGCGCGGTCGAAGTTCGCGCCGGCGCGCAGCACCGCCACGCGCGAGAGGTCCGCGAGCCCGGCCTGTGCCGCGCGATCGAGGGCCACCAGGGTCGCGTTGTCCTCCATCTGCGTCACGGCGTAGCGGCCGCGGCGGTCGGTGTAGTCCGTCACCCAGCTGGTGGCTCGCGCGCCGAGCTGGTGCCCGGACCAGAACACGCTCGTGGTCAGCGACGATCCGGACAGCAATGCAGGGCCCTGACTGCCGGGGCCCGGATAGTCGGCGCGCAGGGCGGCGACCGCCGGATCGTCGGCCAGCTCCACGCCGGCGCCGATCGAGGCCGCCGCCTGCCGCAGGGACTCGTCCAGCCGGTAGACCTCGCCGGGCACGCGCAGCTCCGGCGGCTTGCCCGGCGCGCTCGCGCCGAGCGGCACGAATCCGTGCGGCCAGGTGGCCGGGATCTCGCGGGCGTCCAGCTCGTGCGCGTAGCCGCCGTGGACCGCGAAGTCCGCGCACACCACGGATCCGATGGTGCCGACGGCCGGGTCGATCCCGGCGATGCCCGCTATCAGCACATAGGCCTGCGACAGGTCGAAGAGCCCTGACAGCGCCAGCGCCGCCACCGAGGCCGCCGCGTTCGACTCGCCCATCCCGGTGGTCAGCAGCCACAGGCCGTCCTCGCGTCCGTGCACCAGCGGGAAATCGGCGCACAGCCCCGGAACGGCCACCGAGGTGTCGAGCCCCTCACGCATCCGCCACCGGAAGCCCTCCCCGAGACCGTCCTCCGGCTCGGTGTCGAACATCGTGATCACCAGCACCCGCACCTGCCGGACCATCGTCATCCCGCCTTCGCCTCGCATGACACGTCAGGGCGACGATTATCGAGGTGGCCGACCGAGACTCGCATCAGACCGTTGAGGTGGCAGGAAACGGCGCCGGTCCCGGTCGGCGAGCTCTGCCGACCGGAACCGACGCACGTCAGTGAAGGGATCCAGCGCTGGTTCCTAGTGCTTTACAGCATTTACAGGCTTACAGCCTTGACAAGCCCTACAGCTTCGTGGCGATGAACTGCGCCGCGTTGTACGACCCCCAGCCGGTCACCTCGTCGTAGCCGACGCCGGCGCTGTAGCCGCCGTTGTTGCCGCTCTTGATGTCGTGGAAATCGGTGTTGTACAGCGAGCTGCGCGCGACGGTGTAGATGAAGCTGTTCGCGAACCCGAACTTCGCCTTGCCCGCCTTACCGGCCGCGGTGTTGTAGTCGGCGACGAACGCGGCCCAGTTCGGCGCGGCCGCGCTGGTGCCCCACACGTCAGTCCAGCTGCCGTCGGCGTCGATGTACCACGGGCTGGCGTCCCCGCCGGCGGCGGAGACGTCCGGCACCTCGCGGTGGCCGCTGCTGTTCACCGGCGCCTGGAACGAGGGCGTGGACCACTTGTCGGACTGGCCGCCGCCGCTGCCGGACCAGCCGGTCTCGCTGCTCCAGGCGTTGGACGAGGAGACGGTCAGGTCGGTGCCGCCGACGCCGGACACGTACTGGTCCGAGGCCGGGTAGTCGACGGACAGCGACGAGCCGTCGTCCGTGGCGCCGCTGTCGCCGGAGGCGGCGAAGACGGACTGGCCCTGCGCTGCGGCCTCCTTGAAGTCCGCGTCGTCGGAGGTGAGGTTGTTCTCCTGGTTCTCCGGCTCGCCCCAGCTGGTGGAGATGACCGGGACGTCGGCGCTGACCAGGGCCGCGTACAGCGCGACCTCGCCGGCGTCGCTGTTCGGCGCCTCGTAGACCTTCACGTTCGCCTTGGGGGCCAAGGCGTTGGCGACCTCGATGTCGAGCTCGTCCTCCACCGAGCCCGAGGTGTCGGTGGTGCCGCCGGCCACGTTCACCACGGTCGCCGCCGGCGCGCCGAGGCTGTACTTGGAGTTGTACGCCGCCACGGCCGAGGACGAGTACGCCGAGAACTCCACCAGGCCGATGGTCTGGCCCGAGCCGTTGTCGCCGGAGGCGAGCGGCCCGGTGAGGTTGTAGCCGCCGCGCGCCTTGGTCGGAGTGAGGACGGTGCCGGCGTGCGGCGCCGCCTGGGTTCCGGCGGCGTGGTTGTCGATGTGGTAGCTCGGAGTCAGCTTCGCGGCGTTGGACAGGCCGGCCACGCTGGAGACGACCGAGGCGATGTCCGCCGGCAGCGTGGGCGCCGCGGTGTTGGCGTAGACGTCGTGGCCGGCGGTGCGCCAGGTGCCGAGCTCCACGCCGAACGCCTTCTCCGCCTGCGCGGCGGTGCCGCTGACGGCGAGCGTCTGGTGGTTGGCGGTCACCGCGCCGACCGACAGGCCCTGGCCGCGCAGGTACTTGGTGACCTGCGAGATCTGGGCGTCGCTGGCACCGTAGGCCGCCGCGTACTGCGCGACGGTCAGGTAGTGCTTGTACTGCGGCGACGCGGGGTCGGAGACCTGACGCAGGAACGCGTCCAGGCCGGCCTGGTTGCGGGGCGTGAGGCTGACTTCGAGCGTGATCGGCGTGTTCGCCGCGACCGATCCGGTGCGCACGGCGTCCGACGCCAGGTGCGGCGCGGCGGCGGTGCCGGCCAGCGCGGCCCGGGCCGCGGCCGGGGTCGCCGCGTGCGCGACCGGGAGGGCGAGCACGAAGACCGGCAGCGGTGCGGCGAGCACGCCGAGGGTCCGCCGTATTCGCCGGTTGACAGTGGTGGAGACAGGCATGGGCCATTCCTTGGGGTTGGTGGGGAGACGCGGGGTGGCACGCGTCGCAGCGGACACCGATGTTCGTGTCCTGCGATGCGTTGAATGAGACGGTAATGCCGTGTTCGTGTCTTGAAAAGCCCCGAAATCAGGGTTTTACAATCAACGGGCGGTTGGTCCGGAGCGCGCGGATCGGCACCCTCTACTCGCGCCGTGGGAGGAGGGTGTGCTGAAGGGGAGCGCCTAGCGCGCGGCGGGGATCAACGGCAACACGAACAGGACCACACGCGACCGAGGTCGATGTGGGATCGGGATACGAGCCGGATCCGCTTCACGTACTCATGAGTATCAGAGCACGATGAAAGGGTCAACTACGCCTTTGTCGTCGAATTGTGCGGCAACCGAAGCATCGGTGACATTTCGGGGTCCCAGTGGGGATGGCTGGTCCGGGTTCGCCTCGGACTGTATGTTAGGTAAGCCTTACCTAAACTACCGAGGAGTCCGCATGCCCCTGCAGCGTCGTTCGCGCAGCTCGTGTCCCCACGACGGCGAGGCGCTGCCGGCGAAGCCGACCGCCGCCGAGCGTGCCCGGACGCTCGCGGCGGGGAGTTCGTCGGCGACGCTGGTCATCCCGGGACTGTCGGTGCCCGACCCGCTCGGCATGCTGCCCGCGCAGCGCGTCGTGACCGGGGACGCCGACATCCTCCTGCGGCTTCCGGCCGGCTCCCCGGCACTGCGCGCCGTCCGGTGCGCCGGCGGCGACGAGGTCACCGCGGTACTGGAGATCACGGACGTCGCACCGGTCGCCGTCCCCGATCGCATCCGCAGCCGCGCCCACATCGCGGGCTGGCTCACGCCGGTACGGGACGGACTGGAGCGCGGCTGGCTGAAGCTGGAGGTCGGCGAGGTCACACTCGAGGACGTGTGGGGCACCGAGCTGGTCGAACCGGACGACTTCGCGACGGCCGAGCCCGACCCGCTGGCCGAGCACGAGGCCGACCTGCTCCAACACCTGGCGGCCGCGCACGGCGGCGAACTCGGCTGGCTGCGCGCGCTGGTCGAGGGCCAGGACGCGCCGCTTCGGACGCCGCCGGAGGTGGTGCCGTTGGCGCTGGACCGCTTCGGGCTGCGGGTGCGCTTCAGCGACGGCGGCGGGACTTTCGACGCGCGGTTCCAGTTCCCGGCCGCCGTGACGGATGTGGCCGAGCTGCGGCGGACCGTGCGCGCGCTGTTTGAGGAGGCTTGGCGCGCTGTGGACGAAAAGAACCAAGATCAGAACCAGAACCAGAGCTAAGACCGGAGCCAGAGCCGGAGCTAAGACCGGAGCTAAGACCGGAGCTAAGACCGGAGCCAGAGCCGGAGCCAGAGCCAGAGCTAAGACCCGAGCTAAGACCCGAGCTAAGACCCGAGCTAAAGCCGGAGCCAGAGCCAGAGCCAGAGCTAAGACCGGAGCTAAGACCCGAGCTAAGACCGGAGCTAAAGCCGGAGCCGGAAGCAGAGCCGGAACCGGAACCGGAACCGGAGCCCGGGCCGGGGCCAGAGTCGGAACCAGGATTCCGATCGCGTTCAGCGCAGAGCGTGGCGCGGGCCGTCACACCGCACCAGGCGACCGCACCTCAGTTCGATCCGGCTCCTCGGCGTACACCCACCGTCCGCAGCGACCGGCGCGGATCGCCAGGACGGCGCGCCCGGTTTCCGTCACCGCCGTCCGGCCGACCTCGCTCGCGCGGCAGAACGTGCCCGCGCGCACCACGTCCCGTTCCGGCGCTTCCTGCGCTTCCGGTGTGCGGGGGAGCGGCACGTGTGCCGATGCGGTCGTCGGCGCCGTGGTTCGGTCGGGCCGAGGGTCCTGCGCCTGCTGCCGTCCGATGCGGAGCCTCAACTTCATCGCGTTCCCCTGATCTCCTGTCGTCCCGCGACGATGCGCGGGGTGAGTACGCCATTTGATCAACAGCCGTATTTGTTAGGACGAAGCATCATGGCCAATCGGGGTGTGTTCACCCTTTTGGCGCTACGGAGAGCCGGACGGCCAGCCCTTGCCGGTCGCGCGGGCTGAGGGGAAGATCGAGTCATGAGATCCGGTGTCGTCGTCGGGTACGACCAGACGCCGCCCGGCGAGCGGGCGCTCGCCGAGGCGGCCGGGGAGGCAGATCGGCGCGGGGTCGTGCTCACGGTCGTCCACGCGCTCCATCGCGAGCCGTCCGAGCAGCCCGAGCAGCCCGAGCCCTTTGACTCAGGCTCAGATTCAGCCGAGACCTCCGCGCACGACCTCGCCGAGCAGGCCGCTGACCGCGTCCGCGCCGGCCATCCAGGCCTGACCGTCGAAGCCCGCACCGTCGCCGGTCCGGTCCCCGCCGTCCTGGCCGAACAGTCGGCCGAGGCGGAGCTGCTGGTCGTCGGGCAGCACGGCCACGGCGGGCGCAACGGCCTCCACCTCGGCTCGGTCGCCCTGCGCGCGGTGGCACGGGCGGTGTGTCCGTCGCTGGTCGTGCGGGGCTCGGAGCATCGGACGCGGGGGACCGTGCTGGCCGCTGTGGACGTCGGGCACGCCGCGGAGGAGATCCTTGCGGTCGCCTTCGAAGAGGCGGCGCTGCGTGGGGCGCGGCTGAAAGTCGTCACCGCGCTTGAGGCGTTCTGGGCTCGCGTGTCCGTCGGCGAGGAGGGACCGCTCGGCCGCGCGCCGAGCCCGGCCGCGGAGCGTGCGGAGGACGCGCTGCAACAGTTCCTGAAGCCCTGGCCGGCCCGGTATCCCCACGTCGAGACGGATCACGAACTCATCGAAGGTTCGCCCACGGTGTTCCTCACCGGCGCGACGACCTACGCCGACCTCATCGTCGTCGGCATTCATCGCGGCACCGACGAGGGCGACGACACCCCGCACAGCGCTCGCGTCGGCCCGGTTGCCGAGACCCTGCTGCTGCACTCCGACTGCCCGGTCGCCGTCGTCCCGCACGACTGAACCGCGGAGTCGGATCGCGGAGTCGGATCGCAGAGCCTGCCGGCGCCCCGGGCAACCCGATCGCGCCCCACCCACGTCGATACGACGGCAGTCGGGTTTTCCAGGAAGGGCAGGGGCGGATGCGGGGTCCGGACGAGGCGGAGTTCGACGAACTCGTCGCCGGGCGTGCGCACGCGTTGCGGCGTACGGCCTATTTGATGTGCGGTGACTGGCACCAGGCCGAGGATCTGGTGCAGGTCACCTTTATGAAGCTGCACGCCTCCTGGCAGCGGGTCCGGCGGCAGGAGGCCTTCGACGCGTATCTACGCAAGACGCTCCTGCGGAGCTTCATCGACGAGAAGCGGCGCGCGCGGTGGCGGCGTGAGGCGCCGACCGCCGTGCTGCCCGAGGTCGTGGCGCCGGGGCCGGAGCCGGACGGGGTGCGGGACATGCTGGTCGGCGGGCTGCGGCAGCTGCCGCCCCGGCAGCGCGCGACGCTCGTCCTGCGCTACTTCGAGGACCAGAGCGTGGAGGAGACGGCGCGCCTGCTGGGCTGCTCACCCGGAACGGTGAAGAGCCAGACGTCGAAGGGCTTGGCGGCCCTGCGCGCCATCGTCGACCCGGCCCTGCTCGCCCGGACGGAGGAACTGGCATGAACGACGGAGCTCGGATGGACGACCAGGACTGGCTGCACGACGTGCTCGCCCGCTCCAGCCGCGAGCCGGAGCCGGCGTGGACCCCGGACAAGGCGACGATCGCGGCCGGCGGCCGGCGCCGGCGGCGGCTGCGGGCCGTCTCGGTCGGCGGCGGCGCGCTCGGGGTGCTGGCGGTGACGGCGGCGGTGGTGATCGGGCTCGGCGGGATCGTCGGCGGGGTGTCGGCCGCGCCGGGGCCGGCGACGCCCAAGTCGACGAGCGTGTTCGACTACGCGGCGATCTCCGCGAACGGACCTGACGGGCAGCCTTCGCACATCCTTCCGGTCTCGGCCGTGGACAAGATGTCAGGGCTGATCGACGTCCTGGACCCCGCGCATTCGCACCTGCGGAATATGGCCGCCGGCCCCGAATTCTCCCCGCCGCGCTACCAGACGGCCGCCGATGGGAGCTCGTCGGTCAAGGACATCGGGACGATCATCGCCACGTCGGTCTACACGACCGACGGCAAGGTGCCGGCCGTCGGTTCGAAGGTGCCGAACGGCAGCCTCTCGATCATGGTCGCCACGACTTCGGACCAGCTGGGCCGGAGCGCGCACAACACGCCGGACGTCACCGCGGACAACATCCCGTGCGGCTACGTGGTGCCGAGCGCCTTCCAGTTCACGCCGCCCGCGCACCTGCCGCACTGGTCGAAGTGCACGTCGACGCCGCTTCCCGACGGCTCGAAGGTGGACAGCTCCGCCATGCCGGACGGCGAAGGCACGGTGACGGTGGCGATCCGGGAGTATCCGAACAACGGCGGCGGGATCGCGGTCGCCTGGACCGACTACGTGAACTCGAAGACGACGCTCGGGGTCGCGGACGCGGCGCGGTTCGACCAGGCCCCGGATCCGTCGATGGTGCTGAAGCCGAACCCGTTCAGCGAGCAGGAGTTGGGAGTGGTGCTGTCGGATCCGTCGCTCGGACCGACGACCAAGCCGAAGGCGGTCGGCAGCGGTCCGAAGCAGCTTCTGAAGACCAGCGACCTGGGGGCCGACGCGACGTACGACCCGGCGTCGTCGAGCGGCAGCACTGGCGACCTGCCGATGGACAACGGCTGCGACTACAAGGACGTCAACCCGCTGGCGAAGCAGGGGCGGATGGCCGGGTACACGGTCACCGCGCCCGGAGCGAAGAAGGTCGCGGTCACGGAGTTGGAGTATCCGCTGGTGGCGGGGACCGGCCCGGCCACCATGGCCACGGCGCGCAGCCAGGCCAAGGCCGGCTGCGACCAGCACGGCGCCCTGTACTCGAAGGACACGACCCAGGACCTGCCGAAGGGCATCGGCGACGAGGCCTTCGTCGAGAACGGCGTCGGAACCGGCGCGGTCACGGTGTGGATGCGGTTCGGCGACACGATCCTGCGCGTCGACATCACGCAGGGCCAGGCGATGCCGGACCTGTCGGCGCCGGCGGATCAGGCTTGGTTGCTGGACGTGGCCAGAGCGGCTGCCGCGCACTGGGTTGCCAAGGACTGAGGACGGCTTGGAGGCCCGGGCACGCTTCGTGGCGTGTCCGGGCTTCTGCGCGCCTAGTGTTCCGGCTGACCAAACTGCCGGTCGCGGTCCATCAACCGATGAGCAAGTCAGACCACGGCGGATGTGCCAGTCCTGTCTGGCCGTTCGTCCTTCTTCTTCGAGATCGTGAGGAACCCGTTCCTCATGTTCTCCTTGACCACGCGGTCCTCCGGTAGTCCGGTCGGTTCCGCTCGGGAGATCGCTCGGACGTTCGCGAAGAAGTAGACAGTCTGGGGCGGGCCGCCGCGCAAGACCACCGTGGTGCGATGCAAGTAGTACGGGACGCCTAGTGAATTGACGTGAACGTAGGTGTCCACCCCGGCCTGGAGCTCATCGAGCAGCTCGTTGACGACAGGGTGCCGAACTGCGGCTGCGGCAAGGATGACGAGGGCGCGTTCGTGGAGATTCCCGGGACCATTCGACCTGACCTCCCGAACAAGGTCGAGGACGAATGCATAGTCCTCGGGGCGGCGTGCACACGCTGCCACGAAGTCCTCGGCGAATCGGTCGGGGTGCAACGGCCGCAGGTGCGACTTGGCCGTCCGACCGCTGCTCGTACCTGTGGGCCCGGCCGGGTAGAGCTGGGCATGCTTGTCAATCAGGGTCTGGGCGTTCGAGTCGCTGTCGGCGAGATGCGCGGCGCGTAGCAGCCGCCGCGCGTCCGCCGGGTTGGCAAGGGAGCCGAACAGCGTCGCGACCAATACGGCCCGCGAGATTTGACCGACCTGTGTTGCCGCCGCCACCGCGGGCAGATCGGCGGCCACATTTGCTGACCAGTACTTCCGCTCATGCGTCAGCAGAAACTCCGACAGGTCGGCGTCCGACGGAGTCGTCTGCCCATTCTCGTGTGCCCACACCGCGGCGAGTGCGGCCATGTGCAAGCCGAGTGGCGAACTGTTCACGTCCTTCCGCATGCGGGGCGCGGGTAACTGCACCGACTCGAGTTGCATCGCGGACTGATACGCGCTGACTGCCGCACTGAACGCGGTGGCCAGCTCTGGTGCGCCGGTCGTGAACCGGCCCAGATTGACGGGAACGGCCAAGTGGTCGACCTGCCGGTCCAACGTCGACGTGACCAGATCCCACAGCCCGTAGTCCAGCCTGGCCAGCAGCAGCACCCGCAAGTACTGCACGTCGGCGTCGCCCGCCAGGTCCAACACCATTCGCTCCAGGACGTCCACCGCCCACCGCTCGGCGTAGTCGACGACGATCAGGAGCTTCTCAGAGCCCGTGCGCTCCCCGCGCCGCACAGCCGGTCCCGGTCGCTCGAAGGCTTGGGCGACATGCCAGCCGCGCTCGGCGGCGCGCCGGGCGACCTGCATCGCCAGCCGGGTCTTGCCCTGGCCGCCTTCGCCGTGCACCAGCAATACGGACTCGCGCGGTGCGGTGTCGTCGAGCCAGTTCTCCAGTACCTGCCGCTCACTGCGGTCTCGGAAGGGAACCACCTCTGACCTGGAGTCGAGCAGGTAGCTGGGAGCACGCTGGTATGACGCGGAGCGCGGTGCGGAGAAGCCGAACGGCTCGAACCGGTAGCCCGCATCTCGCGGTGGGATCGGCCAGCTCCCGGATGTCTTGCGAGTGACGGCGCGGGATGCCTGGTAGCGCTGTATCCAATAGCCGGGCTGCTCGCAGCCGGAAGGTAGCTGCTTCCGCCGAGTACGTGCGTAGCGCAGACAGGCGTTGACGAATGCCTCGACCGAGGCCTCGCGCGGGTTCGTCGTCCCGTCGAGCAACGTCCCCACCGTCGATTTCGACAGCGCGAACGCGGGCTCGTTCGCCGCGGCGTGGTGCTGGACGGTACGCAACCCCGGACTCCCGACCAACCGGTGCAGTTCGTGCAGCACCTCGCACCAGGCAGGCCTGACAGAATCCACGCTGCTCCCCTCGTCCGTCGGCTGCTGTCCTGTCCAGTTTCCAGCATGGACCAGGCTGGACAGCCCTCGCGAGACGGTCGCCTTGATTATCCAGACGACACCGGGAGCACTCACGATGATCGGATCGGTACTCACCTTGCTGTCCGCTCCGGACGTGCAGCCTTGGCTGCACGAGGCCGTGACGGCGCTTCGGCTGGCCACTGCGACCATCAACTTCGCGGTCGCCGTTCACCGGGGAGTCCACCACCTCCGCAAGAAGGCGAAGTAGCCCAGGAGCTAATCCAACGATCGTTGCCAACGATAATTGAAGAGTCCTGATGGGCCTCTCTCTTGAGCCCGGCTCCCTGGCAACTGGGAGCCGGGCTCAAGAGCTCCTGAAATCGATGTTCCAGCGCGGACCAGTAATCAACAAACCTCGGCTGGACTACCGGCTGCCATTCGCCGGAACGATCCACCCCGTCGCCGACCACACAGTCGTGTACGTGGACTTGTTCACCGAATCCAGCTTCAGATATGTCAGCTGTGTCTTGTCCGAACCGCCGGACTGGCAGAAGCCGTCGCCCACGTGCAGATCCACGAAGCGCACGTTGGGTTGGATGGGGTTGCGCGACACCGCCGCGTTGCAGGCGGCCGCGTCGGGCGTGCCGGTGATTGCGGCGACCTGGCCTGCGAAGTCGAGGTAGCTGGTGTTGTCCAGCGGGTTGAAGCACGCCAGGGTGATGTCGCCCCACACCTCGCCGCCGGGCAGGTAGGTCCATACCTTGGGGCCCGCGGCGCTGAAGTCGGCGCCTGCCGGGTTGTAGCTGACGTTTTCGCCGTCCATCTGGCAGCTCGCCCCGGGCAGCGTGAAGGACGCCGCCTGGTAGCTCACCGTGTATGAACTGCCGGGAGCCGGTGGCGATGTGGCGTTGTGTCCCGCGCTGCTTCCGCCTTTGGCCAGTGCGGCGGGAGGTGCCGTCAGCGACGTGGAACCCTGCGCCGTGGGCTGGTCGGCGCTGCGCGGCCACACCCACGCGACGACAGCGACGATCGCGCTGACCGTGGTGGCCAGGGCGCTCAGCGCTTTCCATCGTCTGTCCGACACTTTCGCCTCCTTTGTCGGGCGATCCGTCCGCCGGATGAACGGCGCCAACTGGTACTGACGGACCATGTCAGGTAGTTCCACGGATTCGTCGTCCGTGCCCTGCGCCATAGCCTCGTCAAGGTATTCGGGGCCTTACAAGGGGGAGACGATGAGAAGTGATGTGGCCCGCGTGCGGGCGGGCCGGCGTGGTGCGGCGGCGGGGCTGATCCTGGCGTTCGCGGTGGCCGTGGCCGGTTGTGGCGGGGGAGGGAATTCGGGTTCGACGACGTCGCGCGGAGGGGATGCGGCGGCCGTGACGGATCCGGTTTCCTGGTACGGCTACGGGCCGGCGCCGGATCCGCACATCACCTATCAGCCGGACGTGGTGATGATCGGCGGGGGGCCGAAGGCCATCCGGTCGGCGTCCTCGGACGGGCTCACCTGGACGCTCGACGGCTCCGCGAAGGGGGTGTCGGATCTGCAGCCCGGCAAGGTGATGCTCGCCAGCGCCAGGGCGGCGGGGCGGGTCGTCGGGATCCAGCACCAGGGGTCGGACGTCGCGGTGACCGTGGCGCCGGTGTCGCTGACCGACGTCGTCAAGGACGGCCATCTGACGATGGACCAGCCGCTGGATCTGGGGAGCATGCTCTACCAGCAGATCCCGGACGAGCCGGGGGCGTTCGTCGATCTGAAGACGGCGTCGGGGGACGCCTCCGGGGCCACGCCGACGGACGGGTCGAGTTCGCCGACGGACGGTTCCGACACGGCGACCGATGGCTCCGGCACGCCGACGGATTCGTCCACTGACACGCCGCCTGCGGATACGTCCACTGATACGCCGACTGATACGCCGACCGATACGCCGACCGACACACCCACGGACACGTCGAGCACTGACGCGGGCGCAGCAGCGGACACCGCTTCGTCGGGCGACACCGCAGGCGACACGTCAGGTGACACCGCGTCCCCGACCGACACCGGCTCGGCGACCGACACCGGCTCCGCGACCGACGCCGCCGCCGCGGACGGCACCCGCGTCATCAAGCTCCCGCCGGTCGACCTGGCCGCGGCCGTCGCCGCGTCCGGCGGCAAGCTGCCGCCGCCCGGCGCGTCGGTCAAGAACGACCCGAACGCCAGCTCCGCGGTCAGCGTCGGGAACTTCGAGGTGTCGCCCTACCGGGACGGCAAGAACATCGGCTTCACCGCGACCTACAGCCAGGGGCTGAAGCTCTCCTTCGACTTCAGCCTGGACGCCAGCACCGCGGCCGTGCACGCCGACGTGCCGATCTCCGGCGGCCAGGTCTCCTCCAACTCCCAGATGTTCATCAGCGGCATCAAGGCCGTCCGGGTCAAGCTCCAGGCCGGCAGCGCCAACGGGTTGGCGGACAACAAGAAGGTGCGGATCCAGCTGCCGATCGACCTCGGCTCCGAGCTCATCCCCATCTACGGCATCCCGACCACCATCGCCATGAAGATGACGTTCATCGTGGACACCGGCTTCAGTGCGAAGAACTCGACGCTCACCGCGTCCGGCACCATTCCGCTGAGCGGCAACGTCGGCTTCGGCGGTTCGGGTGCCGCGGCCAGCGGGTCGCCGGCCGGCGGACTCATCAACTCGCTGTCCGGCAGTTCGGTGGGAGTCAACGCCGTCGTCGTCGCGGCGAACGTCAAGGCCAGTTGGGGTCTGGGCTTCGCCGCCGCGATGGCCGGTCCCTATGCCAGCCTGACGTTCTCCGCCGGGTTCACCACCGGATCGAGCATCGGCATGCTGCCCTGCAAGAGCGTGACCTACAAGGTGACGGTCGGCGGCGGCGTGGGCCTTTCGGTCTCCTCCGATGCGATCGACGGGTTCAAGAAGGCCCTGGTCGCAGCAGCGCCGAATGCCACGGCGTGGCTTGGCAAATCGCTCGGCACCGGCGTCAGCAAGGACTTCCCGACGGTCACCGCGCTCAGCCAGACCGACTACTACCCCAAGGTCAACGGCTGCAATCCGAGCTCGTAGCGGTCGCATAGCGGTCGTATCAGGGGTCGTCTTCACACAACCCCAGCCTCCCAGAATATCGGAGTAGTCAACGTCTCCATAACCCGGTTCATGGAATCGTTGCGGAGACGACACGGAATCTCCATCTGGATTCAGTGTGCTGAGTCGGGGTCCAGTGATGGTCTGGACCCCGCCCCCTGATACGGGATCCGCGCCCCCTGATACGGGCGCGACACAGCCGCAGAAGGAGATCACCCCTTGATGAACGCCCACACGTTCCGCAAGACCGCCATGCTCGCCGGCTTCGCCCTCGCCGCCACGGTCGTCGCCTACCCGGCGCACGCCGCGACCGGCACCTACACGCCGTTCGTCTTCGACCAGACCTCCGGCGGGCAGCCGACCATCTACAACTTCATCGACTCCGCGACCACCAGCCTCGACATGACCATGTACGAGCTCGAAGACACCACCGCCGAGCAGGACCTGGTCAACCTGCAGGCGGCCGGCGTCACCGTCCGGGTGATCCTGGACCAGGCCGAGCAGTCGAAGAACCAGGCCGCCTACGACGCCCTGACCAACGGCGGCGTCAGCGTCGCGTGGTCCTCGACCTCGTTCGTCTACACCCACCAGAAGACGATCACGGTGGACGGCGCGCAGTCGATGATCCTCAGCGGCAACCTGACCTCGCAGTACTACAGCACCGGCCGGGACTACGGAGTCGTCGACAGCGACTCCACCGACGTCTCCGCGATCGAGGCCGTCTTCAACGCCGACTTCTCCGGCAGCGACATCACCCCGAGCGACGGCGACAACCTGCTCTGGTCGCCCACCGACTCGCAGTCCCGGCTGCTGTCGGTGATCAACGGCGCCACCTCGACCCTGGACATCGAGGAGGAGGAGCTCAGCGACTCGGCGCTGGTCAACGCGGTCGTGGCCAAGGCCCAGGCGGGCGTGGCCGTGCGCGTCGTGGTCGAGGACCCGTCGTCCTGGAGCAGCGCGGTGAACAAGATCAAGAACGCCGGCGGCTCGGTCGTCGGCTACTCCGGCACCACCGGCCTGTACATCCACGCCAAGGCCGTCGTCGCCGACTACGGCCAGTCCGACGCGGCCGTCGAGGTCGGCTCGATGAACTGGACCTCGAACTCGCTGAACAACAACCGCGAGCTCGGCATCATCCTGACCGACACCGGCGTCGAGAACACCATAGAGACCCAGTTCAGCTCGGACTACTCCGGCGGGACCGCGCAGTAAGCGCCACAAGCGCAGAACGAGCGGTAACCCTCGCCGCGTTCGCGACCGCCGATCGGCGGCAGCGAACGCGGCGAGCCCCGCGTGCGGGTCCGCCGGTCGATCTGGTGGAGGCCTTCGCCATGGCCCTGCCGATCCACGTGATCTGCGAGGTTCTGGACCTGCCCGTTGAGGACGCGCCCAAGCTACCTTCGGCTACGGACCGCCCTACTGCCTCGGAGCGCACCTGGCGAGGGTCGAACTCCAGGTCGCGTTCCCGGCGCTGTTCGGCAGGTTCCCCGACCTGAGCCTGGCCGTGCCCGCGGAGTCGCTGCGATGGTCGACGTCGACGCGTATGCGGGCCCTGCGAACACTGCCGGTGACGTGGGGGAGTGGCTGACGGCACCAGATCCGGCGCACCCTCACACCGGCAGCTCGAACCGCCCGAACACCCACGTACCCGGCGCGGCGGGGTCGTCGCCGGCCCAGAACTGTCGCCACAGCGCCCGGAACTCCTCGTGCGAGAGGTGGCCGTCGCCGTCGAGGTCGAGGAGGTCGAAGATCTCGTCGGTGTCTGTGGGGCGGCCGTTCCAGGCCTCGATGAGCTGGCGGTACTCCGCGCGGGAGATGTGGTTGTCGGCGTTCTCGTCGATGGCCTCGAACATGGCGTCGGCGGTCGCGTCCATTGCCTCGGTCATGGTCGGCAGGGCGTCGACGACGGTGAGGACGTCGTCCAGGCCGACGTGCGTGTCGTCCGCTGCGGCCGCGCTGAGTGCGGACCACCAGCCCAGCATGATCGCCTGGAGGCGGTCGGCGCTCCCGGTGTCGGGCCGGGCTCCGCGCACCGTGGTCCACCTCGCCGCCAGTGCCTCGAAGTCGGCCTTGATCAGGTGGCCCCGGCGGTCTGTGTCCATCGCGGTGAAGACGCCGGCGACCTTGTATCGCTGGAAATCGCTCGCCATGGGGTCATGGTGACTCCGCATCAGAGCCACCAGAATCATTCCCGCGTCAAACCCCGCTATCGAGTGACACCGTCAGGCGAAGTCGCTGGCGCCGACGTCGGCGTCGGCGTCGGCGCGACCAACGAAGCCCCGGTCCCGTTGACGATCTCCTGCAACGCCGATACATGCCGCTCGAACGCCCCGCGCCCCGCACCCGTCAGCCGGGCCGACGTCCGTGGCCGCTTGCCGACGAAGGCCTTGCGGATCTCGACGTAACCCACGTCAGCCAGCGTCGTCAGCTGCTTCGACAGCGCCGAGTCCGACAACCCGAGGCTGTCGCGCAGCACTGCGAAGTCCGCCCACCCGGTCGCCGCCAGGAAGGCGACCAGGGACAGCCGGGTCGGCGCGTGGATGAGCTCGTCGAACTCGGGCGTGGTCATCGCCGGCTCCCGGACCGGCGCAGCAGGACAGCCGTTTCCCACCGCACCAGCAGCTGCCCGCCGACCGCGAACAGCACCGCGCCGACCACCGTGGCGATCGTCGCCGGATGGGCGACCCCGGCCGCCTTCAGGCTCAAGCCGGTCGTCAACGTCACGCCGAGCAATACTGCCACGAAGCCCGCCACCGCCATCAGGGTCCGGCGGGTCGAGCCCGGGCCCGCCAGGTCGCGGCGCGGCGCGGCGGCGCGGGCCCTGCGGGACACCGGGAAGTCGATGGCGGCCGCACAGGCCGTGTAGCCGGCGACACCGATCCAGACGACCGCACCGTGCCCGGACTCCAGGGACGTCGCGAGTGCGATGGTCAGGGCCGCGTGCGCCCACCAGTACCAGCGCGGGAAGATCTTTCGGCGGATCACCTGCTCGCGGCGGCGGTCGATCTCCGCGAGGGCACGCGCGGCGTCGGCGGCGTCCAAGGGGTGCGCGGCGTTCATGTTCGAAGTCGCGGCTGTGGGCTCGATGCGGTCCTTCGTGCGGTCGTTCGTGTGCTCATTCGTGTGCTCATTCGTGTGCTCGTTCATTTTCCCTCCCCGACATTACTTTCCCATCAGGAAAGTAGCCCCCTGACTCCCGCCGCGCAAGGGTTTCGCGCCACTACCGGGCGTTCAGGTACGGCTGGCATGCTGGGCCGCTGAGACAGCCCGCCAACCGAGGGAGTGATCGTGGTCCATCGACACGACGACAACGACGCGGTGATCGATCCGGCCTACACCAAGCGCCTGGGCTGCGTGAACGTGCCGAAGAACAAGATGCCCGACCAGGAGACGTCGCCCCAGGCCGTCTACCGCATGATCCACGACGAGCTGCTCCTGGACGGCAGCTCCCGCCTGAACATGGCCACCTTCGTGACCACGTGGATGGACCCCGAGGCCGAGAAGCTCATGGCCGAGACGTTCGACAAGAACATGATCGACAAGGACGAGTACCCGCAGACCGCGGAGATCGAGCGCCGCTGCGTCAACATCGTCGCCAACCTCTTCCACGCGCCCTCGACCGGCGACGCGATCGGCGTGAGCACCATCGGCTCCTCCGAGGCGGTCATGCTCGGCGGCCTGGCGATGAAGTGGAAGTGGCGCCAGCGCCGCGAGGCGGCCGGCCTGAGCACCGACCGTCCGAACCTGGTGATGGGTTCCAACGTGCAGGTGGTGTGGGAGAAGTTCTGCCGCTACTGGGACGTCGAGCCGCGCTACGTCCCGGTCGCGCACGAGCGGTTCACCGTCGACGCCGCCGAGACGTTGACCTACGTCGACGAGAACACCATCGGCGTGGTCCCGATCCTGGGCACCACGCACACCGGCGAGTTCGAGCCCATCAAGGACATCCACGACCGGGTCGTGGCCTACAACGCCGAGCACGGCACGGACATCGCGATCCACGTGGACGCCGCCTCCGGCGGGTTCGTCGCGCCCTTCCTGCACCCGAGCCTGGAGTGGGACTTCCGGCTGCCGCAGGTGAAGTCCATCAACGTCTCCGGCCACAAGTACGGCCTGACCTACCCCGGCATCGGCTTCGTCATCTGGCGCGACGCCGAGGAGCTGCCCAAGGACCTGATCTTCCACGTCAACTACCTCGGCGGCGACATGCCGACCTTCACGCTCAACTTCTCGCGCCCCGGCAACCAGATCGTCGGCCAGTACTACAACTTCATCCGGCTCGGCCGCGACGGCTACCGGAAGGTCATGGAGGGGCTGCGGGACACGGCGAGGTTCCTGGCCGACGGCATCGCGCAGCTCGACGCCTTCGACGTGATCAGCGACGGGACCGACATCCCGGTGCTGTCGTTCAAGCTCACCGACCCGAGCAAGTACACGGTCTTCCACGTCTCCGACGAGCTGCGGCGCGACGGCTGGCAGGTGCCGGCGTACACGATGCCGCCGAACGCCGAGGACATCGCGGTGCTGCGCATCGTGGTGCGGGAGGGCTTCAGCCTGGACCTGGCCGAGTCGCTGCTGGTCGCGCTGCGCAAGGCGGTCACGCGGCTGAACACCACGCCGCCGGCGCACGAGGCGGAGTCCGGGTTCGCGCACACCTGAGGGGGCGCCGCGCGCCAGGTGTCTTCCCGGCCGGCCACCGGGCCGACCGACCAGCGTCCGACGGGCCGACAGGCCGACCGACCAGCGTCCGACGCCGGGCCGACCAGCGCCCGGCGCCGCGCCGGCCGGCCCGTATCAGCATTCGATGATCATGGGCTACCCTGGCCCGACGACCAAGGCGAAGGGGGAGCCAGGCATGGAGGACACCGACACCGCACCGGGGTTGGGGGACGACGGCTTGACGCCGGGCTGGGCGCCGCCGCCGGTCGACGCCATCGACACCGCCAAGGCCCACCCCGCGCGCATCTACGACTGCCTGCTCGGCGGCAAGGACCACTTCGAGGTCGACCGCCAGGCCGCCGAGGTCGTTCTCAAAGCCCTGCCAGGGGCGCGCGAGATGGTCCGGGAGAACCGCGCCTTCCTCGGCCGCGCCGTCCGCCACCTCGCCGAAGCCGGCATCACACAGTTCCTCGACATAGGTACCGGCATCCCCGGCCCCGGCAACACCGGCGACGTCGCGCGCTCGATCCGTCCCGACGCCCGCGTGGTGTACGTGGACTACGACCCGGTGGTCGCCGTCCACTCCCGCGCCCTGCTGGCCGGCGCCGACCCCGAGCTGACCGCGATCGTGGTGGCCGACGTGCGCGACCCCAAGTCCATCCTGGACTCCCCGGCCGTGGGCGAGGTCCTGGACTTCGAGAAGCCGATCGCCGTCCTGATGGTCGCCCTCCTGCACTTCATCAAGCCCGAGGAGGACGCGCACGGCATCGTCGCCACGTTCCGCGACGCCCTGCCGCCCGGCAGCGCGGTGGTGATCTCGCACGGCACCGACGGCGGCGACCCCGAGACCTCCGCCGAGGCGCGGAAGGGCTGGGACAACGCGACGTCGCAGTTCACTGTTCGCGACCGGGACGACATCGTCGCGCTCTTCGACGGGCTCGAGTTGGCGTTGCCGGGCGTGGTGAACGTGCCGTTGTGGCGGCCGGAGGGGGCGGTGCGCGAGGACTGGGCCGACATCTGGTTCGACGGGGGCGTGGGGTTCAAGCGGTAGCATTCGCGGCTTCGGGGTTCGCGAGTGCGGTGCGAGTGATGCTGAAATACCGTCGAGTCCGTATGGATGGAACAGGCGAATTCGACCGCGTCGGCTGACAACCGCCACACGCGCCCCTGGAGCAACACAACTGCTCTCTCCTTTCCTGGAATCACCAGGTGAGCGAGGAGGTGTGGAATGGAAAGCGAATCCGTCGCCGTCGGTGACAGCGTCGCCGGGCTACCCGCGAGCCGGTATGCGCGCCTGGTCGAGCGGTGCCGCCGCAGCGTCGTGGCGAACGTGTGGCGCGGGGGCGTGCAGATGGAGCTGCTTCGACGTTCCATGGCGTTCGCGACGCTGGGCCTGGTCGCGCTGGTGCCGCTGCTCGTCGTGGTGGCGGCGATCGATCCGTCCTCGCAGCAGGGCTTCGGGCAGTGGGTCGCCGACGGGATGGGCCTGCCTCGCGACACGGCCGCGCCGGTGCTGCGACTGTTCTCCACGCATCATCAGGAAGCGCGGCAGATCAGTGTCCTGGGATTCGCCCTGCTGGCGGCGTTCGGGCTGGCGTTCGTGACGGATGTGAAGCTCGGTTACGAGCGGATCTGGGATCTGCCGTCGCAGTCGTGGCGGCAGGCGTGGCGCCGGGCGGTGTGGCTGGCGGTGATGGTCGGCTACCTCGCGTTCGAGGTGGAGAGCGGCGTTCTGCTGAGCCACGGGGCGTTGCAGTCGGCGGGGCGGATCGTCATCTTCGCCTCGGCCGCGCTGCTTTTCTTCTGGTGGGGCCAGCATTTCCTGCTCGGCGGAACGGTCCCGTGGGGGTGGCTGCTTCCGGGCGCCATCGCGACCGTCGCGGGCCTGAGCGGCCTGCGGTTCTTCTCGACGCTGGTGTTCACCCCGATGATCGTCTCCAGCGCGCACGACTACGGCATGGTCGGCGTCGTCCTGGTGGTGCTGTCGTGGCTGATCGGCGTGGGATTCGTCATCTTCGGCGGAGCGCTGGCCGGGCGGTACTACTGCGAGCGCCTGGCCGAGCGGCGCGCCGTTCGGGAGCCGGTGGCGTGCGGACCGTTTGAATCCGCGAACGACGGGCAGCAGGACGGTTCGTCCGAGGAACCGTGACGACCCCGATCGCTGAGGAGGACACCATGACGGCTTGGATCCGCGTCTACCCCGGCTCAGCGCTGCCGCGCCGCCTGACCGCCGACGACGTCGAGTACCTGGACGGCGCGATGCGGCACGCCTACGGGGTGTTCGCCGACGATCCGGTCACCGGCCTGGACCTGGCCCGGACGATGGCGGCGAGCGTGCTGAACCTGCGCGGCCTGGACGCCGACACGCTGCTGCGCCCCTTCCACGCTTCGCAGGGTGCTGATCGGGCGGAGGTCCTGCAGACGATGGGCGCGCTGGCCGCCGCCATCGACCGGATCGCGGTCGACGGGGCGTAAGCCGACGCCGCCGCACGTCGACGGGGCGTAAGGGGAACCACCATGAGGGGAACCACCATGCAGAAGGTCTCGCTCGAAGCTCTCTCCCGCCAGCACCTGGAGCGCGCCGCGGCCTCGTCCACCGGCCGCAGCTCGCAGACGGTCTACGGCGGCCACGAGCGGGTGCTGCGGCAGACGCTCATCGCGCTGCGGGCCGGCAGTGTGCTGGCCGAGCACGAGAGCCCGGGCGAGGCGACGGTGCTGGTGCGGCGGGGGCGGATCCGCCTGGTCGCCGACGACGCGTCGTGGGACGGCATGGCCGGCGACCTGCTCATCGTGCCCGACTCCAGGCACAGCTTGGAGGCGGTCGAGGACGCGGTGATCGTGCTGACGGTGGCCAAGGTGCTGTGAGGCGGGATGCCCGGGCGCCGTCCACCGAATGCCGCATCGCCGGCGCCTGAACCTGCCTGAACCTGCCCTCGCGGCTATTCGGACCCGTCCGCAGTGGTCACGGCAGCCGGCTGCGCTGGTTGCGCTGGCTGTGCCGACTGCGTCGGTTGCCCCGGCTTCGCCCCCAGCGCCGCTGCCCGCGCACGCAGCCGCGTCGCCACCCGCACCAGCCGCCGCACCGGCCACCACAGCACGGCGACCAGCACCGCGAACGGCAGCAGCGTGCCGCCGACCACCAGCACCACCTTCATCGTGCCCGTGAACGCCTGCCACCCGTCGTGGAGGCCGCGCTGGAGCGCGTTCTGGTGCTTCGCCACCGCCGGGGCCGGCGCCGGTGTCTGCGGGACGAGGAACGTGACGGTGATCGTGGACAGCGACACCTGGTCGTTCAGCGTGGCCAACTGTGCCTGCATCGACTCCAGGTCGGCCTCGCGCCGCGACAGCTCGCCTTCGAGCGAGACCACGTCGGAGAGGTTCGCAGCGTTCTTCATCAGCTCGGTGATCCGCGCGATGCTCGCCTGCTGTGCGGAGATGCGGGTGGTGGTGTCGACGACCTGCGAGGTGACGTCGGAGGCGTTGCGTGTCTCGTCCTGTACGGTTCCGCCGTTGCCGAGCTGGCCGATGACCTTGTCGAACACCGTCGACGGCACGCGCAGCGTCACCGTGGACTGCGTCAGGCCCTGCACGTCCGGCACGGTCCCCGACTGGGAGTTCTCGCCGCCGACGAACCCGCCGTTGCTCGCCGCGAGCGTCTCGGCGTTCGCGGTGGCGCCCGCGACGTCCTTCGTGCGGACGGTCAGGGTGGCCGTGTAGACGATGCTGCGTCCCGCCACCGGCGCCTTGGCCAGCGAGTTGTTTCCCGAGGCGGGCGCTGCTCCGGCGCTTGGGGCCGTATCGCCCGGCGCGCCGCCGCTACCGCCGGCGGCACCGTTCGCGCCGTTGAAGCCCATCGCCGGGCCGGCGGCCGCCTTCGACGACGCCGCCGAATTGCTGTCGGCGTTGGTGCCGCACCCGGCACTGAGGCCGATCGCCACGACCACGGCCAGGACCGCCGCCATCCGCCGTGCTTGAGCGCTCTGATTCATCACGGGACTGGGACGGGGGCGTGCACCGGGCGGTTCCGCCCGCGCGCTCACGGTTCGGTGACGGATCGGTTTCGGGATGGTGCAGAGAGTGCGGGGCCCGCTGCCGGTTTCCTGCCGGGATACGCGTGGTTTCACGGGTTCGGGCGCGCGCCGGGCTCCGTAGCGTTCTCCGTGGACGCACCGCCAGTGGCGCCTGGCGATCAGTACGGGGTCGGGGGGCGCTTTTCACCCCGGCTGGCGGTGCGTCTGATGCGCCACCCCCGGTTATCCCCACCACGCGCCGACGCGCGATCGAGGTCGTCGGCGCCGTCGAGTAGCCGTCGAGCAGACGTCAGCCGCGCAGAAGCGTCATCGGCCCACCCGAAATGCGCGTTATGTGAGTCCTCCCTAAGCTCGGGGATCATGCAGGCGGAGAAGGCCAGGCTGGCGGCGGCCGACGAAGGACGCGTCCCCTGGCGCGCGTGGGGCCCGTACCTGGCCGAGCGCGCGTGGGGGACGGTGCGGGAGGACTACTCGGCCGGCGGAACGGCGTGGGACTACTTCCCGCACGACCACGCCCGCTCCCGGGCCTACCGCTGGAACGAGGACGGGCTCGCCGGCATCTGCGACGACCGGCAGTGGTTCTGCTTCGCACTGGCGTTCTGGAACGGCCGCGATCCCATCCTGAAGGAACGTCTGTTCGGGCTGGCCGGCCCCGAGGGCAACCACGGCGAGGACGTCAAAGAGTACTGGTGGTACCTGGACTCCACGCCGACGCACTCCTGGATGCGCTGGCGCTACCACTACCCGCAGGACACCTTCCCCTACTGCGACCTGGTGGAGGAGAACCGGGCCCGGGGCCAGGACTCGCCCGAGTACGAACTCGTCGACACCGGCGTGTTCGACGAGGGCCGCTACTGGTCGGTGACCGTCGACTACGCCAAGGCCGGCCCGCGCGACATGTGCGTCCTGATCAAGGCCGAGAACCGCGGGCCGCAGGAGGCGACGCTGCACGTGCTGCCGACGCTGTGGTTCCGCAACACGTGGGCCTGGGGACTCGCCGACCACGGGGACTTCCCGGTCGTCCGGGGCGAGGGGTCCCAGCTGATCGGCGACCACCTGTTCGTGGGCCGCGTCGTGCTGTCCGGGGACGGGACGCCGACCCCGCTGGCGTGCGACAACGAGTCCAACGCCCGATTGCTGTGGGACACCCCCGGCAGGTCGCACTACCCGAAGGACGGCATCAACGACCACGTCGTGCACGGCGCGGAGACGGTCAGTCCCGACTGCAGCGGCAGCAAGGCGGCGCTGCACTACGTGCTGACCGTGCCGCCGGGGGAGTGCGCCGAGATCCGGCTGCGGTTGACCGCGCAGGATCCTGAGGGCCCCGACGACACCGGGCAGACCGCCAAACCCGCGACCGCGCACTCGCAGCCGCACCCCGCCTCGGGCAAGCACCCGGACCTGGCCGCGCGCCCGGCCCCGGACCTGGGCTCCGGCTTCGACACCGTCCTCGCCGCGCGCCAGGCCGAGGCGGACGAGTTCTTCGCCGACCTCACCCCGGCCAGCTGCACCGCCGACGAGGCGCTGGTGCTGCGTCAGGCCGTCGCCGGGCTGCTGTGGTCGAAGCAGTACTACCACTACAACACCGCGCGCTGGCTCAAGGGCGACCCGCTCTACCCGGCCGAGGGCAGCCGCGAGCAGGGCCGGAACGCGCGGTGGTGGCACCTGTCGGCGCGCGACGTCATCGCGATGCCCGACGCGTGGGAGTACCCGTGGTTCGCGGCGTGGGACCTGGCCTTCCACGCCGTGGCGCTGGCGCGCGTCGACCCGGCGTTCGCCAAACAGCAGCTGGAACTGCTGCTGGAGGGCTGGTATCTGCACTCCTCCGGCCAGATGCCGGCCTACGAGTGGAACTTCGACGACGACAACCCGCCGGTCCACGCCTGGGCCGCGCTCCAGGTGTTCCATCTGGACGGCGCGCGCGACTTCGCGTTCCTCAAGCGGGTGTTCCGCAAGCTGCTGATGAACTTCACCTGGTGGGTGAACCACGCCGACCCCGACGGCGACAACGTCTTCAAGGGCGGCTTCCTCGGCCTGGACAACATCGGGCCCTTCGACCGGCACTACGGCCTGCCCCCGGGGACGCTGCTGCAGCAGAGCGACGGCACAGCGTGGATGGCGATGTACTCGCTGAACATGATGGAGATGGCGCTGATCCTGGCCCGGCAGGACAGCACGTACCACGACCTCGTGCCGAAGTTCTACGAGCACTTCGCACTGATCGCCGAGGCCGCGTACCGCATCGGGCTGTGGTCGGAGGAGGACGGCTTCTTCTACGACGTGCTCCGACTCCCCGACGACGGCCTCGTCCCGGTCCGCGTCCGCTCGGTGGTGGGCCTGCTGCCGCTGGCCGCGGCGACCTCCGTCCCGACCTCGAGCCTGCGCTCGATCACCGCCCTGGCGAACCGCGTCCGCTGGTACCAGTCGAACCGGCCGGAGTACACCGAGCACCTCGGCGACGACGCGGGCGGCGCCGGCGGCGGGCACCGGCGGCTGCTGGCGATGGTCGGCCCCGAACGCCTGCGCCGCCTGCTCACCCGGATGCTCGACGAGGACGAGTTCCTGTCCGGCCACGGCCTGCGCGCCCTGTCCCGCGAGCACCACGACCACCCCTTCTCACTGGCCGTCGGCGGCATGCGCTACACACTGGAGTACGAGCCCGGCGAATCCCGCACGGTGATGTTCGGCGGCAACTCCAACTGGCGCGGCCCGGTGTGGTTCCCGGTGAACTACATGCTCATCGACGCCCTCGACCGCTACCACGAGTTCTTCGGCGACAGCTGGCGCACGCCCTTCCCAGCCCCGGACGGCCCCCCGGCCACGCTCCGCCAGATCGCCAACGACATCGCGCACCGCCTGGTGTCGCTGTTCCTGAAGGACGCCGACGGCCGCCGCCCGGTGTTCGGCGACGTGAAGCTGTTCCAACACGACCCGGCGTGGCACGACCTGATCCCGTTCTACGAGTACTTCCACGGGGAGACCGGCGCCGGGCTCGGGGCATCGCACCAGACGGGCTGGACGGCGCTGGTGGTGAATCTGATCCTGCGGCGGCAGGAACCGCGCAAGCCCCCTTCGGTGTAGGGGGTGTCCGGCGATCAGCCGGGCCGGCCACGCGGTTCGTCGGGTCCGACCGGACCATGCGGGGGTTTGGTTCTGGGTCCCTCGCCGCGTCGACGGGCGAAGCCAACCTGGCCGGGCTGGTGGTGTCCAGCCGAACGAGGCCTGACCACAGCAGCAGCGATGCGGCTGGACACCGCCAGACCGGACTGGTTCCGTTTACGGCGACGACGCGGCGAGGGACCCAGAACCCGGCGACCACAAGCAGTACCGCCACCGGCCAACGCGGCGCCAGCAACAGCGTGAAGTAGAGCCGAACAGTCGCGGGCCGCCGCCAAACAGCAGGTCGCGCGGGTCGCCCCCTCGCTGTAGAGTGCCCGCCGGAGGCCTCGAGGCGCCCACCAAACGCGGCAGGCAGCCGCCCACATGACGTGTGCGCAGTGACTCGGACCTGTGCGTGCTCTTGCCTGCGAAAACCGCCGGTCGCCAACGCACCACTCACTGACCTCAACCGCTGCGCGGTCGTGTTTATGACAACCGCCAGCCGCCAACGCACCACAGCAGAGACCTGAACTACTGTGCGGTCTTGCCCGCGAAAACCGGCGGCCGCCAGACCAAGCGCGTGCGCAGTGACTCGGACCCACGCGTGGTCGTGGACGCGAAAACCGGCGGCCGCCAGCGCGCCGCCGCAGAGACCTGAACTGGTGCGTGGTCTTGTCCGCGAAAACCGGCGGCCGCCAACGCGCACCGCCGCAGAGATCTGAGCCGGTGCGTGGTCGTGCCCATCAGAACCGCCAGCCGCCAACGCACCACAGTAGAGACCTGAACTACTGCGCGGTCTTGCACGCTGAAACCGCCAGCCGCCAGCGCAACCCGCCGGGCACAACCGAACTGCGTCCCCTAGCGAGGTCACCAAACCTTAGGCGAAGCCGTAAAAATCGCCTGTAAACCCACACGTCTACCGCACCGCGGCAACTTATCGCACACCCCACCTGACACACCCCACCCGAAATCAGCACCACTCCCACCGCGGGCCACCCGCCCGCCTCCTCGCTCCCCTTGACAAGAAGTCAAGCAAATGTTTGAATTCCCGCCATGGCGACAGAGAAGACCGACCTGCGCCGGGAAGCCGGCCAGCGTACCCGCGACGGTCTGATGTCCGCCGCTCTGGAACTGCTCGCCGACCGGGGCCAGGAAGGTGTCACGCTACGCGAGATCACTGACAAGGCCGGTGCGAACGTGGCGGCCGTGAGCTATCACTTCGGTTCCCTCAGGGCGTTGTGCGATTCAGCGATCGAACACGCCCTGGAGAGCTACCTGGACGAGCAGATCCGCGCGATCAGCGCCCTCGGCCCCGCCTCCACGATCGACGAGCTGGCTGAGGCGTTCGCGCTGCCGATGGTGCGGGCGATCGCGGCGGGTGGCCGCGACCGGGACGTGATGCGGACCGTGGCGCGCGTGGCCATCGATCCGCCGGAGAGCTGGGAGCGGCTCACCGCCAAGTTCGAGCTCTCGCGGCGGGACGCCATGCGGGTGCTGGAGGCGAACCTGCCCGGCGTCAGCGGCGAGGACCTGGTGTTCCGGATCCGCTGTGCGGCGGGCATCCTGAACTGGCTGGCGCTGGCGCCGATCGGTGCCGAGCTGGCGACGCAGCCTGTTGAGGAGATCGCGCGGAAGCTGCTTCCGGTGGTGGCCGGCGCTTTCCACGGGTATTCGTCAATGTCCTGATACTTCAGCGAGTCCGCGTGACCTTCGCCAGGGCGCGGGGCGCGTCGGGGTTGAGGCCGCGGGCCATCGTCACGTGGTAGGCCAGCTGTTGCAGCGGCAGGATCTCCAGGATCGGGGACAGCTCCTCGGGGATCCCGGACGGCAGGGTGAAGCCCGCGGAGGCTCCGGCCATGTGCTCGTCGGAGCCGATCACGACGAGGTCCGCGCCGCGTTCCCGCAGGCGTTCCAGGACCGGCTCCAGTGCGGTGCCGTCTGCGCCTTCGGCGGCGATGGCGATCACCGGGGAGATGTTGTCGACCATGGCCAGCGGGCCGTGGAGGAGGTCCGCGCCGGAGAAGGCGTGGGCCGGGGTGTAGGACGTCTCCATCAGCTTCAGCGCTGCTTCGCGGGCGGTCGGGTAGGAGTAGCCGCGAGCGGTGAGGACCAGGCGGGAGGCGAAGCGGTAGCGGCCTGCGAGCTCGGCGACCTCTGCCTGGCGGGCGAGTGTCGCGGCTGCCAGTTCCGGGAGCGGCTTGGCTGCGGAGCCGTCGCCGCCGCGGAGTGCGTCGACGAGGAGCCAGAGGGTAAGGAGCTCGGCGGTGTAGGTCTTGGTCGCGGGCAGCGCGAGTTCCGGGCCGGCCAGGACGTCCAGGTCCAGCTCCGATGCCGCGTTCACGGGGGATCCGGCGACGTTCGTCACGGCCAGCGTCAGGCCGCCGCATTCCTTGGCCGTCTCGGTGGTGGCGACGAGGTCGGGGGAGCCGCCGGACTGCGAGACCGTGATGCACAGGACGTCGGTCAGGTCGGGGCGCGCGTGGTAGGCGGTCGTGGTCGACATGGAGGTCAGGCCGACGGGGAGGCCGAGGGTGATCTCCATGAGGTACTTCGCGTAGTAGGCCGCGTTGTCGCTGGTGCCTCGTGCGGTCAGGAGGACGAAGCGGGGGGCGGCGGCGCGGATCCGGTCGGCGACCTCGCGGATCCGGGGAAGTCCCTTGGCCAGGATGCGTTCCAGCACCTCGGGCTGTTCGGCGATCTCGCGTGCCATCACTTCGCCGGGCAGGACTTCGTCGGTGTCGTTCACACCGAACACGGTAGACGGCAGGCGGCTCGGGTGTACGGTCCGATTCTGTGACGGAAAACCAGTCCAATCGGTCCAGGCGGTCCGGCCAGTCCGGCCAGTCCAGCCAGTCCAATCACGGGTTCGAGACGCTGCTGGTGCCCGACGAGTACGGCCCCGGGCCGCTGCACGCGCGGCTGCGGCGGGCGCTGCGGGCGGCGATCGCGGAGGGGCGGATCGCGCCGGGGAGCGTGGTGCCGCCGAGCCGGTTGCTGGCCGCTGACTTGGGATGTTCGCGGTGGGTCGTCACGGAGGCCTACGCGCAGCTCGCCGCTGAGGGGTACTTGGAGGCGCGGAGCGGGTCGGCGACGCGCGTGCGGCGGGGGCCGGCTGATCGTCCGCAGGAGGTGGCCCGGGAGTCGGTTTCGGCGGGATCGCCGCTGCCGCCGCGGTTCGACTTCGACCTCTCGCCCGGGCTGCCGGACCTGCGCATGTTCCCGCGCAAGCGCTGGATCGAGGCGTTGCAGCACGCGATGCACGACGCCCCGAACGCCGACTTCGGCCACGGCGACCCGGCCGGCCACCCGACGCTGCGCGCCACGCTCGCCGAGCACCTGACGCGCTCGCGGGGCGCGGCGGTGGTGGCGGAGCACGTGACGATCTGCGGCGGCACGACGGACGGGCTGGTCAGGATCCTGACGGCGATGCGGCGCGCGGGGCACACGGCGCTCGGCGTCGAGGACCCGGGGTGGGACTGGCCCGCGACGCGTGCGCTGATCGCCGGCGCGGGCCTCACGGCGGTCCCGATCCCGGTCGACGGGCACGGCCTGCGCGTGGACGTTCTGCGCGAGACCCCGGCGGTGCGCGCGGTCCTGGTCGCACCGGCGCACCACTTCCCGACCGGCGTGGCACTGGCGCCGGACCGGCGCAGCGACCTGATCGCGTGGGCGCGGGACGTGGACGGCCTGGTGCTGGAGGAGGACAAGGACTCGGAGTTCCGCTACGACGGCCGCCCGGTCGGGGCGCTGCAGGGGATGGCGCCGTCGTACGTCGCACTGCTCGGCTCGCTGAGCAAGACGCTCGCCCCGGCACTGCGGATCGGGTGGATCGCGACGCCGGCGCGGTGGACGGCGGCGCTGCCGGGGGCGCGGGTGCCGGCGAGCCAGTGTGCTGCGATAGGGGCACCGAGCCTGGATGCCGACGATCACGCAGCCCATCTGCCGGCCGACTCCGCAGCGCACCCGCCAGCCACTCCCGCCGCCCCACCCCCGACCCTCGACCAACTAGCCTTCGCCCACCTCATCCGCTCCGGCGCCTTCGACCGCCACCTCCGCACCGCGCGCCGGGCCTACCGCCGTCGGCGCGACGCGTTCGTCGCCGAGCTCGAGCGCCTGCTGCCCGAGTGCCCGGTGTCGTCGGCCTCCGCCGGGTTGCACGTGATCCTTCGCGTCCCCGGCGTGCCGGCGGCAGTGGTGGTCGAAACGGCCGGGGCGCGCGGGCTACGCGTCGGGAGTATGGCTGAGCACCGCTCTGAGCTGGATGTTCGCGAGGATCGGTTGGTGCTCGGCTACGGCACCGTGGCCGACAGCCAGGTGGCCGCCGCGGTGTCGGCGCTGGCCGGGGTCGTTTCCTCCGTCGTGAACGAACTTCATTAGTAAACTTTCCTAATAGGTCTGGACTGACGCCCGGACCCGCCCCTACAGTGCTCCACGCGAGCTCGCACCTGTACGTGTACCTGCACCGCCGCACCAGCCGGCCGTCGACAGCGGCCGGTTCCCTTCACGCCGGCCGCGGCATGGCCGCGCCGGAGTATCTGGAGCGTCAGATGCGAGTTTCCCTTCGTCCTGTCCGCGTGGGCAGGCACCTGCTGGTCCCGGCGCTGGTCCCGGCCCTGGTCGCCGCGACCGTCGCCGGCGGGCTGTGCGTGGTCGGTGCGACCGCGCCGAGTGCCGGCCCCGGCCCCCGTGTCGCGCAGCACCAGGCGTTCGCGCCGGTGGCCTGGGCGGCCGGTGGCGGGCTCACCGCCGACCAGCGTCGTCGGGCCGATCAGCTGATCAGCGTCTTCGAGAACAGCACCACGACCCTGCAGTACGCCTACGCCGAGAACATCAACGACGGGCGCGGCGTCACCGCCGGGCGCGCCGGCTTCACCACCAACGACGGCGACGCGCTCAAGGTGATCCAGGCGTACGACGCGATCTCGCCGGGCAACGTCCTTGAGCCCTTCATTCCCGAGCTGCAACGGCTCGCCGCCGCCGGTTCCGGCGACACCTCCGGCCTGCCGGAAGCCGACTACATCGCGGCCTGGAAGCAGGCCGCCACGGACCCGGTCTTCGACCAGGTCCAGGACGACCAGGTCGACCAGCGCTACTTCAACCCGGCGATGGCCGACGCCGACCAGCTGGGCCTCACCACGGCCCTGGCCCGCGCCGAGCTCTACGACGCCTCGATCCAGCACGGCAACGACAGCGGCAACTACGACGCGCTGCCCGCGCTGATATCCCGCACCAACGCGGCGGTCGGCACCCCGGCCACCGCCGGTGAGTCCGCATGGCTGGACGCGTTCTTCAACGTCCGCATCGACGACCTGCGGAACCCGGCGAACAGCGCCACGCAGGCCGAGTGGTCGCAGTCCACGGACCGGGTGGAATGCCTGCGGCGCATCGCCGCGACCGGCAACTACAACCTCGACGGGCCGTTGAACATCACGGCGTTCGGTTCGTCGTACACCATCAACTGATGAGCGTCGAGGCATGAGAACGGGCTACTGAGAAGCAGGCGGGGGGATCGCGCAGGAGTCAGCCGCGCGATCCCCCCGCTCCCCGCGAGTGTTACGCAGGGGCCTGAGAGCACCATGAAGATCTCCTTGATGCAGTAGCCAATGGGTAGCGGCTACCCGCGAGGACCAATGGTTCCCATCGGGTATCGTTGCAGCATGACGACCGTTGCCACCTCCGCGCACAAGGCCCGCGGCACTCACGGATCCCACGGCGCCGCCGGCACGTGCGACGACCCCAAGAGCGTCTACCTGGCCGCCTGCCCCTGCCGCGACATGCTGGACATCCTCGCCAACAAGTGGAGCGCGCTGGCCCTGGGCGCCATGGAGGACGGCCCGCAGCGCTTCAGCGCACTGCGGAACCGGCTGCAGGGCGTGAGCCCCAAGGTGCTCACCCAGACCCTGCGGCGGCTGGAGGACAACGGTCTGGTCAGCCGGGAGATCTTCGCCGAGGTGCCGGTGCGGGTGGAGTACAGCCTGACGCCGCTCGGCGAGGAGGCTTGCGTGCCGCTGGCGCAGCTGCGCACGTTCGTGGAGCTGAACATCGACCGGTTCCCCGGCGCGGTCTGAGGCTGTCCTGCCCATCAGCGCTGTCAGCAGTAAAGGTGCCGCACAGCCTCACGAGGCTGTGCGGCACCTTTCTGAGCTGTCAGAACTCTGTCTTGCCGACTCAGTACACGCAGGGAATCCCGTTCTGCGAACTGGCATCCACCGCGCCACCGCTGTTCAGCCCGTTGCCGGTGTCCCCGCCGCCCGAGCCGCCCGAGCCACCTGAGCCGCCGGTGGTGCCGCCGGTCGAGCCACCGGTGGTCGAACCGCTCGACGTGGCGCCGCCGGTCGGGGTGCTGCCCTCGGTGAGCTTCGACTGCTTGAAGTCGTTCCCCACCGTGACCACGATGTTGTTCGCCTTCAGCGAGCTGCTGGCGACCGGTACCGTGCCGGTGCCCATCGCGTCGGCGATCTTCTGTGCCTCGTCCTGACCGCCGGCGCCGTAGCGGATCACGGTGTGCTTGATGTTGCCGCCGTTCCCGGTCTTGGTCACCGGCACGCCGGTCTTGTCCATGATGAACGACGACAGCTTTAGCGCCAGTCCCGTGCTGTTCGTGCCGTTCTCCACCGTGATGGTGTCCTTCGGCGGGGCCGGGGCTGACGGGGTCGACGGGGCCGCGGGCGCCGACGACGACGTCGTGGTCGGCGGCGGGGCGGGCGTCGCGTCCTTGGTGAAGGTCGAGGCGAAGACCGTCTTGATCGCGGCCGGGTCGACCGTCAGCGCGTCCTCGCCCTTGACCTTGGTCGTACCGGTCGTCGGCAGCGTGATGAACTGGGCGTTGCCGCCGGTCAGGTTCGAGGCGCTGGCGGCGAAGTCGAGGACGTTCCAGTTGTCGTTCTTGTCGATGACGATGTCGTTCGACACCACCTGCAGCAGCGAGTTCATCTTGCCCAGGTCGCCGAACAACCCCTCGCTGCGCAGCTTCGCCATCACCGAGGACAGGAACGCCTGCTGGCGGTGCGTGCGGTCCAGGTCGCCGTTGGGCAGGTGGAAGCGCTGACGTACGAACTGCAGCGCGGTCGCCGCGTCGATCGTCGACACGCCGGCCGGCAGGTTGATGCCGGTGCCCGCGCCGTCCTCGATCGGGTCGTTGGCCGGCGCCTTGAGGCAGACCTGGATGTTGCCGATCGCCTTCACGATGTCGTAGAAGCCGACCAGGTTGACCTCGGCGAAGTGGTCGACGTGCTGGTTGGTCAGCTCCTGCACGGCGGCGATCGTCGCCTCGCGCCCGACCTCGCGGCTCTTGGCCTCCAGGTCGGACTTGTTCGTGATCCCCGCGGCCCGCAGCTTGGTCTCGGCATAGGCCTTGGCGTCGCCGTAGGCCTCCTTGATCTTGCCCTTGCCGTCCGACGGGAAGGTCGGCACCTGCGAGATCGTCGAGGAGCCGCCCGGCCGGTCGACGTCGCTGTCGCGCGGGATCGAGTACGCCGTGACCTTCCCGCCGTTCGCGGGTATGTGCATGAAGATCAGGACGTTGGTGTTGTACCCGCCGATCGCCGAGGACCCGGCGTGCAGTTCGTCCTCGACCAGGGACGTCGGCAGGTCGTTGCCGTTCATGTCCTTGCGCGAGTCCAGGCCGACCAGCAGCAGGTTGATGTCGTTACCCAGGTGCTTGGGGACGTAGCCGCCCTCGCCGGGCTTGGCCGCGTTGGTCGCGTCGGAGGTGTGCAGGCTGTCGTTCAGGCTGCTGTTGACGTACCAGATCGAGCCGGTCGTGATGAACACGGCGGCGCCGACGACTCCGGCCAGTGCGCGGCTGACGATCAGGCCGGTGGCGAGTGCCTTCTTGCCCGGACGGCCGCCGTCGGCGCGGCCGCCATCGGGACGGCCGGCGTCGCGGCGGGACCGGCCCGGCGGGCGCGCCTCCTCGGCGGCGTGGAAGTCGTCGGCCTCGTCATAGCCCTGATAACCCTGACTCTCCGGTGCGGCGTAACCACGCTCTGCCGGGTAACCACGCTCTGTTGGGTAACCCCGTTCCGGGGGATAGCCCTGGTCATAACCCCGGCCCTGGTCTTCGCGGGGGCGCCCGCGCTCCGGCCCGGCAGCGCGGTCCCAGGGCATGGGATCGGGTTGCTGCTGCCCGTACTCGTCCCCCCGCCGCCGACGCCCCTGGCGCGGGTCGTCCTCGCCGTAACCCTCCGGCCGCCACTCATCGGCCACGCCGGGCCCCCTTCTTCTTCCGCTCCTGGACCGTCCCCCAGACGGCCACCAAACCCATCACCACTGCGCAGACCGCTATCACCGGGAACGTGTGCGTGGTGGCGTGCACCAGCCCGACTGCCTCTGCCTTGGTGCCCTCGTAGGGCGGGTTGCGCCACTCCAGCTCGGCCACCGCGCCGACCAGCCAGATCACCGGCGGCAGCGCGGGGATCAGGTACCACAGCCAGTTGGACGCGGCCGCCGCGGCGGCGAGGCCGGCCGCGAGCACGCAGACCACGGCGAAGCCCGGGCCGTAGTAGTTGCCCAGGATTTTGCCCACGATCGCGGCGAGCACCGGGCCCAGCCCCACGGCGGCCGCCGGCAGCCACCCCGGCATCCCCGCCAGCAGCGGCGGACGCCCCGAACCCGACCCCGGCTCGTTCGGGCCGGCCGGGGCGGGGGCGCCGCGGCCCTCGGAACGCGGCGCCTGCCGACGGCTGCCGCCGGGACCGCCGGGACCGCTGGTGTAACTGGGACCGCCGGGGCCTGGGTTCGCGCCGGCACGCCGTGGAACGGGCGGACGGGGTTGCGAGCCTGATGGGCGGCGCGTCTGGGGTGGCATGGGACTCCGAAGTCGAGAGAGGGCGAAAGCCGAACCGGTTGATGCTCACTACTTGGACGCCGCAGCCCACCCTCAGGTTCGTCACAGACTCGCTACAACCGGAAGCTGCGACCGACCCGCGACCGACCCGCGACGAACCCGCGACGAACCCGCGCCGGCGGGGTAAGGGGTAATACGCGAGCCTTTCGAGTGCGTGTAACCGAACCGGGTGATCGCAACGTCTGGACGAGCATAGACGTGAATACGGATCGGGAGGGCGGGCGTTGATGAGGCTCGGACGCCGAAGCGGTGGACCAGCGAAAATCCCGGAATCGGCGCCTTCTGCCCGCGGCGGCCTGCGTCAACTACGAACGATCATTGCTGTATCGACCTTGTCACTGTTGGTGACAGTGGCCGGATCCACTGGCTATGTCTACCTGCACCTCGACCACAACATCCACACCGCCGGCGACCTGAACACGCTGCCGGACCGGCCGCCGGTGCTCGTTCCGCCGCCGACGACGAGCACGAGCGGCAGCAGCGCCCCGGCTCCCAGCACGTCCAGCACCGCGCCTCAGGGCCCTCCTATCAATATTCTGCTTCTAGGCTCCCAGACCCGTGACGGACAGGCGGGGCAGTTCGGCGACTCCAACTCCACCGGCAGCTTCGGCGGCTCGGACGGCACCGACCTGTCCGACACCTCGATGCTGCTGCACATCTCCGGCGACCGGCAGCACGCCATCGTGGTCTCCATCCCGCGCGACACCCTCGTCGACCGGCCGACGTGCCCCGCCCGCGACGGCAAGGGCACGATCCCCGGGCAGCAGCGGGCGATGTTCGACGCGTCGATGAGCCTCGGCGGGCCGTTGTGCGCGGCCGAGACCGTCGAGCAGTACTTCCATGTCAGGGTCGACCACTTCGTGCGGCTGGACTTCAACGGCTTCCGCAAGATCGTCACCTACCTCGGCGGCGTCGAGGTCTGCATCCCGCCCGGCGGCATCAACGATCCGTTCAGCCACCTCAACCTCCCGGCCGGGCGGCAGGTGGTCACCGGCGACGAGGCGCTGGCGTTCGTGCGAGACCGGCACGGCCTGGCCGGCGGCAGCGACCTGGCCCGCATCGAGATGCAGAAGATGTTCCTGACCTCGCTGATCACCAAGATCGAGGACTCCGGGACGCTGAACGACGCGGGCAAGCTCTACCAGCTGGCGAACACCACCACGTCGTCGATCACCACCGACGACGCGCTGGGCTCGGTGTCGGCGCTGCTGGACCTGGCGAGCGAGGTGCAGGACATCAAGCCGCACGACATCGACTTCGTGACCATGCCGACGGTGCAGGACCAGATCGATCCCAACCGGGTCGATCCCGCGCCGGACGCCGAGACGCTGTGGGCGCTGATCCGGAGCGACCAGGCGCTGGACGGGGCGTCGACGGCTGCGACGACGGCGACGCCGGCGAGCTCGGCGACGACCGCGACGGCACCCGCGACTCCGACCCCGACCGGCGACGCCACGCCGAGCACCGATGCCGGAACGCCGACGCCGACGCCGACTCCTACTAGCACTGGGACGACTCCTTCGCCGACCGGACCCCCGTCCCAGGCGTCGTCGGCGACAGCACCGTCCTCGGGCATAGCGACCGATCTCCAGGACCGGCCCGCCGACGCGGACATCTGCTCCAACCTCCCGGCGTCCAATCCCTATGCCGCAGACGGGTCCTGAACTCCCGGGCTCAACCCCGGCTCACCCGATGGTGTTCCGGTGGGCAGGCGGCGTGCTCGGTGCGTGAGAAGATTTCAAGGGTGATCCGAGCCAGTGACATCGAGCAGGCGGCCGAGGTGCTTCGCGCCGGAGGCCTGGTGGCCCTCCCCACCGAGACCGTCTACGGCCTGGGGGCCGACGCCGAGAACCCGGCCGCGGTGGCGCGCGTCTACCTGGCCAAGGGGCGTCCGCCCACGCATCCGCTGATCGTCCACCTCGCGGGCGCCGACCAGCTCGACGACTGGGCCGACGGCGTGCCCGATGCGGCGCGCCTGCTGGCCGAGCGGTTCTGGCCGGGGCCCCTGACGCTGGTCCTGCGGCGGGGGAGCCGGGTGCCGTTGGAGGCGACCGGCGGCTTGGAGACGGTGGCGCTGCGCGTGCCGAACCATCCGGTCGCGTTGGAGCTGCTGAAGGCGTTCGGGGGAGGGATCGCGGCTCCGTCGGCCAACCGCTTCGGCTCGGTGAGCCCGACCACCGCCGAGCACGTCCGGGCCGAGCTCGGCGACGCCGTCGACTTCGTGCTCGACGGCGGCCCCTGCGAGGTGGGCGTCGAGTCGACGATCGTCGACGCCACCGGCGACACTCTCAGCATCCTGCGACCCGGCGGCGTGACGCGCGAAAGCCTGGAGGCGGCGCTGGGCTCGCCGCTGTCGGTGCCCGAGGCCAGTCCCGTTCGGGTGCCGGGTCAGCATCCCTCGCACTACGCGCCGCGCGCGAAGGTCGTCCTGGTCCGGCCGGACGAGGTCGTCGCGGAAGCCGGACGCGCGCAGGACGAGGGCTACCAGGTCGGCGTGTTCCTGCCGCCGGCGTTCGCCGATGCCCCGGTGAAGGCGCACGCAGTGGTGCAGGTGCCGGACTCGGAAGCCACGTACGCGCACCACCTCTACAACTACTTGCGCGAACTCGACGAGCAGGGCTGCGACCTGATCATCGCGTCGCTGCCGACGGAGTCGGGGCTGGGGCTGGCGATCGCCAACCGGCTGCGGCGCGCGGCGGGGCCCCGGGACCTTACTGCTTGACCTGCGTAAATGGGGGTACCCAGCCAGTAATGGGTCGATATCCGGCGCTGGTGCGCCGGTGAGAGGTTGCTGGCCATGGCTGGAAACGTGCCGCAGGAACCGGATCCTCCGCGCGATCCGGCGCAGGCCCCAAACCCGGCGGTCACATCGGCACCGACACCGGCACCGGCACCGACTCCGACGCCAACACCGACACCGATCCCGGATCCGGTACCGGCGCCCACGCGCCTCGGCGGCCTGTGGGTGATCCTGACCAGCGGCGCCGTGGTGCTGGTGTTGCTGCTGGTGTTCATCCTCCAGAACGGCCAGCACGTCCAGATCCACCTCTACGGCGGTCACTGGGACGCCCCGTTGGGCGTCGCTCTCCTCATGGCAGCGGCACTCGGTGTACTGCTCGTTCTGGTGCCGGGAGCGGGCCGGATCATCCAGCTGCGCCGCACGGCACGAAAGCTGCACCAGGCCCGCGAGCAGCTCCTGGAGCAGGTCCCGCAGGTCCCGGCAACCCCACCAGCCCCGCCGGTACCACCACGGCAAGGCTGAACCTGCGGCGTCGCCGAAACCGGCGAATCATGAAGCCATGGGATGGATAGTTCTGATCATCGTCTTGGCTCTGGTGTTCGGCGTCCTCGGCGCCGTGATCAAGGGCCTCCTGTGGCTCCTGGTCGTCGGCATCGTGCTCTTCGTCGCCGGATTGCTCTTCGGTGCGGTCAAGTCGCGCAGCGGCTCCCGCACCAGGTGATCAGGGCGCCATCGACATGCCCTCGGAAGGGAGCAGTTCATGAGCGACGTCTCCAACAAGGCTCAGGAAGCCTTCGGCAAGGTCAAGGAGAAGACCGGAGAACTCACCGACGACCAGGACCTGGCGACGGAGGGCCGGAACGACCAGACCGAGTCCAAGGCCAAACAACTCGCCGAGGACGCCAAGGACATGGTCGGCCATGTGGCGGACCGCGTGAAGGACGTGTTCAAGAAGTAGGACGGGTTCGAGCAGTCCGAGAAGAAGGTCAGCGCGTGCCGGGATCCGGTGATTCGGCTCCCGGCACGTTCAGGTCCATGCTCGGCTCCATCGCAGGCGCCAGCCCGGCAGCCGGCTCGGGCGCCAGAGGTGACGGCTCGACCGGCGCCAGCATCGGCTCGACCTGCTCCGCCCCCACCGCGGCCGCGACCGTATCCAGCGGCGACGGCGCCGGCGGCCCTGCCAGCGACCCCGCTGGCGACCCCGTCGGCAACGGCATCACCGCGGCCGCCAGAAAACTCTCCCGTGGCGTCGGCATCGCCGGCTCCACCTCCCCCGTGAGCAGGTCCAGGAACGGCCCCACCTGCAGCCCGTCCTGAGCCGAGTGCCGGAACGGGTTGTCCGGATGGATCACGTAGTGCGTGCGCCGCCCCATGCGGACGCGCTCCACGTATCCGGCCCGCTCCAGGTCCGCGATGATCGCCTGGGTCGCGCGCTCGGTGATGCCGATGATCGCGCTGATGTCCCGGACCCGGGACCGTGGATTCCGGGCGATCTCGACGAGGACGTGTCCGTGGGAGGTGAGCAGCGTCCACTTCCGACGTTCGTCTGCCTCCATCAAGCCAGCATATCTCGGCCGGTATGGAACGACGTTGACCTCTAACAGGCTTCACACGCCCCCGGCGCCCCTGGCGGGGTTCTCGATGGTGCTCCCGATGGTGCCCCGGCACGCCCTCACGAGCCCGGACGCCCGTACCAGTCCACGCACACCACGACCGCGTCGTCGTCGGCGTCGGCCGACCGGTGGCCGGCCACCTCGCGCAGGATCGCGGTCGGCACGTCCTCGGCCGGCAGCAGCCCGGAGGCGACGATCCCGCGGTTCAGCGCGGCCGGGCCGTAGACCTCCCCGCGGGGCGAGAGCGCCGCGTGCGCGCCGTCGCTGACGATGACCAGCCGGTCGCCGGGCTCCAGCCGGAACGTCTGGACCTCGTACGCGGTCTCCTCGAACATGCCCAGCGGCAGCTGCGGTTCGACCGCGATCCGCTCGGTGGAGCGGCCGCGGCGCAGCCACATCTGTGGCGAGCCGGCGTCGACCACGCTCACCACGTCGGTGTCGTAGTCGAAGGACAGCAGCAGGGCACTGACATACATGTCGCCCTGGTGCTGCGCGTAGACGGCCTGGTCGGCCAGCGCCGCCTGGTCGGCCAGGCCGATGCCGGCGCGGCGCGCGTTGCGCAGCGCGTTCACCGCCAGCGAGGTCAGCAGCGCGGCCGTCATGCCCTCGCCCATGCCGTTGATGACGGCCAGCGTCAGGTCGGTGTCGGTGACGGCCCAGTCGTAGCCGTCGCCGCGGATCGCGTAGGCCGGTTCGAGCTGCGCGCCGAGGGCGTACTCGCGGCGGCGGCTGGCGCGGCCGGGCAGCAGCTGCCACTGGGTCTCGGCGGCCAGCGTGAGCCGGGTGGCCCGGCGGGCCTGCTGGTAGCGGTCGGTGTCGCGTTCGGCGACGATGATCTCGTGCCCGAGCAGCTGGGCGATCGCCTGCAGCGCCTCGACGTCGGGGCCGGAGACGTCGCCGCTTGCGCCGTTCCCGTCGCCATCTCCGGCGGGCAGCCGCGCGGTGAGCGTCCCGTGCCGGTCCCCGCGCACCGTCACCGGCACCGTGACGATGACCTTCCCGTCCTGGAGCTGCTGGAACTGCGCCAGCTGGCTGGCGAACGCCTTCCCCTCGACGCTGGCGTGGATCGGCAGCGTCCGGGCCGGCGCCGGCCCGCCGACCGGCGCGAGCACCCGCAGCGCGTAGTCGGCCAGGTGCACCTGGACGCCGTCGATCCCCATGCCCAGCAGGGCAGCGCGCACGGCTTCCGGCAACGCTTCCGGGTCGGCCGAGCGCAGGGCGCGCTCCACGGTCGGATAATCGATCACTTCGGTTCCTGATTCTACGGGGAGGGCGCGGGTGGTCGCCTCGGCGCGGCAGTGGCACAGTGGTGGCGTGCACCAGGATCCGCCGCCGCCCGAGAAGGTCGCCGAGACGGCGGCCGCGCTCGCGGAGTTGCTGGACGCCTTGCACGGACGGGGTATGGAGTCACTCCCCGGCGGCCCGGTCCCGCCGTCGCAGCTGCGGGCGCTGCGGGCGATCGAGCGCTCCGAGGGCATCAACCTGCGCGCGCTGGCCGAGGCTCTGGGCACCAGGCCGCCGGCCACCAGCCGGCTGTGCGACCGCATGGAGGCCGACGGGCTGGTCCGCCGCACGCCGAGCGCCAGCAGCCGCCGCGAGGTCGAGCTCTGGCTCAGCCCGCGGGCCCGCCGGGTGCTCGCCGAGATCCGCTCGGCCCGGGTGCGGGAGCTCCAGGAGGTCATGCAGACGCTGCCGCCGGACTCTCTGGCGGGGCTGTCGACCCATCTCGGGAGCCTCCAGGCCGCGATCGAACAGCGGCTGGGATCCTCCTCGGCAACCGGTTCCGAGACGGAGGAGTCGGACGCGGCCGGCCCGGGAACAGGCGAGTCGGGGGCCGGTGAGCAGGAGAGCAGCGCAGCCTGACCGTCCACTCGCCTCCTTCCCGCCGCTGCCACACGCGTCGCATCACGTCTCGTGCTCCACGTTGCCGTAGCGCGACCGGGATCCGGGCGCCGCGTCAAATGTTGCCACATGTAAACGATTAATTCTAAAGTCTGTCGGGGCAGCCGCGGAGCTGCCCGGTCCGAGCCGTCCACACCGTGGGAGCGTCACATGAACACCTTCGGTCACACGGTCACCGACCACGGCGACCAGGTGCGCCTCGTACTGACCGGCGACGTGGACTTCGCGGCCCACGCTGTCCTCGCCGAAGAGCTCGGAGCGCTGGTCGCGGGCGGACGCCCGGTCGCCGTCGACTGCGCCGGCGTGACGTTCCTGGATTCGATGGGCCTGCGGGCCCTGATCGAGGGCGTGCAAGCGGCGCAGGCCAAGGGCGTCGGCTTCGAGCTGGCCGATCCCTCCCAGCCCGTGTTGCGGGTGATGGAGCTGTCGGGAACGACGGAGCTTTTCGCGATCCGGGGTACGAATCCGGAAGATTCAGGCTCCTGAGACGTCTGTCGTGCGGTCCGACGGGGGAGGAAGATGACTCAGGTCGGCGCGGTCAGCGGCAGAAGTCGCCAGGTGCGATCGGGTAGAGAACAGGATGACTGATGGACGACAGGGCTGAGCGTGCGGCCTCCAACGGGCGGACGGTGCTGCCGGGCGGGCCGGAGGACTCCGAGGCGGCGGGCCTGAGCCAGCTGCTGGCCGGGCTCACCGCGGTCCGCGACGGCGACTTCGGCACCCGGCTGCCCGAGCACGGCGACGGGCTGCTGGTCGAGATCGCGACCGTGTTCAACGGCATGGTCGACCAGCTGTCGCTGTTCACCTCTGAGGTGACCCGGGTGGCCCGCGAGGTCGGCACCGACGGCCGGCTCGGCGGCCAGGCCGAGGTGCCGGGGGTGTCCGGGACCTGGAAGGACCTGACCGACTCGGTCAACGCCATGGCCGGCAACCTGACGACCCAGGTCCGCGACATCGCCCAGGTGGCGACCGCGGTGGCCAAGGGCGACCTGTCGCAGAAGATCGACGTGGACGCCCGGGGCGAGATCCTGGAGCTGAAGAACACCTTGAACACGATGGTGGACCAGCTGTCCTCCTTCGCCGACGAGGTGACGCGCGTGGCGCGCGAGGTCGGCACCGAGGGCCGCCTCGGCGGCCAGGCCGACGTCAAGGGCGTGTCCGGGACCTGGAAAGACCTCACCGAGTCCGTGAACTTCATGGCGAACAACCTCACCGACCAGGTGCGGTCGATCGCCGAGGTGACCACGGCGGTGGCCAAGGGCGACCTGTCGCAGAAGATCACGGTCGACGCCCGGGGCGAGATCCTTCAGCTGAAGAGCACGATCAACACGATGGTCGACCAGCTCTCCGCGTTCGCCGACGAGGTGACGCGCGTGGCCCGCGAGGTCGGCACCGAGGGCATGCTCGGCGGCCAGGCCCAGGTCCCCGGCGTGGCCGGCACCTGGCGCGACCTGACCGACTCGGTCAACTTCATGGCCGGCAACCTCACCGCGCAGGTGCGCTCGATCGCGCAGGTGGCGACGGCGGTGGCCAAGGGCGACCTGACGCGCACCATCGACGTGGACGCCCGGGGCGAGATCCTGGAGCTCAAGAACACCCTGAATACGATGGTGGACCAGCTGTCCTCCTTCGCCGACGAGGTGACGCGTGTCGCGCGCGAGGTCGGCACCGACGGTCGCCTCGGCGGCCAGGCCGACGTCAAGGGCGTATCAGGGACCTGGAAAGACCTCACCGAGTCGGTCAACGTCATGGCCGACAACCTCACCGCGCAGGTGCGCTCCATCGCCGAGGTCACCACCGCGGTGGCCAAGGGCGACCTGTCGCAGAAGATCCGCGTCGACGCCCGCGGCGAGATCCTGGAGCTGAAGGAGACCATCAACACGATGGTCGACCAGCTCTCCGCGTTCGCCGACGAGGTGACGCGCGTGGCGCGCGAGGTCGGCACCGAGGGCAACCTCGGCGGCCAGGCGACGGTGCGCGGCGTGTCCGGTACCTGGAAGGACCTGACCGACAACGTCAACGTCATGGCCTCCAACCTGACCGGCCAGGTGCGCTCGATCGCGCAGGTGGCCTCCGCGGTGGCCAAGGGCGACCTGTCGCAGAAGATCACGATCGAGGCCCGCGGCGAGGTCGCGGCGCTGGCCGGCGTGATCAACACCATGGTCGACACGCTCTCGGCGTTCGCCGACGAGGTGACCCGCGTGGCCCGCGAGGTCGGCACCGAGGGCACGCTGGGCGGCCAGGCCCGGGTGCCGAACGTCGCCGGGACCTGGAAGGACCTGACCGACAACGTCAACTTCATGGCGAACAACCTGACCAACCAGGTCCGCAACATCGCCCAGGTGACCACGGCCGTGGCCCAGGGCGACCTGACGCGCAAGATCGACGTGGACGCGCGCGGGGAGATCCTGGAGCTGAAGACCACCATCAACACCATGGTCGACCAGCTGTCCTCGTTCGCCGCCGAGGTCACGCGGGTGGCGCGCGAGGTCGGCAGCGAGGGCCGGCTCGGCGGGCAGGCCGAGGTCGAGGGCGTGTCCGGGACCTGGAAGCGGCTCACCGAGAACGTCAACGAGCTGGCCGGGAACCTGACCCGGCAGGTCCGGGCCATCGCCGGCGTCACCAGCGCGGTCGCCGAGGGCGACCTGACGCGGTCCATCACCGTGGACGCCTCCGGCGAGGTCGCCGAGCTCAAGGACAACATCAACTCGATGGTGGAGTCGCTGCGCGAGACCACCCGGGCCAACCGCGACCAGGACTGGCTGAAGTCCAACCTGGCCCGCATCAGCGCCCTGATGCAGGGCCGCCGCGACCTGGCCGTCGTCGCCGAGCTGGTGATGGACGAGCTGACCCCGCTGGTCGGGGCCCAGTACGGCGCGTTCTTCCTGGCCGAGGAGGCCGCCGACGGCAGCGGCACCGAGCTGCGGCTGATCAGCTCCTACGGCGACCCCGGCGACGACCGCCCGACCCGCTTCCGGCTCGGCCAGTCGCTGGTCGGCCAGGCGGCGCGCAGCAAGCGCGTCATCGCCATCGACGACCTGCCCGGCGACTACGTCGCGCTGGGCTCGGCGCTGGGCCGCACCGCCGCGGCGAGCCTGGTGGTGCTGCCGATAGCGGTCGAGGACCAGGTGCTCGGCGTCATCGAGCTGGCCTCGATGCACCGGTTCACCGCGGTGCACCGGCAGTTCCTGGAGCAGCTGATGGAGACGGTCGGCGTCAACGTCAACACCATCGTCGCCAACGCCCGCACCGACGAACTGCTCGGGGAGTCCCAGCGCCTGGCCGCCGAGCTCCAGGCGCGCTCCGGCGAGCTGCAGGTGCGGCAGGAGCAGCTGCAGACGTCGAACGCGGAGCTGGAGGAGAAGGCGGCGCTGCTGGCGACCCAGAACCGCGACATCGAGACCAAGAACCTGGAGATCGAGCAGGCCCGGCAGGAGCTGGAGACGCGGGCGCAGCAGCTGTCGCTGGCGTCGAAGTACAAGTCGGAGTTCCTGGCCAACATGAGCCACGAGCTGCGCACGCCGTTGAACAGCCTGCTGATCCTGGCGCAGCTGCTGGCGCAGAACTCGAACCGGAACCTGACGCCGAAGCAGGTCGAGTACGCGGGCGTGATCCACTCCGCCGGGTCGGACCTGTTGCAGCTGATCGACGACATCCTGGACCTGTCGAAGGTCGAGGCGGGCAAGATGAACGTCGATCCGGAGCGGGTGTTCCTGCAGCGGCTGTTGGACTACGTCGAGGCCACGTTCCATCCGTTGACGACGCAGAAGGGCCTGGAGTTCCGGGTCCGGACCGCGAACGGGATCCCGGGGGAGATGCTGACCGACGACTCCCGACTGCGGCAGGTGCTGCGGAATCTGCTGTCCAACGCGGTGAAGTTCACCGAGACCGGCGGCGTGGAGCTGAGCATCGAGCAGGCTACTGTCGAGGAGCTGCCGGGGAACGTGCGGGATCACGGGCCAGCGTTGGCGTTCCGGGTGAAGGACACCGGGATCGGGATTCCCGAGCAGCAGCTGGAGACCATCTTCGGGGCCTTCCAGCAGGCCGACGGCACCACCAGCCGGAAGTACGGCGGGACGGGGCTGGGGCTGTCGATCAGCCGGGAGATCGCGCAGCTGCTTGGCGGCGCTATCACCGCGCACAGTGTGCTTGGGGAAGGCAGTACCTTCACTTTGTACCTGCCGGTGGCGCATCCGGATTGGGCGGAGATGACGTCCTCCGACGGCGGCGCGCATGGTGATTTCGGGTTTGCATCTGATGCCGCCTCCATTACGAGTACGAGCAACGGAGCCGCCGCCGACAATTCCGTCAGCGCCGGCCAAGCTGGTCACGCGGACTACACCGCGGTTGCGTCGTCCGGGGCGCGGCGTTCGGGGGCCGGGGTCGTGGCCGAGCGTTCTGTCGCCGAGGCCTCGCCGCGTCGGCTGCTGGTCGTCGAGGACCAGGCGCGCGGCCTGCTGTCCCTGGTCGCCGAGAGCGCGGCCGAGGACCTGCTCGCCGGCCGGGAGCGGCTGGGCCCGCACGCGCAGGTGCAGATCAGGACCGCGGTCGGGGCTCAAGAAGCGGCAGCCATGCTCGCGGCCGAACCGCACCACTGCGTGGTCCTGGAACTGGACATGGCCCAGGACGGCGCAGCGCTGTTCCTCCAGGCGCGCACCGCCGACCCCGCCCTGCGCTCGATCCCGGTCCTGGCACACCACAACCGGACCCTGCGCGGCGACCAGGACCGCCTCCTGCGCGCCCACGCCGAGCTGTACCCGCTGGAGCTCCTGCCGAGCCTGGACGAGCTGCGCGAACGCATCGTGCTCCACCTGGGCGCCGAGCACCCCGACGACGTCGTCCCCCTCGGCCTCCCCGGCCGCGAACGCCTCGCCGAACTCCCCGACAGCGGCGGCCGCCTCTCGGGCCGCAGCGTCCTGGTCATCGACGACGACGCCCGCAACCTGTTCGCCCTGACCGGCATGCTGGAGATGCACGGCATGCGCGTGGTCGACGCCGAGGACGGCGTCAAGGGCATCCAGGCGCTGCAGAACGACCCGAGCATCGAGCTGATCCTGATGGACGTGATGATGCCGGAAATGGACGGCTACGAAGCGACGGCCCGCATCCGCACCATGCCCGAGTTCGCGGACCTGCCGATCATCGCCGTCACCGCGAAAGCCATGCACGGCGACCGCGAAAAGAGCCTGGCGGCTGGCGCCAACGACTACGTGACCAAACCGGTGGACGCCGCGGTGCTCATCGAGAGCATCCAGCGGGTCCTGGGCCTGTGAGCGACGAAGCGGAGACGACCCCGCACGGCCCCGACCACACAGCAGCACGCCCGCCGGCGGAAGGAGCACGGCCCATGCCGGAGGACGCCGCCGGGCCGAGTTCGGAAGCCACCGCCGAGCCGAACGCGGCGCTCGCCGATGCGCAGGCGGCCGCCGCGCCCGACCCGCGTGCTGCCGCTCAGGCCGCCGCCGGGCCGAGCTCGCAAACCGCGGCGCCAACTGGTGCACCCGCTGATGGGCTCGCTGGTGCGCCAGTCGGTGCGCAGGCCGCCGAGCCCGCCGGCGCGCTCGCCGATGCGCAGGCGACCGCTGCGCCCGACCCGCGTGCTGCCGCTCAGGCCGTCGCCGGGCCGAGCTCGCAGATCGCGGCGCCAACTGGTGCGCACACTGATGGGCTCGCTGGTGCGCAAGCCGGTGCCAGGACGAGCTCGCAGATCGCCGTGCCAACTGGTGCACCTACTGGTGGGCTCGCCGATGCGCAAGCAGCCGCCGGGCCAAGCTCGCAAGATGCTGAGTCTGCCGGCGCGCAAGCCGCCGAGCCCACCGACGCGCAAGCCGATGTCCTCGCCGGCGCCCGGGTCGAAATGCTCGCCGCCGCGCATCTCCCAGCGGCGCCCGCCACCGTTACCACCACCCTCCCCGCCGGGCAGCCCGCCGCCGGCATCGGTCGCCTCGCCGCGACCGTCGGCCGCCTCCAGTCCCTCCTCCATGACGCCGAGTCCAGCGCCGATGTCCGGGTCCTGATCGCTCTCGCGCGCGGCATCCTCATGGAGCGCCTGCACATCGCGCCGGCCGCTGCCGCGCGCCAGTTGGAGGAGCTTGCCGAGCGCAGTGGGGTGCCGGTCGTCGAGCTGGCGGCTGACATCGTCAACGAGATCGCTGGCGATCCGCTCGGTGAGGTGGCGCGCGCCAGTGTCTCGGATCCGCGGCGGGCCACCGCCGGCGCGCAGGCGCTGAATGTGCGGCTGCGGGCCGCCGAGGCCGGCGTGCTCACCGCCTCCGACGTGCACGCCGCCGCCGGCTCGCTGCATCGGCAGGCGCTGGAGCCGCTCGGCGCTGTCGCGGTCGCGGTCTGGGCGCTGGCCGCCGATGGCTCGCTGCTCCTGGCCGGGTACTCCGGTTTCGCCGCCGCCGAGGCCCGGAGCTGGTATCAGACTCCGCCCGGCGTCGAGACCGCGGCGCGGCGCGCCATTCGTACCCGTGCCACGCACTGGAGCAAGGGTCCTGACCGGGCGCCGAGCATTGGTGAGCGTACGCTCGGCCCCGACGCCGTCCGCGTCGCGATTCCGGCGCAGCTCGGCGGGCGGTTGCTCGGTGTGCTCGAGGTCTGCTGGCCGGGCCCGGTCGGTGAGCTGCCGCAGCCGGTGCACCGCCAGCTCCAGGCGCTGGCCGAGCTCTGCGCGCACACGCTCGACATCATGCCCGCGGATCAGCCCGGCGGATTCGGCCCGTCCGGCGGCCAGGGCGGACAGGGCGGACAGAGCGGACAGAATCAGAGCGGCTACAACGGCCACAACGGCAACGGCCCAGGCGCCCCCGGCCAAGGCCCCGCCCCCGTCGCCCCCGGCCTCAGCGACCTCCTCGACGGCCTCCTCGAACCGGCCCTCGTCCTGCAACCGCAGTACGATGCCGCCGGCGTCCTGGCCGACTTCCGCATCGTCCATGCCAACCGCCGCTTCGTCGACCCCGTGGGCCGCCCCTCCGCGGCGATCCTCGGCACGCCGTTCCTCCAGGCCTACCCTCTGTCCGCCGAGGACGGCGGCCTCTACGAACGCATCGAGCACGTCCACGCCACCGGCGAACCCTTCCACCACGACCGCGTCGTCCTGCGAGCTCTGATCGCCGGCATCCCGGTCTCCACCTCCCTCACCGTCGGCATCAGCCGCCTCGGCCCCAGCCTGGTCCTCACCTGGCACCCCGAGGACGAGGAAACCCGCCTGGCTCGCCTCCTCCAGCACGCCCAGCGCCTGGGCCGCTTGGGCGGCTTCGAGGAGAACCTGCTCACCGGCGAGGTCACCTGGAGCGGCGAGCTGTTCGAGCTGTTCGCCCTGCCCGGCACCGCGCAGCCGGTCCCGATCCGCGAACTCGCCGCCCACGCGCACGCCGACGACGTCGCCGCGATCTCCCGCTTCGTCCGCACCGTCCTTCACCACCGCACCCACGCCTCCGCCGCCTTCCGCCTCCAGCGCGGCGACGGCGTCCAGCGCTACATCCGCATCGTCGCCGAGCCCGTGCTCGAAGACGGCACCATGACCGCCGTGCGCGGCGCCTGCCAGGACGTCTCCGCGCAGCACTGGACCGAGATCGCCCTGGCCGCCACGCGCGACCGGCTGGAGCACAGCGAGCGCGAGGTCGAGGAGAGCAACCGCCTGACCCTGCGCCTGCAGCGCGCGATCATGCCGGTCGCCCCGACCCTGATCGACGCCATGGGCCTGCAGATAGCGACCAGGTACCGGCCGGCTGAGAAGGGCCACCTGGTCGGCGGCGACTGGTACGACGCCGTCGTCCTGCCGAACGGCCGTATCCTGCTGGTCGTCGGCGACGTCGCCGGCCACGGCATCGACGCCGCCACCGAGATGGTGGCGCTCCGCAACGCCCTGCGCGGCCTCGCGGCGACCGGCGCGACCCCGTCGCAGATGCTCAACTGGCTCGGCACGGTCGCCCACCACCTGTCCGGCAACGTCGTCACCGCCACTGTCATCTGCGGCATCTACAACCCCGAAGACCGCGTGTTCCGCTGGTCGCGCGCCGGGCACCCGCCGCCGCTGCTGGTCCGGGACGGCGTCACCGCCGTCCCGCCGACGCCCGAAGGGATACTGCTGGGAGCGCTGGGAGAAGCCCGCTACGAGGAGCAGGTGCTGCAACTCCAGCCCGGCGACAGGCTGCTGATGTACACCGACGGCCTGATCGAACGCCGGGACCGCGACATCGAGGAGTCGCTGTCGGACCTGCTCAAGCTGGTCCAGCCGGACATCGACTCGCTGGAGGGGCAGCTGGAGCACCTGCTCCTGCACAGCAACGCCGACACCGACGACGACACGTGTCTGGTCGGGGTCGAGGTGCGGTGAGCGGCTACGCGGTCACCGTGAAGAGCTCTTTGACCCCGGCCAGCTCCAGCACCCGCAGTACCGGCTGGGACGGCGCCGCCAGCGTGATCACGCGGCTGTTCGCCGAGGCGCGCTGCATGGCGTGCACGAGGACCCGCAGCCCCATGGAGTCCAGAAAGGTGACCTGGGAGCAGTCGATGACGAGATCGGACGAGCCGTCCCAAGCCTGCTCGACGTCGGCCTGGAACCGGCCGTGCGCGGCGAGGTCGACGTCCCCGACGACGGTGAGCAGCACGTGGTCCGCGAACTGCTTCGCGGTACAAGAGAACTCCATGGCGGCTCCTAGCCCTCGACCCCGTATCTGAATCCCCTCCGGCGTCGAGCCGACGGTAGCGGACACCAGCTTTCGGCATCGCCGCGGGCTCTGTCAACTGATACATGAACTACTTCTCGTGATTCACACTTCGTGGGTAAGCTGACCCCGAAGAGACAGGGCGGAGAGCACAGATGGATCCTGAATCACAGTCCGACCGGACGTCGTCGACGGTCTCGGAAGCCACGGCCGAGCCGGAAACGGTCCTGGTCCGGGTGCCCGCGGACCCCGACTACCTGGCCGTCATCCGATCGGCCAGCGCACACGTCGCCACCAAGTTCGGCTGCACGCTGTCTGAGGTCGCCGACCTGCGCCTGGCCGTCGACGAGGCGAGCGGCCTGATGCTCCGGCACACCGTCGGCGACCGGCGGGACCCCGGCGCCGGGGACCTGGAGTGCCGTTTCATCCTGGCGGCCGCCGAGCTCCGCGTCGTGCTCAGCCGCCAGGCCCAGGACGTCGCGCGGCCCGCGGACGACGACTTCGGCTGGACGATCCTCAGCGCGCTCGTGGACGACATCGTCTGGCGCGTGGACGGCCCGACCGTGCACGTGGAGATCGTGAAACGCCGTACGGCCGGGAGCTGAGGCGATGGACACCCCCGCCACACCCGACGACTACGCGCGTGAACGCGCCGCGGCCCGCGCCGCCCTGGTCCGTCTCCGAAGGATGCCGCCCGACGATCCCGAATACGATTCGCTGCGCGAGCACGTCATCGGCGAGTACATGTCCTACGCGCGCTATATAGCGGGCAAGTTCCGTCAGCGCGGCGAAGCGCAGTCGGACCTGGAGCAGGTCGCGTACCTCGGCCTGGTCAAGGCCGTCGACAACTTCGACCCCGACTACGGCGCGGCGTTCCTCACCTACGCCACGCCGATGATCGCCGGCGAGGTCAGGCGCCACTTCCGGGACACCACCTGGGACGTGCACGTGCCCCGCAGGGTGCAGGAGAACGCCTTGGCGGTCCGGGCCGCGGAGCGTGAGCTGACCCAGGAGCTCGGCCACCCGCCGAGCGCGGCCGAGATCGGGCATCGGCTGGAGCTGTCGGCCGACGAGGTCGCGGAGGCCTATGAGGCCGGCGCCGCGCACCACGCCGCGTCGCTGGACGTGCCCACCGCCATGTCCGACGGCGACGGCGCGAGCCTGGGCGACCTGCTCGGCGACGACGACCCCGGCTTCGAGCTGGTCGTCAACCGGGAAGCGCTCAAGCCGCTGCTCGCCGAGCTCAGCCCACGCGACAAGCGGATCCTGCTGATGCGCTTCTTCCGGAACATGTCCCAGGTGCAGATCGCCGAGGAACTCGGGGTCTCGCAGATGCAGGTCTCCCGGCTGCTTTCGCGGATCCTCGGAGACCTGCGGAAGGGCGTCGAGGCCGAGCGCTGAGCACTGCTCGCCCACCTGTTCGTTTAACGCGCGCCGAAGTGGTAATCCGAGGACAGTGTCGCTTGACGGCGCGGTCCGGTGTCGGAACCCGGACCGCGGAAGGACGTCGGCCGACTCCGAGTCTTGAAGAACATGCCGTCGGCCCGTCGTCTGTGTGAGGTGAAAGCATGAGCAGGCTTCCCTTCGCTGCTCAGGACCCCGTCGCCGCGGAGTCGTTCCGCCATGAGGCGTTCCTGTACTCCGGTGATGAGCACTTCGTGGCGGGCACCACCGCCTTCGTGCGGGGCGCGTTGGACGCCGACGAGACCGTGCTGGTCGCGGTCGTCGAACCCCGTGCCACGCTGCTGCGGGACGCGCTGGGCCGCGACGCGGAGCATGTCGGCTTTCTCACCATGGAGACCGTCGGCCGCAATCCCGCGCGGATCATCCCGGCGTGGCAGGAATGGGTCGACCGGCACGCGTCCGGCACGCGCGGGTTCCGGGGGATCGGCGAGCCGATCTGGGCCGCCCGCACATCGAGCGAGGTGGCCGAGTGCCAGCGGCACGAGGTGCTGCTCAACACCGCGTTCGACGACGGCCCGGGCTGGTGGCTGCTGTGTCCGTACGACGTCGACGCGCTGTCCGGGCCGGTGATCGAGCGCGCGCACGCCGCTCATCCCCACGTCTTCGTCGACGACATCCGGACGCCCAGCGCCACCTATCCGCAGTTCGGCGCGGGCGCCGGCGCCGGGACCGCCCCGGCCTTCGACGAACCGCTGGAAGAACCGCCGGGGCCGGTGTGGGAGATCTTCTTCGACCTGGCGAGCCTGGGAGAGCTCCGCGACCGGGTCGCGGAGTTCGCGGAGCCGGCGGTCGACAAGCGCGGGACCGACAACGCGGTCCTGGTCGTCAGCGAACTGGCGGCCAACAGCATCAAGTACGGCGGGGGAGCGGGGATCCTGCGCTTATGGCGCGACGGCCAGAGCCTGGTGTGCGAGGTGCGGGACGACGGCGTGATCACCGATCCGCTGGTCGGCCGGCGCCGACCCTCCGTGCTCGTCGGCGGGAAGGCCGGACTGTGGATCGCCAACCAGGTGTGCGACCTGTTACAGATCCGGTCGGCACCGGGAAGGGGGACCACAGTCCGGGCCCGCTTAGGAATTACAGATCATTGATGAGCCGGCGGAGGATTCCGCCCAGAAGCAGGTAGCACACCGCGGCCAGACCGTAATTCAACACCACGTTCAAATCGTGGCTGTCGGGCGTGAACAGATTCAGGAACCAGGTCGCGAACCAGGCCGCCCAGTCGGCGTCCGTGCTCACGATGTCGTTGCCGCCGTTCGCGTTGAGCAGGACGAAGATGATGTGGCCGATGATGATGATCGCGATGATCGCGGTCGCCAGGAAGACCAGGTCGCCGGGCGCGCGTCGGTGGTAGAACCGTGTGCGGGTCTCAGTGGTCACCAGAGAGATCCTTTCTCGGCATTGAACCGGATGCCGCGGGTGTGCGACATCTTCGTAGGAACACGGTCCCCGTATTCAGTGGCCGGCTTGCGGCCTCACCCCTGATACCCGATCCAGGGAAATGAAACTGTGGATATTATGCAAAGAAGAGCCATGAAATGGCGCACAGGTAATGCCTGCGAGCGGTGACCGAGAAGGTCTATCCCGTCTATCCCTTTTGTCGCCCGGCTTGTCGCCCGACCTCGAAGGAGACGGTCTTGCCGGCCCGGTCGGCAGCGACCTGGAGCCGGTCCACGGTCAGCTGCACCATCTCCAGCCCGCGCCCGCCGACGTCGGCCGGCGCCGCGTGCCGGGCCCTCGGGAGCCGCGAGGACTGGTCGGCGATCTCACAGCGTGCGCTGGTCGGGCAGATCTGGGCCGCGACGGTGACCGGGCCGGCGCCGTGCACGACCGCGTTGGTCGCGATCTCGCTGTAGGCGAGCACGAGGCGGTCGGTGTCGTCGCAGTCGCCCCACATCTCGGTCGCCGCCATCGCCAGCCAGTGCCGCGAGCAGGCGACGTCGGCCGGGGTGCCGGGGAAGGACCACGACAGGGAGCTGGCTCGGGGCTCGCACGCGTTTCGGGGCTCCCCGGAGGGCGGGGTTCCACGCCGCGCGCCGCGTGCCTGGCGGTCTGCCGTGGTGTGGGCGGCTGATCCGGTGGAGCGCGATTGCTGCATGGTCGTCCCTTCCATCCTCGCCGGTCCGAACGCGGCGACGGGTTTCGCCGTCGTCAGTGCAACGGAATGTCCCGGATCTCGTGCGCCAAACGGAGCCGGCTCTCCTCGCCGAGCTGCTCGGCCTCCCGGACCGCCGCCCGGACCGCCCCGGCCTTCCCGGTATCGGCGATCGCCCGAGCCGCCGCCGCGAGCCGATCCCGGTCCTCCAGGATCTCCAGCGTGCGGATGCGTTCGGCCTGCTCCCACACCACGCGCTCGCGCTCGATGAACTCCCGCAGCTTGCTGTCCCGCTCGCTGCATCCCGATCCGGAAGCGTGCCGCGCGCCCGCCTGCCGCTCCGCCTCGGTCAGCCCGGCCATCCAGGCGCCGCCGACGATTTCCTCAGCGGCCCAGACCACATCGTGTCCGGACACCTGCGCGACCAGCCGTGAGTACGCGGCCCGCCTCCTCCTGGCCTTCCACATTCCCATGTCTGCTCCCTGATCATCGCTGCCTGGGTCACCCGGTGCCCGGCTTCTTGATCGTCTAACAGCCGGGTTCGGCTTGATTGTTCGCCGGCCCCGGTTGTTTGCCGGTCTCGGTTCTGGACACAGACGGTCCTTACGACAAGCGAGAGAGAGGACTTCCGAGATGCAGGACACCCTCGAGTACGTGATAGGCAGCCGCGTCCGATGCGCCGGGGAGGAGTGCGGCGAGGTGGAGTTCGTGGTCGTCGATCCGATCGCCGACAAGCTCACGCACCTCGTGGTGCGCGCCGACGACGCTGAAACCGAGCCGCGCCTGGTGCCGGTGCACCTCGCCGTCCCCGGCCCGGACGGCGTGGAGCTGAACTGCACCCGCGCCCGGTTCGAGGAGTTCGAACCCGCGATGCGGACCTTCTTCCAGCCCGGCGCCGAGCCCACCGGACTCACCGAACCCACCGGGATCACCGGATCGGGGCGCGGCGACCGGGTCCTGGAGTGGCCGTTCTACGGCCTCGCGCCGTCGCCCGCGCTGGTCGGCTTCGCGCCGGGCGTCGATCCGCAGCCCGCGACCACGACCGTGGAGCGCCTTCCGGCCGGCGAGGTGAGCGTCCGTCGCGGGGAGCGCGTGCACGCCGTCGACGGCGAGATCGGGCGGGTCCGGGGCCTGATCGTGCTGCCGCCGGAGAGCGAGGTGAGCCACGTGCTCCTCGACGAGGGCCACCTGTGGGGCCGCAAGCGTGTCGCGATCCCCATCCGGGACGTGACCGGGATCGACGCGGACGGCGTGGCCGTGCGACTGTCCAAGGACGAGATCAAGGATCTGCCGCCGGTGGACGTCGAGGGCCTGTAGAAAAGCACCAGAGCGGCATCAGCCGCTCCAGAACGGAGGAATGCCCTATGCCGCCGCTGCCCGCAGCCGTCGATCCGCACGCCCTGGCGTCCGCCCTGACGTCCGTCCTGGACGGCCGCTGGGCCCACCTGCGCGCCGACATCCGAGCCCAGATGGCCGCCGAGCCCTACCGCGACGCCGTCGACCTCGGCGTGGAAGCGCACCGAGCCCGGGTCTTGGACCAGCTCCAGGCGCTCGCCGCGACCGACCGTCCCGGGCTCGGCTTCGACAAGGCCTACGGCGGCGGGGGAGACGTCGGGGGCTCGGTCGTCTCGTTCGAGATGCTGGGCTTCGGCGACCTCTCGCTGATGGTCAAGGCCGGCGTGCAGTGGGGCTTGTTCGGCGGCGCTGTGCAGCTGCTCGGCACTCAGCCGCACCACGAGCGGTACCTGCGCCGTATCAAGGACCTGGATCTGCTCGGCTGCTTCGCGATGACCGAGCACGGTCACGGCTCTGACGTCCAGCACCTGCGGACCACCGCGACCTATGACCCGGCCGCCGGGGAGTTCGTCGTCCACACCCCCGATCGCGGCGCCATGAAGGAGTACATCGGGAACGCCGCGCGCGACGGTCGCGCGGCTGTGGTGTTCGCGCAGCTCGTCACCGGCGGCGAGTCGCGAGGCGTGCACGCCTTCTTCGTGCCGATCCGCGACGACGCCGGCGATCCGGCGCCCGGCGTCACCATCGAGGACTGCGGCCCCAAGGCCGGCCTCAACGGCGTCGACAACGGCCGCCTGGCCTTCGACCAGGTCCGGATCCCGCGCGAGGCGCTGCTCAACCGCTTCGGCGACGTCGCCCCCGACGGCAGCTACAGCAGCCCGATCGAGGGCGACGCGCGCCGCTTCTTCACCATGCTCGGGACGTTGATCCGGGGCCGGGTCAGCGTCGGCGGGAGCGCCGGCAGCGCGACCAAGCGCGCGCTGGCCCTCGCCGTGCGCTACGCCGAGCAGCGCCGGCAATTCACGAAGCCGGACGGCGAGGAGGTCGTGATCCTCGACTACCTCGGCCACCAGCGCAAGCTGCTGCCCGCCCTGGCCACCACCTACGCGCTGCACTTCGCGCAGGAGGAGCTGGTCGCCGCACTCCACGACACCGCCGCCGACGCGCCCGAGGAGGACCAGCGCGAGCTGGAGTCGCGGGCCGCCGGGCTGAAGGTCGCCAACACCTGGCACGCCACGGCCACCATCCAGGCCGCCCGCGAGGCCTGCGGCGGCGCCGGCTACCTCGCCGAGAACCTGCTGCCCGGGCTGAAGGCCGACACCGACGTCTTCACCACCTTCGAGGGCGACAACACGGTCCTGCTCCAACTGGTCGCCAAGGGCCTCCTGACCGGCTACAAGGACTCCTTCCAGAACCTCAGCCCACTGGCGACGGCCCGCTTCGTCGCCGAACGCGTCCTCGGCGCGGTGGCCGAGCGCACCGCCGCCCGCAAGGTCGTCGACCGCCTGACCGAGGGCGACGACCGCGAGGCGCTGGCCGACAGGGACTGGCAGCTGAAGCTGTTCGAGGACCGGGAGCAGCACGTACTGGAAGGCGTCGCAGACCGCCTGCGCAAAGCAGGAAAGGACCCGTTCGAGGTTTTCAACGCAGCCCAGGACCACGTCCTGCGCGCTGGCCGCGTCCACGTCGACCGCCTGGTGCTGGAGGCGTTCGTCCGCGCGATCAGCCGCTGTTCGGACCCGAACGCGAAGGCCCTGCTGGAACGCGTCTGCGACCTCTACGCGCTGGCGAACATCGAGGCGGACCGAGCCTGGTTCCTGGAGCACGGCCGCCTGAGCGCGGGACGAGCGAAGGCGGTCATCGCCGCGGTGAACGCGCTGTGTGCGGAGCTGCGGCCGTATGCGCGGACGTTGGTGGATGCTTTTGGGATCCCTGAGCAGTACCTGGCTGCGCCGATGCTCGAAGACTGAGCCTGCGCCAAGATGCCGCGCCGACGCTGACGCAGACGCCGGCGGCCCGGGCCTGGATCAGCAGCACCGAGCGCGCCTCGTGCGGTGTTGATGAACCTCACAAGCACATTCGAGGCGAGCAAGCAGACAGCCGGCCCGCAATGAGATGGGCCGGCCGGTGTCGGGCGGGGAGCCTGGTGTCAGGCCTCAGTGGTCTGCCCAGCGGTTCTGCAGGTCATCCAGGTAGGGGGAGGTGGTGTGTGGCTGCCCGTCCTTGCCTTTGGCCCAGATGACCTTGCTGCTGGTGTGCATCGCCCGGTAGAGGGTGACCGCGCCTTCGAGGAACATCCCGGCGCCCAGGGTCAGCAGGAGGCTGTTGCCTGAGCTCGCCGCGGCGTGCGGGTTCACGGTCTTGAACACTGCGTTGAGTCCGAACTTGGCTGCCAGGTTGGCCACCCACAGGGCGATGGTCACTCCGGTGTAGTGCACGTAGGCGATGCCGTCTTTCTCGGAGAGCCTGGTGCTCAGGCCGCGCAGGGCTCCGAACGCGATGCTGACGACCGCGGTGCCGATCAGGAAGGCCAGGGCCGCGGGGCTGTGGCCGGCCTTGGACACATCCGAGAATCCCAGCGCGACCAGGACCGCCGGCAGGACCAGCATCCGCTTGGCCTGTGCCGCCTCTCCGGCCACTCGGCGGGCCATGACGTAGCCGACAGCGGCGATGATCAGTACGACATCGAACATGGTGGTCTCCTGGCGTGCGGGGCTGGTGGTGGAGTCGCGGGGTGGAGTCGGGTGGAGTCAGAGCGCGAGCTGCGGCGTCAGATGCGCGCGGTGGCCGGGGCATTGGCCTGCTGCGAGGCAGACCGGCCGGCGGGAAGGGTGGAGGCGCGGGCGGCCATGCCGACGGTGCGGGTCACGAGCATGGCCACGGCCATGAAAAGCAGTCCGTCGGTGATGGCGGCGCTGGTCACGTTCTCCCGGCTCGCCCAGTCGGTGAGCTGGCTGGGGAACCAGTGGACTGAGCCATATGAGAAGGCGGCGCGGGCACCGACGACAGCGATCCACAGCGCGGCGTACGGCGCCGCGGCCCGGCTGACCGGCTTGCCGGTGCTGGGACTGCGGTAGATCTTCATCTGGGTGATGGCGATGAGCCCGCACAGGACGCCGAAGGCCGCCGCGCTGATCTCCAGGACGAGACCGGATCCGTGGGTGGCCGGGGAGTCCAGGAACAGCGGGACGACGCCGGCCGCGAGGACCAGCGGCCGCAGGATGCGCATCCGGCCGACCTTGCGGTGGCCGCCGAGGTCGGCTTCGAGGACCGCGGCGAGGACGGCACCGTTGACGATCATGGCCTGGGTGAGTTCGGACAACATGGTGGCTCCTTGGATCGGGGTGGTCGCCGGCGGTTCGTCCGGCGGAATGCTCTGCTGTTCCGGTTGCTCTTCTTCGGCCGCGGTGGCGATGTCTCAAGGCTCCCGCTCGGCCGGCTCCAGGCCATCGGCTCATTGACCGGACAACGGCCCCGTCATGCGACGCGGTGTGCCTGTGCGTAATGACGTAGGCCGTCGGCGGCCGAACCCGTGACCGGCGGTCGGAGCGCGCAAGATCGCGGGGTGGCGCGAGGTAGTACTGTCAGGCCTGACACGCACAGAGAGGGCCTGCCCCTATCTCCTTCAATAACGAATCACTCGCGGACGCGGCCGCGCTGGGTCTGCCGGCGCTGGTAGAAGCGCTGGTCAGCGTCGAGGACGGGGTCGCCGTCGTCGATTCCGGTGGCCGATTCCTGCACGCCAACCCGGTGGCCTGCCGAATGCTGGACCGCCCCGCCGACCGGCTCCTCGGCCGGGAACTCCTGGAGACGCTGGCGGAGACCGCCGGCGGCGAGCTGACGTGCTCCCTGTCCGCCATCGAGCTCGACGGCGTGCGGCACTGGCTGGCGACCCTTCGCGACGCCCGCGGCACACGTCCCATGGAGCGCACCGTCGAAGCGCTGGCGCAGACCACGGCCCAGCTCGTCTCAGCCGGGACGCTGGAGGAGATCCTGCAGGGCATCGCCCGCCACGCGGTCGAGTACACCGTGGCCGTGGCCTGCGGGATCGTGGTGATCGGGGAGGATCACAAGCTCGCGGTGGCCGGCGGGCACGGGTTCCCGGACCGCGCCCGCAGCAGGAGCGCCTGGACCGCCAGCTCTGTCACTCTGGACGAGCTTCCCGGCGGGTCCTATGTGCTCAACGGCAAGCCGTACTACCTGCCCGACGCGCGCTCGGCCATCGCCGCCGCACCGGCCACGAGGGAGTTCGCCGCCAGCATGGCCGCGCTGGACTGGCGGGGTACCTATTTCGCGCCGCTGGCCTGGGAGGGGGAGGTGTTCGGCGTCTTCGGGGCGCACCTGCCGCACGACGTGGCGGGTCCCTCGGCGGATGAGTCAGCCTTCTACGACGTCCTCGCCAACCAGGCCGCGGTCGCGGTGACGAACGCCCGCCTGGCGGCGTCGATGGAGCGCACCCGCCTGGCTCGTGAACTGCACGACTCGATCAGCCAAGCCCTGTTCTCCATGACCATGTACGCCAGAACCGCGCAATTGGCGATGGCCAAGGAGGGCCTGGACGACACCGGGCCGCTGGGCCGGTCGGTGGCCCAGCTCGCCGAGCTGACGCGCGGCACGCTGGCCGAGATGCGCGCGCTCATCTTCGAACTGCGCCCGGGCGCCCTGGCGGAGGAGGGTCTGGTGACCGCGCTGCGCAAGCTGGGAGCGGCGCTGACGGCCCGGGACCAGGTGGCGATCACCGTGGACGGGCCCGAATGGCGGCTGGACCTGGGATCCGGCGTCGAGGAGCACCTCTACCGCCTCGCCTCGGAAGCGCTCAACAACGTGGTCAAGCACGCGCGTGCGGAGCACGCGGAGGTCCGGATCAGCGTCGAGTCGGGCCTGCTGCGGATCGTCGTGGAGGATGACGGTGTCGGCTTCGACGCCGATGCCGAGCATTCCGGCTGTATCGGGCTCTCCGGCATGTCCGACCGGGCCCGGGCCATCGAGGCCGAGTTCGCCGTCGCCAGTTCACCCGGCGCCGGCACCACTGTCACGGTGACGCTGCCGCACAGCCGCCGGGACCGACCGGAAGAAGGCGCCGACGATGTCCGCTGACAGCGAGCCCGATACCGAATCCGCCGCCGAGTCCGCCGCCGAGTCCGCTCATCCGTTCCGGGTCTTCCTCGTCGACGACCACCGCGTCGTGCGCCGGGGCGTCTCGGCCTACTTGGCGATGATCGACGATATCGAGGTGGTCGGCGAGGCCGCGGACGGCCAGGAAGCCCTGGACCGCATGGCCGTCCTGGAACCGGTGGGGAACCTGCCCGACGTGGTGCTCATGGATCTGATGATGCCGGGGATGGACGGCATCACCGCCACCCGCCGGATCAAGGGCCGTTGGCCGGCCATCGAGGTGGTCGCGGTGACCAGCTTCGTGGAGGAGGTCAAGGTCCGCGGCGCCCTGGAGGCGGGCGCGGCCGGCTACCTGCTGAAGGACGCCGACGCCGACGAGGTCGCCGCGGCCGTCCGCGCCGCGGTCGCCGGCCGGATGCATCTGGATCCCGTCGTGGCCCGGATACTGGCCGACTCGACCCGCGCTCCCCAGCGCGCGGGCGACACGCTGACTCGTCGGCAACGGGAGGTCCTCCTGCTCATCGCGGAGGGCGCGTCCAACCGCCAGATCGCGGAGACCCTGGTCGTGAGTGAGCGCACAGCGCGCACCCACGTATCGGATATCCTCGCCAAACTGGGTCTTTCTTCCCGTACCCAGGCGGCCTTGTGGGCGGTTCAAGAAGGCATCGCACAGGATCGCCCGCAATCCCTGTGAAAGCACCAGGCCGTTCGCGCAGTGCCGTCATATGGCCGATGCCCGCCGAGCGGATCGCGGTCAGCATGAAGGAATGGCACGTTCAAAGCTCGCCGACGACACACCCGGCTCCGGAAAGGGTTCCAGCTCAGGCGACGGCTCTCCGCCTCGCGAGGCGCCCCGTCCGATCCGCCTGCTGTTGGTGGACCGCGACGTCCGAGTACGCGTCGCCCTCTCTGAGACGATCACCCTCGAGAGCGACTTGGTCATCGTCGCCGATGCCGCCGACGCTGCGCAGGCCCTGACACTGGCCGACAGCACACGCCCATCGGTGGCTTTGGTGGATCTGCTCCTTCCCGACACCGCCTCCGGGCTTCGGCTGGTGCGCGGCCTGACCAAGGGGTCCGTGTGCGCGGTCGTGGCGATGAGCGAGCGAGGCGGCTTGCGTGACGCCGCCCTTGCCGCGGGCGCGTTCGCCTTCGTCGACAAGAGCAGCGACATCGATGCGATCTTGAATACCGTTCGTGCCTCAGTGCGTTCCTAGGCGGCTGACTTGAGGGGGTACACCAGAGCTCCATCCTGACAGTGCAAGTGCTCAAGACTTGGCGCCCCGGCTGACGATCCCTTCCTTCACCTTCGCGATGGCGAACCCCCAAGCCTGGTCGGCGCTCGCCTTCGGCGGCAGCGCGATCTCCTCGGGGTTCGTGACGACGTCCAGCAAGTACGGGCCCGGCGACGCCAACGCCGCCACCACCGCGGCCTCCAACTCCTCCGGCTCGGTGACCCGCGCCGCCGGCATGCCCACGGCGGCGGCCACGCCGGCCAGGTTCGGGTTGGCCAGTTCGGTCCCGAACTCCGGAAGGCCGCCCTGCTCCTGCTCCAGCTTGACCATGCCCAGGCGGCCGTTGTCGAAGACGATCAGCTTGACCGGGAGCTCGTAGGCGACCGCCGTCAGCAACTCGCCCAGCAGCATCGTCAGGCCGCCGTCGCCGCAGAACGCGACGACCGGCCGTCCCCGGTCCAGCGCCGCGGCTCCCAGGGCCTGCGGCAACGCGTTCGCCATCGACCCGAGGTTGAACGAACCGATCAGCCGGCGCGTGCCGCGCATCGTCACGCAGCGTGCCAGCCAGACCGTGGACATGCCGGTGTCGGTGGTGAACACGGTGTTGTCCGGGGCGTGAGTGTCGACGAAGGTGGCCAGCGCCTCGGGACGGATCTTGGCTTCGGTGTTGTCGAACCGCGAGCGCACCTTGCCCACCAGGCTGTGGTCGAAGTCCGGGTCGGTGAGCTTGCGCTGCCGGCCCTGCCAGTCCTCGTAGTGCGAGCGCGCGTGCTCCAGATGGCTCCGGGACTCCTTGCCGCGCAGCCGCTTCAGCAGGGCGCTGATGCTCAGGCCGGCGTCGCCGACGATCCCGACGTCCACCGGTGTGCGGCGGCCGATGTGGTCGGCGTGCGAGTCGATCTGGATGGTCGGGGTCGCCGCCGGGAGCCATTCGGGATACGGGAAGTCCGTGCCGATCATGAGCAGCGCGTCCGCGCTCTCGAACGCCTCGCGGGTGGCGGGGTTGCCGATCAGGCCGCTCTGGCCGATCTGGAAGGGGTTGTCGGCCTCCAGGCCTTCCTTCGCCTTCAGCGTCAGGACCATCGGGGCGGCCAGCCGGTCGGCCAGCTCCAGCAGCGAGGCGCGGTAGTCCCGGGCACCGGCGCCGACCAGCATGGTCACGGTCTTGGCGTCGTCCAGGAGCCGTACGGCGCGGGTGATCTCGCCGTCGTCCGGGGTCAGGCGCGCGGGGACGCGGGTGATGTGGACGGCGCTGTCCTTGGCGACGTCCGTGGAGCCGATGTCGCCGGGCAGCGTGAGCACGGAGACACCCGGCTTGGCGTACGCGGTCTGCACGGCCTGCTCCAGCACCCGCGGCATCTGGCTCGCGTTGGTCACGGTGTGCCGGAAGGCGGCGACGTCGCGGAACACCGCGTCGTTGTCGACCTCCTGGAAGTAGTCGGCGCCCAACTCGGCCGACGGCACCTGGCCGCAGATGGCCAGCACCGGCGCGTGCGACTTCTTGGCGTCGTACAGGCCGTTGAGCAGGTGCAGCGAGCCCGGCCCGACGGTGCCCATGCAGACTCCGATGGTGCCGGTGAGCTGCGCCTGCGCGCTCGCGGCGAACGCCGCGGCCTCCTCGTGCCGGGTGCCGATCCACTCGACGCGCTCCTCGCGCCGGATGGCGTCGGTCACGGGGTTGAGCGCGTCCCCGACCACGCCCCACACGGTGCGTACTCCGAGGTCGGCCAGGGCGGTGACGATCTGTTCGGCGACGGTGGTCATGGCGTCCTCCTCATGGCGTCCTCCTCGCGGTGGAGAGCCGGCGGTACGAGCGCGGTGCCCGGGGCCGGCCGGTCGCCCGGCCGGCCCCGCGGGCTGCTACCAGCGCCCGTACCAGCGGCGACGGCCACCACCGGCGGCGGCCTCGCCGCGGCGGATGCCGAAACCGATCAGCCACGCGGCGAACACGATCACGGCGATCACCCACAGTGCGTGGATGGCGAAGCCGAGGCCGCCGAGCACGAGGGCCAACAGAAGAACCAGCAGAATGACGCCCATGATGGTCAATCCTTTCCGCGGGCTGCGACGGGGATTAATCCGGAGCCCGGCTACGTCGTTGTGAAGCGTCCTTCTGGCCCGTGCTGGACCGTTCAAACAACTTTTTTCGACGCGCCGCTCAGCCGCGAACTGCGAACACCACCAAAGAAGCGATTCCGGCCAGCGAGCAGTAGACGGCGAACGGCGTCAGGGTCCTGGTCTCGAAGTAGCGCACCAGGAAGCGCACCGAGAGGTACGCGCCGATCCCCGACAGCAGCGCGCCGACGAGCACCTGGCCGTGGATGCCGTTGCCGAGGGGGCCGGTGAGGTCCGGAACCTTCAGGATGCCGGCGGCGAGGATGACCGGTGTGGCCAGCAGGAAGGAGAAGCGGGCGGCGTCCTCGTGCGAGAGTCCGCGCAGCAGGCCGGCGACCATCGTCACGCCGGAGCGGCTGATGCCCGCCAGCAGGGCCAGGATCTGCGCCGAGCCGATGAGGGTGCCGGCGCCGAGGCCGACGCGGGAGAGGCGGAGGTCGGAGGCGATCGGGTCGCCGGATGGGGCCGCCGGGTCAGCTGAGGCTGTAGCTGTAGCTGTAGCCGTTGCAGTCGGCGTTGCAGTCGCCGCGGCCGCGGCCGTGCCTGAATCGCCGGCCGTGCCCGCGCCCCCGGACGTCGCCACCGACCGCCGCCGCAGCAGCTCGCCGCCGTAGAGGATCACGCCGTTGGCCGTCAGGAAGATCGCCGCCGGCACCGGACGCCCCAGCGTCGTCCGGAACGTGTGCTCCAGCACCAGGCCGGTCAGGCCGACCGGGATCGTGGCGATGACGAGCAGCCACGCCAGCCGCTGGTCCGGGGTCTCGACGCGGCGGTCGCGCACCGAGGTCAGGAAGCCGCCGACGATCCGCAGCCAGTCCCGCCAGAAGAACACCACCAGCGCCAGCGCCGTGGCGACGTGCAGCCCGACGATGAACGCCAGGTACGGCGACTCCGGCGTGGAGACGTCGAGGTCGCGCGCCCAGCGCCCGCCGATCAGCGCCGGGATCAGCACGCTGTGACCCAGGCTGGACACCGGGAACAGCTCGCTGACGCCTTGGAAGAGCCCGACGACGATCGCCTCGGGATAGGTCAGGTGCGACATCGGGACCTCGCCGGCCGTGGTCGGATCGCTGGACGCGACCACGGTAGGGCACGACGGCGCGGCCTGGGAACCGGTTCGCGGAAGGCCGTGCCCTCGTTCGGCGTGGGGAGCGGGCGCCGCTTGGCGCCACTCCGGCGATGCCCTGCCTGCTGCCCTACTTCTTGCCGGACTTGGCCGGCTTGGCCGCCTTCTTGGTGACCTTCTTCGCGACCTTCGGCGACTTGGCCGGCTTGGCTTCGGCCTGCTTGGTTGCGGTCGGCTTCGTCTCGGTCGGCTTGGTCTCGACGACCTCGACGACCTTCTTGGCGGGAGCCTTCGCGGGCTTCTTCTCCGCGACCTTCGCGACCTTGGCGACCTTCGCAACCTTGGCGGGCTTCTCGGCGACGACCTTGGCGGGCTTGTCCGCCTCGACCTTCGCGGGCGCCTGCTCTGCGGCTTCCGCAGTCTTCTTCTTCGTAGCCTTCGTAGCCTTCGTAGCCTTCGCGGGCTTCTCCGCAGCCACCGCAGCCACCGCTTCAGCGGGCTTGGTGTCCGCCGCCTTGGCCGCCTTAGCCGTCTTGGCCTTCTTCACCTTCGCCGGCTTCGCAGCCTCCTGCGAAACCTCAACAACAGCCGGCGCCGTCTCCGTCACCTGAGCCCGGAACGTCTGCCCCGCGTGGAACCGCGGCGAAACGCTGGCCGCGACCTGGATCGCCGCACCGGTCCGCGGGTTCCGCCCGACCCGAGCGGCCCGCTCCACACTGTCGAACGTGCCGAACCCGAGGATCTGCACTCGCTCCCCGGCGGCCACATGACGCATGATGACGTCGAACACCGCGTCCACGTACTGCCGGGCGTCCGGGTCGGTGCCGCTCAGCCGCTCCGCCACCTCGGTGGCCAAGTCCGCCTTGTTCACCACTGCGTCCCCTCCTGTTCAACTGAAATACGTCTGTGGTTCGGCACCGTAGCATCCCAAAGTGTCCAGAAGGTGCGGCTTGCTCGGCAGGACAGGACCTGATCGAGCGCGCGCGACCCTGAGCCGAGCCCTTGCCCCGCCTCGTTTCGGCCGCTTTTCAGTCCACCGTTCTCAGGATTCTGCGATCTGGTGGAAGAGCTCGGCGGCGCGCGCGACAACAGCCCGGTCCTCCGCGCTGAGTGCCTGCAACCGCCGGTCAAGCCACGCGTGGCGTTGAGCCCGCGCGGCGCCGGCGACCGCGTCGCCCTCGGCCGTGGCGCTGAACAGAACCTTGCGACCGTCGTGCGGATCGCGGGTGCGCACCGCGTAGCCCGCCGACGTGAGGCGGTTCACGGTCTGGCTCATGGAAGCGGGGGAGACGCGGTCGGCCTCGCTGAGTTCGGTCAGCGTCCTCGGCCCGTGCTTGTGCAGCCGCGTCAGCACCTCCAGCGCCGCGTCCCCGAGGCCGCCCTCGGGACGCTCGCTGCGGAATCGCCGATACAGCCGCACCATCGCGACCCGCAGCTGTTCGCCCAGCTCGTCCTGGCCCGCCGCGCCTTGTGTTGCCCGCTTCTCCATGGGTCATTAGTATACCTAAAGATCTACTGAAAGGTCTTCCCGTGACGATCCTGGGCACCCTCCTGCGCGACAAGCGCCCCGACGAGGCCACCTACGCCTGGAACCAGCCGAACCTGTCCGCCCCGGACACGATCGGGCTCTCCAGCCACGACTTCACCGACTCCGGCGTCCTGCTCACGCGCCACTCCGGCCGCCGCGTCAAGGGCGAGAACGTCTCGCCGCACCTGGCCTGGAGCGAGCCGCCGGCCGGCACCGCCGAACTCCTGCTCCTCATCGAGGACATCGACGTCCCGCTGGGCCGCAACCCCGCCGTCCACTGCCTCGCAGCCATCGACGAAGCCCGCCTCCAGACCCCGCACGAACTGCCGTCCGGCGGGCTGGACAAGAAGAATCCGGCCCCCGGCGTCACGCTCCTGCGGTCCTTCATCAGCCGCGGCTACTACGGACCGGAACCGCTCAAGGGCCACGGACCGCACCGCTATGTCTTCCAGCTCTACGCGCTCAACCAGAGCCTCCTGAACGGCCCGGACCGAAGCGCCGTCCTGAAGACCCGCCCCCGAGCCCTCCTCGCCGCCATCGACGCACCGGTCCTGGCACGCGGCCAGCTCATCGGCGTGAGCGAGCGCAGCTAGGGCGCCGGCTCACCTATCGAAAACGTATCGGCGCCCCGAACGCTCGGGATAGGCCCCGATTGGTTCGCTTGCCCCACCGCCGGTCCACGGCGGCGAGGCAAGCGAAGGGGATGGATCGATGATCATCAAGCGCAGGACGATGGCAGTCCTCGGCCTGGCCACCGTGCTGGCCGGCGGGGCGGGCAGCGGGATGGCCTACGCGTCCGGGACGGGCTCGGCACCGGCGCCGGCGGCGACGCTGAAGGCGGTGCCCGGCGCCAAGCCGGACCTGGCCAAGGTGCAGGTGGGGACTGCGATCCCGCTCGGGAAAGCGACCGGCATCGTGTCCGGCGGCACGACCACGACCGCTCCGGCTGCCCCGGCCGCCGGCGCCCCCGGCACGGTCACCCTGCAGGCGGTGCCCGGCGCCCAGCCCGACCTGTCGAAGGTCGTGCCGGGCATCGCGATCCCGCTCGGCGTCGTGCCGCACACCGACGGCTCGGGTACCACCGGCGCGCGCTGACAGCTGACGGACCTGTAGATCGCCTGAGAACTGTCGATGTCCGGTTCCATCGGCATCGTCCCGTCTGGCAAGGTCGGACGGTGCCGGTGGGCCCGATCAGCCGCTCTGGCCGATCGACGCCGTGAAAGGAAGAACCGTGCGCGTGCTGGTGGTCGAGGACGAGGTGATGCTGGCCGAGGCGATCCAGGCGGGCCTGCGCCGCGAGGCGATGGCGGTGGACGTCGCGCACCATGCCGACGCGGCCCTGGAGAGCATGGCCGTCACGCCCTACGACGCGGTCGTGCTGGACCGGGACCTGCCGGGCATGCACGGCGACCAGCTCTGCGCGCTGATCGTGCAGCGGTACCCGAGCTGCCGCGTGATGATGCTGACGGCGGCCCGCCGCCTGGACGAGAAGGTCGCCGGCCTCGGCCTCGGCGCCGACGACTACCTGACCAAGCCGTTCGAGTTCCCCGAACTGGTCGCACGCCTTCGGGCCCTGAACCGGCGCAGCCCGACCGCGCAGCCGCCGCTGCTGGAGTTCGCCGGCGTGCGCCTGGACCCGTTCCGTCGCGAGGTGTACCGCGACGACCGGCTGATCCGGCTCACTCCGAAGCAGTTCGCCGTCCTGGAGCTGCTGATGCGCCGGCGCGGCGGCATCGTCAGCGCGGAGGAACTGCTGGACAAGGCGTGGGACGCCAACGCCGACCCGTTCACCAACGCCGTGCGGATCACGATCTCGGCCTTGCGGGCGAAGCTTGGCGAGCCGTCCATCGTCGGTACGGTGACCGGGGTCGGCTACTTCCTGGCGGCCTCGACATGACCGCGGCGCTTCTGGCCACCCGGCCATTGCATTTCCGCCGCACGATCCGCACCCGCCTGACCCTGGCGTACACGCTCCTGATGCTCGTCCTCGCCGGCGTCACGCTCCTGGCCCTCTACCTCTTCATGCGATGGGCCCCGACCTACGAGTTCCCCACCACGACCAGCCCGCACCAGGCGACGGGAGCCGCGCAGCTCACCCCGGTGCCCGTGGCCGCGCCCTCGAACGTGTTGACCCCGGCCCCGGGCAAAGGCTTGGTGGTCCGCTCGACGGACACCCTTCTCAGTACCCTGCTGTTCGCCTCCGCGGCGGCGCTGGCAGTGCTGGTGTGTGCGGCAGCCGGGCTCGGCTGGATTGCCACCGGCCGGATGCTGCGACCGCTGCACGACATCACGGTCGCGGCCCGCCGCGCCGGCTCGGGCCGGCTGGACCACCGCATCGCCCTGCCGGGACCGCAGGACGAGCTCAAGGAGCTCTCCGACACCTTCGACGCCATGCTGGCCCGGCTGGAACAGGCCTTCCACGCCCACCAGCGCTTCGCCGCGAACGCCTCCCACGAGCTGCGCACGCCGCTGGCCACCACCCAGGCGGTCCTCGACGTCGCGCTGGCCGATCCGGACGGCCACGACGTGGCCGCGCTGGCGCGCAAACTGCGCGTCGCGAACCGACAGAGCCTGGACACCGTGGACGCCCTGCTCGACTTGGCGGACAGCGCTCAGGGCGTCCTGGACGGCGAGATCGTGGACCTCGCCGAGGCGGTCTGCGAGGCGGTGGCGGCCGTGACCGATGAGGCGCGGACGGCGGGCATCGGGCTTGACGCGGTCCTGAGTCACGCGCTGGTGCAGGCCGATCCGGTGCTTTTGCGCCAACTCCTGGTCAACCTGATGCAGAACGCCGTACGTCACAACACCGCCGGCGGCACCGCCTCCGTCGCCGTCTCAGTCAAGGACGGCTCAGTCACCATCACGGTCAGGAACAGCGGCGAAGTCATCCCGGACGCGGCGATCCCGCTCCTGACCGAGCCCTTCTACCGCCGCGCCGGCCGTACCGCCGACACCAACGGCGGCCCCCGAGGCCGGGGGCTCGGCCTGGCCCTGGCCGCGACGATCGCGGCCGCGCACGGAACACAGCTGGTCCTGATCGCCAACGCGCGCGGCGGTCTGACCGCGTCCGTGACCTTCCCGCTCTTGAACCTGACGTTAGGTGAGGTGACATCCTCGGACGGTGGGGATCGATGAGCGAACCTGGCGTATCGGCGACGTGGCGGCCGCGACCGGCCTGACCGTCCGCGCGCTGCACCACTACGACCAGATCGGCCTGGTCGCCTCCACCGCGCGCACTGCCGCCGGGCACCGCCTCTACACCGACGCGGACCTGCGCAAGCTCTACATGGTCACGGCCTTGCGCCAGCTCGGACTGTCGTTGGAGCAGGTCGGCCGGGTGCTGAGCGCCGACGTCGCGGTGCGCGACGTCATCGACGGGCAGCTCGCGCAGGTCGACCGGCAGATCCGCACGGCTCAGCGGCTCCGCGAGCAGCTACTCGCGGCGCGGGAGGCGGACGCGGTCGGGGCCGCGCCGGGGCTGATGGCCGTGATCAAGATGATGCGGGACGTGCACGGATCGCTGGACCGGGACCAGGACCAGGACCAGGAACAGGTCGAGGCGATGCGCCGGTGGATGGCGGAGCTCGGCGTCGTCGCCGAACACGCCATCGGGGTGGAGATGCCGTCGCTGTATCAGGAAGCGTTGTCGGAGATGCGGGCCGGTACGCCTGCCTCCGACCAGGCGGTCCGGCGGATCGTCGACCGTCTCGACGAGCTTTCGCAGCTGCTGCGGGGCTCGGACCAGGCAGGCGGCGCCACTGCTCGTCGGATGTGGCTCGACTACGGAGAGCGGAACCCCGATATCGACGGTGCCGCCGAGTGGGGTCCGCTCGTGGCCTACCTCGACGAGGCGCGCGCTGCCCGCCGTGCCCCAGCCGCAGACGCCAAGGATGCCGCCCGATGAAGGTCGCAGTGGTTGGAGCGGGCATCGGCGGACTCGCCCTCGCGCAAGGCCTGCTTCGCGCAGGGATCGACGTCACGGTCTACGAGCGCGACACCGCCCTCGACTCGCGCGGCCAGGGCTACCGCATCCACCTCCATGCGCTGGCGGCGCTGGAAGCGTGCCTACCGCCGGACCTCTACGAGCTCTGCGTCGCCACAGCCGGGCAGCCGAGCACGCAGCTCACCGTGATGAGCAGCGGTCTACGTATTCTGCGAAGCACCGAAATGGCTCCGAACGGCCTCGCGACTTCGGTGAACCGGCAGACGCTCCGCGAGATCCTTGCCGCGCGTCTGGAGAACGTCATCGAGTTCGGGCGTACCTGCGTCGGCTTCACGCAGGATCCTGATACCGTCCGCGTCCAGTTCGCCGACGGCACCGAGGCGAGCGCCGACGTCCTGGTCGCGGCCGACGGCGTCGGGTCCCCGATCCGGCGGTGGTATCTTCCGCAGCTGGCGGTGGAGGAGACCGGCGCGCTCTGCATCTACGGCCGGACCCCGCTCACCGACCAGACGCGACCGCTGGTGCCGGCTCCCATCTGGAAGGGCTTCACCGCCATCGTCGGCGGCACGGCGGGCATGGCGACCGGGGTGCTGGACTTCCGCGAGGCGCCGGGCGATGCGGCGCGGCGGATCGCGCCCGATGTGCGGCTCACCGACGTGCCGCCGTACCTGATGTGGGCCCTGACCGCACAGGCCGATGCCTTCCCCGGCGTCCCGGACACCTCGGTCGGACTGCACGCGGTCGCGATGCACGCCATCCGCCGCTGGCACCGCGACATCCGCCGCCTCGTCGAACTCGCCGCCGTCGAGGAGACCGCCCTCATCCCGATCCGGTCGGTCGTCCCGATCGACCCCTGGCCGAGCACCCGCGTGACGCTTCTCGGCGACGCCGTCCACGCCATGAGCCCGGCCCGCGGCTCGGGAGCGAACACCGCGCTTCAGGACGCGGCGCTGCTCGCCTCGAGACTCGCCGACGCCGTGCGCGGCGACCAGGACGTGGTCGCCGCGATCGCCGCCTACGAACGCGAGATGGTCGTCTACGGTTTCGACGCGATGCGCGCCTCCCGCGAGGCCGGGCCCGCAGGAGGAGGCCCGCTTCGCAGTAGCCTGTTTCGGCGCCTGGCGGGGATCCGCTGATCCCGCCTCGCGACTGAGACCTTCAGACCCGCAGCTCTTCAGTCCTTCGTTCCCTCGGCTCCTCAGACCGCCTTTGTCAGGCTCTCGAACTCCTCATCCGTGAGCTCCACAGCCGCCGCGGCGACGTTCTCCTCCAAGTGCGCGACCGAAGAAGTCCCCGGAATCGGCAGCACCACCGGCGACCGCCGCAGCAGCCACGCCAACGCCAGCTGCGACGGCGTGGCGCCGTGTGCCTTGCTGATCGTCGCCAGCGGGCTGTCGGCGGCGGCGAGCCGGCCGGTCGCGATCGGCGACCACGGGATGAAGGCGATGTTCTCCTGCTCGCAGTAGTCCACGACGCTCTCCGCGTCGCGGTCGGCGACGCTGTAGCGGTTCTGGACCGACACGATCTCCGTCGTCTCCCGAGCCTGCTTGATCTGCGCGACCGAGACCTCGGAGAGCCCGATGTGCCGGATCTTGCCCTCCTGCCGCAGCCGCTCCAGCTCGCCGAGCGACTCCGCGACCGGGACCTTCGCGTCGATGCGGTGCAGCTGGTAGAGGTCGATCCGCTCCAGCCCCAGGTTCTGCAGGCTCTTGTCGAGCTGCCCGCGCAGGTACTCCGGACGGCCGTTCGCCACCCAGTTCCCCGGGCCGGGCCGCGTGAACCCGCCCTTGGTGGCGATGACCAGGTCGGCGGGGTAGGGGTGCAGGGCCTGCTTGATCAGGCGCTCGCTGACGTCCGGTCCGTAGGAGTCGGCGGTGTCGATGAACGTCACGCCGAGCTCCAGCGTCCGGTGCAGGACGCGGACCGCCTCGGCGGGATCGCGCGGGTCGCCCCAGATGCCCGGACCGGTGATGCGCATGGCGCCGAATCCGAGGCGGTGCACCGGCAGGTCGCCGCCGATGGGGAACGTGCCGGAGGCCGCTGCCGGGGAAGCGGTGGTGGTCATGGGAGTGCCTTCTTTCCACGCACGGTGAGTTCTCGTCCGAGCTGTCGGCGTTCTCAGCCGATTCAGGGGACAGTTTTATGCCTGGGCCCGCCGCCTGCGTCACCTGTTTAGGTGAGAGAAGCGCGCGAACCGAGCTGGCACGCTGGCGAGGGCAAAGATCCGGGCCGCACCGGAAGCGCCCGAAGCGCCCGAACGCTCACCCAAGGAGCACGGAAATGCCGATGATCGACGTCTACGCCGTCGCCGGGACCTTCGCCGAGCCGAAGAAGCTCACCCGGGACCTGGCCGCCACCCTGATGCGCATCGAGCAGGTGCCGGACATCCCCCTGTTCCGCCAGAACACCGCGGCGTTCGTGCACGACCTGCCCGCCGACCACTTCTCGAACGTCGACGGCGCCGCCGACCACATCCGGGTCCAGGTCCTGACCAACCTCGGCGCCCTGGACCGCGACAAGCAACTCGCCGTCGTACGCCAGCTCACCGACCTTGTGGCGGCAGCCGCTGGCGATCCCGCCGTCGCGGAGCGGACCTGGGTCCTGCTCACCGAAGCCCCCGACGGCGGCTGGGGCCTGGCCGGCCACGCGCACACCAACGCCGAGCTGGTCGCCGCCGCACGGGCGCAGATCGCGGAGATCGCCCAGGCCGCGGCGGCGAAGGGCGAGTAGCGGCCCGCGCCTCGTGAGCGGGTAGCGTCAGCAACCGTCTGGTGAGTCGGCATCACCCGAATATGTGGGACACGGGCTCTCCTGGTGCGATCATGGTTCTGACACCCCGACCGAGACCGGAGACCCGACGTGACCCGTTACGCGATCGACGAACAGCGCGGCGCGCTCATCGCCGCCTGGGCCACCGGCGACGGCGACACCGCCGGCACCGTGGCCGCGCTGCCGCCCGCCACTCCGGCCGACCAGCGCTACGCCGTGGCGCGCACGCTGACGGACCTGTCGGCCGCGCTGTGGCACGCCTACACCCATCCGGCCTCCGCCGCCGAGGACGACCTGGAGGACGGCAGCGAGGGCTGGCGCCGGCAGGCCGAGCGCGACGCCTTCGCCGGGGTGCCGGAGGCGATCGTGGAGCCGAACCTGCCGGAGAACGGCATGATCGTGCAGTCCTACATCGTCGTCGAGGAGGCCGCGCACCGCCTCGGGCGCGCGCTGCACGCGATCGGCGACACCGAGCTGGCCAAGTCCGTCGCCGCCGAGGTCCACATCGAGATCGCCGCGGTCGAGCAGGCCGAGCTCGGCGACCTGTCCGGGCGCGCCCGCCAGGCCGTCGTCCTGTCCCGGGCCGACGCCTCCCCGGTGCAGGTCGCCGAGGCCGACCGCCTGCTGCGCGAGAACCCCTTCGGCCCCGACGAGCTGTTCACCGCCGTCGACCCCACCGCGGCCGCGGTCGCCGCCGCGCACTGGCTGCACGCCGCCGCCAGCGTCGCCGCCGAGGTCACCGGCCAGTCCGTGACCGCCGCCGTCCTGGAGGCCGACGGCATCACCGGGCTGCCGGTCGCCACCTTGTCCATCGTCCTGGACCTGCTGGAGGACGGCGCCAGCCCGCACGAGGCGGTCACCGAGCTGATCCGCGACGCGATGGCCGTGGCCGAGGGCGAGGTCCCGAACCCGGTCGGGCTCGCGGAGGCCGTCGCCGAGGTGCAGCAGGCTGTCCAGCGCGTCGCCCCGGACGACGAGGACGCCCTGGACCACCTGCTCGCCGAGGTCCGCACCACGCCGCTGGACCCGGCCCGGCCGGCGCTGGACCTGCTGGAGGACCTGCTGGTCGGCATCGACGGCTGCGCCGACCTGTTCGCCGAGTACGCCGACGACGGCGGCGTGGACGACGAGCCTGGGGACGACGGTGCCGCGGACGGCGGGGACCGCGGTGATGCCGCGGACGACGCCGCCAATGCGCGCGAGGAAGCGCGGGTCGCCGCCGTCCGCGACGAGTTCATGGCCGCGGTCCGCGCCTGGGCCGCCGCGAACGCCGAACGACTGGTGTGACGCCCCTGACTCAGGGGGCCGCCTCGGTGTAGGTGGCATTCCTCTATTGCTCCGGATATCAATCGATGTCCGGAACTTTCCCATGCACTGCGATACATGCCGGATCGAAACGCCACCTTGCGTCCGCACCGGGCGCTCACTAGCTTCGCGGATGCGTCGACGCGCGTCAGAACCCTGATTCACTCGGTTCATCCGAAGGAGCTCGCGTGACAACGAGGAACACCCGCATGCGTCGCAGGCTCAGGATACTGATATCCCTGGCGGCGGTCATGCTGGCCGGCACCGCGACCACCACCGCGACCGCGGCCGCCCCGCACTCGGCCCCGGTCCCGGCCCAGGCCCAGACCCAACGCCTGTGCTCGGCTGCCAAAGCGCCCGGCCAGATGGCCTGCCTGGCCCTGATCCGCACCGACATCGCCGGCGTGCGTGCCGACGCCCTCAGCCCGGCGGCCAACCCCGCCGGCTACGGCCCCGGCGACCTGCGCTCGGCCTACGAGCTGACCGGCAGCGGCAGCGCGAGCGAGACCGTCGCCATCGTCGACGCCTACGACGACCCGAACGCCGAGAGCGACCTGGCCGGCTACCGCAGTCAGTACGGCCTGGCCGCGTGCACCACGGCCAACGGCTGCTTCCGCAAGGTCAACCAGTCCGGCGGCACCGGCTACCCGCCGCCGAACTCCGGCTGGGCCGGCGAGATCTCGCTGGACCTGGACATGGTCTCGGCGATCGCGCCCGGCGCGCACATCCTGCTGGTCGAGGCCAGCAGTGCGACCATCGGCGACCTCGGCGCGTCGGTGAACGAGGCCGTCGCGCTCGGAGCGAAGTTCGTGTCGAACAGCTACGGCGGCGGCGAGTCCGCGGCGGACACCGGCTACGACGCGGCCTACTTCAACCACCCCGGCGTCGCGATCACCGTCTCCTCCGGCGACAACGGCTACGGCGTGGAGTACCCGGCCGCCTCCCAGTACGTGACCTCGGTCGGCGGCACCTCGCTGACCACCGCCTCCACCGCGCGCGGCTGGAGCGAGTCGGCGTGGTCCGGGGCCGGCTCCGGCTGCTCGGCGTACGACCCGAAGCCCGCCTGGCAAACCGACACCGGCTGCCCGCGCCGCACCGTCGCCGACGTCTCCGCGGTCGCCGACCCGAACACCGGCGTCGCCGTCTACGACTCCTACGGCCAGTCCGGCTGGGTCGTCTTCGGCGGCACCTCCGTCGCCTCCCCGATCATCGCCTCCGTCTACGCGCTGGCCGGCGTCCCGGGCACCGCGGACCGCCCGGCGAAGTACCCGTACCAGCACACGTACGCGCTGTTCGACGTCACCACCGGGTCCAACGGCAGTTGCACTCCGGCGTACCTCTGCACCGCCGGCCCCGGCTACGACGGACCCACCGGCCTCGGCACGCCCAACGGCTTCTCGGCGTTCGCGCCGACGTCGACCGTCTCGGTCATAGCGCTGCGCGCGCACGCCAACGGCGACTACGTCACAGCGGACAACGGGGGCGCCTCGCCGCTGATCGCGAACCGCACGGCCGTCGGCCCCTGGGAGCAGTTCGACCTGATCACCAACCCGGACGGCAGCGTGAGCCTGCGGGCGCACGCGAACGCCGAGGTCGTCACCGCCGACAACGCGGGCGCCTCGCCGTTGATCGCGAACCGGACCGCGATCGGGCCGTGGGAGTCGTTCGACCTCATCAGGAACGCGGACGGCAGCATCAGCTTCCGCGCGCACGCCAACGGCGACATCGTGACGGCGGACAACGCCGGCGCCTCGCCGTTGGTCGCCAACCGCACCGCCATCGGCCCCTGGGAGGAGTTCGACCTGGTCACGCCTGCGGCCCTCCCGGTCGTCAGCCTGCGCGCGCACGCGAACAACGACATCGTGACCGCCGACAACACCGGCACCTCGCCGCTGATCGCGAACCGGACGACGATAGGGCCGTGGGAGTCGTTCGACCTGATCAACAACGCGGACGGGAGCATCAGTTTCCGCGCGCACGCGAACAACGACATCGTCACGGCGGACAACGCGGGCGCCTCGCCGCTGATCGCCAACCGCACGGCCATCGGTCCGTGGGAGGAGTTCGACGCGATCTACAACGCTGACGGGAGCGTGAGCCTGCGGGCGCACGCCAACGGTCAGATCGTGACCGCCGACAACACCGGTGCGTCACCGCTGATCGCGAACCGGTACTCGGTCGGGCCGTGGGAGTCCTTCGACCTGATCTACGACAGCTGACGGGTTCCCAACTCAGCTACTGCGAGCCGCGGGGCCTGACCGGTCCCGCGGCCCGCAGCCCGGCATGGGACGATGCCGACCATGAAGCAGCTCCCGGGGGAGGGATCCCGCGGTGTCGACACGTTCAGTGTCGCGGTGATCGAGGACGTTGCGTCGTTCGACGTGCTCTTGGAGGCGTTCTGGCGGATCGCGGCCGAGCACCGTGGGCAGGGACGCTGCTTTCTGACGCTGGACGACCTGGGTCAGTGCATGTACACCAGCGGCCACGCCCGCTCGATGTACGGCCTCGACGAGGGCGTCGACTACCCCGAGGACGACACCCCGGAAGTGCTCGCCGCGTACGAAGCGGCTCGGTTCCAGGCAGGTCGAGCCGCGTTTCGTGATCCGGCTCGTGCCCTGTCGTGGGAGTCGGTGTGCGGATCCCTGGCCGTGGAGCCCGGCGACGTCGACGCGCTCGTGGAGCTGAACCTGGATCCCGACCTCGTGCGCGACAGCGAGCACGTCGTGCAGTGCCTGCCGACCGAAGACGGTACGGACCTGCTGGCCGGCATCCCGAACGGCTACTTCAGCAGTGACTGGGACCCGTTCCACTGCCATGCCATCGCGCGGCGTCTGAACGAGCGGCACGGCTACGCGCTCTTCGGAATCGGGGCCGCCACGCTCGGGTTCCTGAGCACCATCGACCCTGACGCCCGCGACTGGGACGCGCTTATCGCCGACCTGCAGGAGCTCTACGGGCACCCGGACTCTTCGGCCTGGTCCGAGCTTGCCCTTGCGCTGCGCGAGTCCGTGGTACTGCTGCTCGGGTATTCCGAGGATTTCGCAGCTCTAGTGGAGCAAACCGCTGACTGAAATCCGGCTCGCCGGGCTCGCCGGGTTCTCCGACCTCACCGACCTCACCGAGCAGGCTGCGCGCTGTCCAGATGCTGGCTCAGCCACGTGTACATCTCCGGCAGCCAGCTCCGCCACACCTCGGGGTTGTGCGCCCCGTGCTTGTGCTCGGACACCGACACGATGTCCGGCGCCGCGGCCTGCAGCTGGAAGGCGACCGGCAGCGAGTCGGTGTCCTGGTCGGAGACCGCGGCCAGCAGGCTGACCGGCGTGTCCGGGCCCGGGTGGTGGTGCGTCAGCAGCCACAGGGTGGAGTTCTGGTCGACGACGTCGGCCCCGGCGTGCACCACCTGGTGGCCGTCCGGGGTGGAGTCGCCGGCCATCTGCGCCGCCGAGCGGAAGTACTGCGGGTACTGGACCAGGAGCTTGCCGGCGCACAGGCCGCCGTCGGAGAAGCCCATCAGGCCCCAGCCGGTGCGGTGGTCCGAGACGCGGAAGTTCGCCTCGATCATGGTGCGCACGTCCTCGGCGATGTAGGTGGCCATCTGCGGCCCGCCGGGGATGTTGGTGCAGTTGAGGTTCTGGCCGTTCTGGTTGACGTTCACCGCGACCAGCACGAACGGCGTTGCCTTCTGCTGTGCCAGCATCTGCCCGAGCACCTGGCCGCCGCCCAGCACGCTGAACCAGCCGGCGGGGCTGCCGGGGTAGCCGGGGAACAGCATGATCACCGGGAAGCGCGTGTTGGCGTACGCCGGGTCCTTGTACTGCGGCGGCAGCCAGACGGCGACGTCGCCGCCGTTCCCGCCGACCCCGGACAGCGGCCCGCGGAACGCCGCGACCTGCGTCCCGTGCCCGCCGGGCACGAACGTCGGCTTCGGCACGTTCGGCGGGAGCGGCGGCAGGTGCGCCGAGGAACCCGGCCCCCCGAAGCCGAGCGGCGGCTGCTGCTGGTCCGTCGGCGAACCGCCGGACTGGTTCAGGTCGGTGACCGGTCGCGTGGCCTGGTGCACGGCGACCGGCCCGCCGCCGTCGTTGCCGAGCAGGTCGCTCCACGAGGCGTACAGGCTGTAGTGGTTGTTGACCAGCAGCCCGACCAGGAGCAGCACCGTCACCTGGCACAGCCCGATCAGCCCGAACCGCGACACGGCGCGCACCGGACGCGGCCCGCGGGCCCGGTTCCACAGCAGGTACGTCGCTATCGGCGCGCCGATGGCGAAGCACACCGCGAGGATGAGCAGCGGCGTGCTCGTCAAACTCATGGGAAGGGGCCTTTCGGGACTGGGGGCGCGCGTGGCGATGGAGCACAGTCTCGAGGCCTCGCAACGGTATCATTCGCACTGTTCCATATGAGAAGTTGATGAGACAAATCGATCGGATGCGATCTGGGTCACATCGACTGTCGCCGGGCCGGGATCAAGGGGCTGCCACCGAGCCGTGACCCGGCGCTGCGCGAGCGTCCCGTTGCAGCTGAACAGATCCATCTGCAACCCGGGAGTTCCCCATATTCGGGCCCGGCGTGGCCTCCCGAATCCCGGCTATAAACCAGGTGAGACTGAATCAGGGTTCTTGGTAACTTGAACGGTTCACTCGGGGGAGGGGGAAGCGCGTGGGAACGGAGTCTGCGGGCGTGCGACTGGTGGAGCGGGAGCCCGAACTGGCCGAGTTGGTCCGGTACGCGGCCCAGGCCGCCGGTCCCGCCGGACGCCTGGTCCTGCTGTCCGGCGAGGCCGGAGTCGGCAAGTCGGCGCTGGTGGAGGCGGCACGCCGACAGCTCACGACGGTGCGCTGGTCGTGGAGCGCCTGTGACGGACTGTTCATCCCGCGGCCGCTGGGACCGCTGTTCGACGTGGCCGGGCAGCTCGGCGGCGAGCTGGGGGAGCGCTGCGAGGCCGGCGCCGACCGCGAGGAGCTGTTCCGGGCGCTGCTGAACGAGCTCGGGTCGGCCGCCGTGCCGGACGTCGTCGTGGTCGAGGACCTGCACTGGGCCGACGAGGCGACGTTGGACCTGCTGCGCTTCCTGAGCCGCCGGCTTCGCGACGCGCCGGTGACCGTGATCGTCACCTACCGCGACGACGAGACCGGCGGCGACGCCCTCCGCGTGGCGCTCGGCGACCTGGTCGCGCAGCCGTCGACCCGACGCATCCGCCTGGAACCCCTGTCGGAGCAAGCGGTTCGAGTCCTCGCCGAAGGAAGCGGCTTCGCTCCCGACGACGTGTTCCGCCTGACCGCCGGCAACCCCTTCTACGTCACGGAGCTCCTCCAGGCCGAGACGCACGGAGTCCCTGCGTCAGCGCGAGACGTCGTCCTTGCACGCACCGCACGCCTGACCGCCGGAGCCCGCGCGGTCCTGGAAGTCGCCGCGCTCATCGGCACCAAGGTCGAGCTGCCGCTGGTGGCGGCCCTCAGCGACGCCTCAGGACTCGACGACCTCCTGGCCTCAGGCCTCCTGGTCGCGGACGGGATCTGGCTGCGCTTCCGCCACGAGATCGCGCGCCTCGCGATCGCCGAGGCCGTCCCCGCGCATCGACGTCTCCTGATACACAGGCGCGTCTTGGACGCGCTCCACACCCAACACTGCGACGACGAAGCCCGGCTCGCCTACCACGCCGAGGCGGCAGGCGACGCGAACGCCGTGCTGCGCTACGCCCCGGCCGCGGCACGTCGCGCCGGCCGCCTCGGCGCACACCACGAAGCCGCCGCGCAGTTCGACAGGGCACTGAGGTTCGCCGACCACGCCGGCCCGGCCGCGCGCGCACGGCTGTACGAGGAGCACGCCGACGAGCTGATCCTGCTCGACCGCCTGACCGAAGCCGAGCACGCCGGGAAGCGTGCGCTGTCCCTGCGGCGCGAGATCGGCGACCGGCTGGGGGAGGGGGCGGACCTGGCCCGGCTGTCGCGGATCGCGTGGAGCCTGTGCCGCGGCCAGGACGCCGTCACCGGCGCCTACGCGGCGCTGGCCGTTCTGGAACCGCTCGGTCCCACCGTCGAGCTCGCCGGCGCCTGCGCGACCCTGGCCCATCAGCGCCTGCTCTACGCCGACTACGACACCGCGATCGCCCTGGCCCACCGCGCCCGGCAGCTGGCCGAACAGTTCGGCGCCGACGACGTCCTCAGCGGCGCGCTGAACACCGAGGGCGCCGCGGCCGCCGGACTGGGGCAGGAGTGGACCGGCCTGATGCACCAGGCCCTGAAGACCGCCCTGGTCGGCCGGCACCAGGACCAGGCCGCGCGCGCCTACGCGAACCTGGTCGGCATCAGCGAGGGCCGGCTCCGCTTCGCCGACGCCGAGCGCTACCTGCTGGAGGGCCTGGCGTACTGCGAGGAACACGACGCCACCGCCTACTCCAGCTTCCTGCGCGGCGAGCAGGCGCACGTCTTCGAGCGCACCGGCCGCTGGGACGAGGCCGTCGCCGTGGCCGACCGGGTGCTCAGCGAGGTCGGGCCGTCGCCGGTGAACCGCCAGTGCGCGCTGGTCAGGATCGGCCTGATCCGGGCCCGCCGCGGCGAACCAGGCTTCTGGCCGGGCCTGGACGAGGCCGCCGCGACCGCCTACGAGCAGGGCGAACCGCCGTACCAGGTGGCGGCCCGCCTGGCCCGCACCGAGGCGTACTGGCTCGCCGGCGAGACCGCCCAGGCGCGCCGCGAAGCGGAGTCGGCCGTCGTGCCCGGCGAAGCCTGCACCTCCGCCGAACGCGGCGCGGTCGCGGTCTGGCTGCGCCGCACCGACTCACGCCAGCCGCTCCGCGGCGAGATCGCCGAGCCGTACCGCCAGACCCTCGCCGGCGACGCGGCCGCCGCGGCAGCCCTGTGGACCGACCTGGGCTGCCCCTACGAGGCAGGCCTGGCACTGCTCGACTCGGGCCAGGAGGCGCACTCGCAACAGGCGTACCGCATCTTCACCGACCTCGGCGCCACCGCCGCGGCCCAGGTGGCGCGCCGCGCCCTGCGCAGCCTCGGCGCCCGCTCCATCCCCACCGGCCCCCGCGCCGCCACCAGGCCCACCCCCTGGGGCTGACGCGCCGGCAGCACGACGTCCTGGGCCTGATCGCCGACGGCCACACCAACGCCCAGATCGCCGAACGGCTCTTCATCTCCGCCAAGACCGTCGACCACCACGTCTCGGCGATCCTCGCCAAGTTGCAGGCGCCGGACCGCGCCACCGCCGGCCGGATCGCGCGCTCGGGGCTGATGAGCTGGGCTGCGGGGCCGCTGTGAGGCACCCCCTCCGACCGGCTGGACAGGACACGCCGACCGGCTGCTGATCGCCACGGCGCCGCCGCGCCGCCCGCCCGGGGCCGTAGCCTCGGGGGCGGAAGCTCTTGGCTTGGCAGAAGGGAACAGCGGTGATCCGCGTCGTGGTGGTGGATGACGAGGCGCTCGTGCGGTCCGGGTTCGAGATGATCCTCAACGCCGCCGAGGACATCGAGGTCGTCGGGACCGCGGTCGGCGGCGAGGCGCTGGCCACCGTGCGCGAGGCGCGGCCCGACGTGGTGCTGCTGGACATCCGCATGCCGGACGTCGACGGGCTGACCGTCCTGCGCGGGCTGCAGGCCTTCCCCGACCCGCCGGTGGTGGCCATGCTCACGACGTTCGACACCGACGAGTACGTGGTGACGGCGCTGCGCTCCGGTGCGGCCGGCTTCCTGCTGAAGGACACCGACCCCGCGCAGCTGGCGCAGCTCGTGCGCACGCTCGCGGCCGGCGGCATCGTCATGTCGCCCAGGGCCTCCTACGCCATGCTCCGGACCGTCCCGGCCGCGGACCCCGCCGAGGACGAGGCGTCGGCGCGGATCGGCCTGCTCACCGACCGCGAGCGCGACGTCCTGGTGCTGGTCGCCGAGGGGCTGTCGAACGCGGAGATCGGCGCGCGCGTGCACCTGAGCGTGGGCACGGTCAAGGACCACGTCAGCGCTATCCTCGGCAAGCTGCGCGTGACCAGCCGGGTCCAGGCCGCGCTGCTCGCCCAGCGCGCGGGGATGCTGACGGACGCCGACGGCGACCGCCGGTGAGGCGGACCGCACCGTGACCGGCCCCGCGACGACCGGCCCCACGTCGGGCAACGCGACGACCAACGCGACGACCAACGCGACGACCAACGCGACGACCAACGCGACGACCAACGCGACGATGGGCTCTGCGACGCCCATCCCCACAACCGCGACCCCCCAACCCTGGTGGACCCGCATCCCGCCGGCAGTCGTGGACGCCCTGATCATCCTCGTCGCCGCCTTCGACGCGGCGGCCAACCTCTGGGGCGAGGGCGCCTCCCCGCTCATCTACTCCCTCGCGATCCTGTCCTGCGCCGGCCTGGTGCTCCGCCGCCGCTTCCCCCTGGTCGCGCTGCTCCTCACCCTCCCGGCCAGCTACACCCTCGACGTCCTCTTCGCTCCGTTCGCCGCCCTGTTCACCCTCGCCGAGCAGTCCCGCAACCGCCGCCTGTTGTTCTGGTCCGCCCTGGTGTCGGCGGTGGCGGCGGCGATCCCCTCGCCGATCAAGGCGAACTCCACGGACTCCCCGCGCGTCTGGACCGTCGTCTACTTCGTCTACGCGCTCGCCTCCGTAGCCGCCCCCGTCCTGCTCGGCCAGCTCGTCCAGACCCGCCGCGACCTGCGCCGCCGGCTGGCCGAGATCGAGCAGGCCCGCGAACACGAACAGCTCCTGCACGCGCAGGCCGTCGTCGCCCGCGAACGCGCGCAGCTCGCCCGCGAGATGCACGACGTCGTCTCCCACCAGGTCAGCCTGATCGCGGTCCAGGCCGGCGCACTCCAGGTCGCCGCCCAGGACCCGGCCGGCCGCGAGGGCGCGCAGACCATCCGCTCCCTGGCGGTGAAGACCCTCGACGAACTCCGCCACATGGTCACCCTGCTCCGCGCCTCCGGCGGCCGCGCCACCGAGCTCACGCCGCAGCCGACCCTGGCCGACCTGGAACGCCTCGTGGCCTCCAGCGGGATCGAGGCCGAGCTGACCGGCGACCTCCCGGCCCGCGTCGGCACCCCCGCGCAGCGCACGGTCTACCGCACCGTCCAGGAAGCCCTGACCAACGTCCGCAAACACGCCCCTGGGGCCCGCGCAACCGTGCGCCTGTGGCACGACGCGGGCGCCTACGGCGTGACCATCACCAACACCCCCGCGACCCGCCCCTCGCTCGCGCTGCCCGGATCCCAGCAGGGCCTGATCGGGCTCAGGGAACGTGCCGAACTGCTGGACGGAACCCTGCAAGCCGGGCCCACGGCCGGCGGCGGGTACGAAGTGAAGCTGAGCGTCCCCAGCTTCTGAGGCCGCCGCTGCGTGACGAGGCTGCGACAGTTCTGAAAATGCTCTGATTTTCCCCCGGCATGCTCCCGACCGTACGGGGGCGCAACCGAGCCACACGGAGCATCCGGAGGACAGCAGCGTGACCGAGACGACCATGGTCGACGGCGACGTGTACGACCACCTCGTGATCGGAGCCGGCCCGGCCGGGCTCCAGCTCGCCAGGCACCTGCACGAGGCGGGCAGCCGCTACACCGTACTGGAGGCCGGCAAGGAGCCCGGCACGTTCTTCGCGACGTTCCCGCGGCACCGGACCCTGATCTCCATCAACAAGCCGCACACCGGGACCGACGATCCCGAGCTCAACCTCCGGATGGACTGGAACTCGATCCTCTCCGACGACCCGAAGCTGCTGTTCACCCGCTACACCGAGCGCTACTTCCCGCCGGCGGACGAGCTGCGCCGCTACCTCGCCGACTTCGCCGCCGCCTCCGACCTGAGCGTCCACTACAGCAGCCGGGTCGTGCGGATCGGGCGGCCCGAGCCGACCGGCCCCTTCGTCGTCACCACGCAGGACGGCACTGTCAGCAAGGCGGCGGTCGTCGTCGTGGCGACCGGCGTCTCAAAGCCCTACATCCCGCCGATCAACGGCATCGAGTACGCCGAGCAGTACGTGACGATGCCGACCGACCCGGCCGACTTCACCGACCAGCGCGTGCTGATCCTCGGCAAGGGCAACTCGGCGTTCGAGACCGCGGACAACCTGATCGAGAAGGCCGCGGTGATCCACGTCGCGGGCCCGGACGGGGTGCGGCTGGCCTGGAGGACGCACTACGTCGGCCACCTGCGCGCGGTGAACAACAACTTCCTCGACACCTACCAGCTCAAGTCGCAGAACGCGATCCTGGACGGCACCGTGCTCGACATCGCGCCGCAGCCCGAAGGCGGGTTCCTGGTGCGGTTCTCCTTCGTCCGGGCCGACGAGGTCGTCAAGGAGCTGTACTACGACCGGATCCTGTGCTGCACCGGCTTCCGCCTGGACACCGAGCCGTTCGCGCCCGAGTGCCGGCCCGCACTGGCCGTCAAGGACCGCTTCGCCGATCTGACCTCGGCCTTCGAGTCGGTCAACGTGCCGGGCCTGTACTTCGCCGGAACCCTGATGCAGCAACGCGATTTCAAGAAGGCGACGACCGGCTTCATCCACGGCTTCCGGTACACCGTCAGAGCCCTGAGCCACATCCTGGAAGAGCGCGGGCGCGGCGTGGCCTGGCCGCGCCGGGCGGTGGCCGCGACGCCGGAGGCGCTGGCCGAGGCGACGATCGAGCGCGTCAACCGGAGTTCGGCGCTGTGGCAGCAGTTCGGGGTGATGGCCGACGTCATCCTCCTGCCGGCCGTCGGCAGCGACGAGGCGCAGTACGTCGAAGAGGTGCCGGTGGCGTACGCGCTGGACGGCGGTCTGGCCGATCCGGACGCGGTGTTCGTCGCCGTGACCCTGGAGTACGGACCCGACCACGACAAGGTGGACCGTTTCGACATCACGGTCCGGCGCACGGCCCAGGACGACCCCGAGACCGCGCACGACGCGGCGTATCTGCACCCTGTCATCCGCGTCTATCGCGACCGCAAGGTCCTCGACGAGCACCATCTCGCGGAGAATCTGGAGAACCACTGGGACGGCGAGGCCTCGCACCGTGCCCCGCTCGTGGCCTTCTTCGAGAAGGTGGCGACTCTGTGAGCGTCACCGCGACCGAATCCAACGGCGTTGTGCGTAGCGAGAACCCGGCTCCGGCTCCGACCCCCGATCCCGCGATCGACATCGACTCCCTGCTCACGGTCCGCGAGTTCGAAGCCGTGGCCCAGCAGCTGCTCGACCCGGTCTACTACGACTACGTGGCCGGCGGTTCGCGGGACGAGGTCACCGTGCGCGCCAACGAGGAAGGCTTCGCGCGACTCAGCCTTCTGCCACGCGTCCTGCGCGGCAGCGCCGCCCGCGACCTGTCCGTCACCTTGTTCGGGGCGAAGTCCTCGATGCCGGTGCTGATCGCGCCGACCGCGTTCCACCGCCTGGTCTGCGCCGAGGGCGAGATCGCCACGGCCCGCGCCGCCGCCCGCGCCGACACCGTCATGATCGCCAGCATGGCGAGCACCGTCGCGGTCGGGGAGGTGGCCGCCGCCGCGCGGGCCGCCGCCCCCGACGGCGATCCCACGCTCTGGTTCCAGCTGTATCTGCAGCCTGATCTGGACGACACCACCGCGCTGATCGCCCGCGCGACCGCCGCCGGCTGCCGGGCGCTGGTGGTGACGGTCGACTCGCCGGTGCTCGGCGCCAACGAGCGCAACCGGCGCAACCACTTCCACGACCTGCCGCCCGGGATGGCCTGCGAGAACCTGCGCAACCTGCGCGGCGACGAGCCGGGGAACGTGCGGCAGATCGCCATGTCCCCGGAGCTGTCCTGGGACCACATCGGCTGGCTGCGGGAGCACACGAAGCTGCCGGTCCTGCTCAAGGGCGTCCTGCATCCCGAGGACGCGCGGATCGCGGTCGGCCACGGCGTCGACGGCCTGCTGCTGTCCAACCACGGCGGCCGGCAGCTCGACACCGTGCCGGCGACGATCGATCTGCTCCCGGAGTTCGTCGCGGCTGTCGACGGCAGCATCCCGGTGCTGCTGGACGGCGGCGTCCGGCGCGGCACCGACGTCGTCAAGGCGCTGGCGCTCGGGGCTGCGGCGGTCGGCGTCGGGCGGCCGATCGTGTGGGGACTGGCGACTGCGGGCGAGGACGGCGCCACGCGGGTGCTGGAGCTGTTGCGCGAGGAGCTGGACCACACCGTCGCGCTGTGCGGGGCCCGCGGCCTGGCCGATCTCACCCCCGACCTGGTCCGGCCAGCCGCCGGGAGCCGCTGGTGAGCGCCACGGCCTGGAGCTGGACCGCGATCGCGGTGCTGGCCGTGGCGGTGCTGGCGAGCCTGCCGTACTGGCTGCCGGGCATCGTCGTGGCTCTTCGAGTTCGTATATTCGCCCTCATCAATGGGGCCGAGGGGATTCCGGTACCCGGGAACCTGGTCGGCATCGACGATTTCAAGCGCGTCTACGCCGATCCGGCCGCCAACGGCCGCAGTCGGGGAGCGGCGCTGTCGGACCTGTTCTGGTACTGGCTCGCGCCGGGCCCGCAGGTCCACCAGGAGCATCTGGAGCCCGGGCCCCGGTACGACGACGTCGCTCGGACCACGCGTCGTACGATCGCGCGGCTGCGCAAGGACGACTGGGAAGAACTCGTCGCACGCTGTGCGGTCCGTGAGTTCGATCGTGTCGACAGTCCGGCGCGGCCCGGCCGGGGGCGGGGCTCGCGGGCCCGGGTCGTCCGGCTGCGCGACGCGATGATGCCGTTGTGGGCCGCGGTCTACTACGAGGTCGTGTTCGGCGAGCCCTGCCCGCCGGACGCCCGCGACCTGATCGTCGCCAACGCGAACGATGTCGTCAGTGCCCTGAAATGCACGCGGCTGCGGCACATGGGCCGCCGCGACCGGCTCACCCGCTACCTCCAGGCCAGGATCGCCGCCGGCGCCGTGCCCCACGGCCTGCCCGCCGCGCTCACCGAACAGGAGCAGGCGTTCTACCTTCAGGGCACCTACTTCAACACCGCCGTGGTGCAGATGTCCGAGGGCATGGCGCATCTGCTGCTGGCGATCGCCGCGCGCCCGGAGTTGCAGCAGCGGCTGCGGAAGGAGGCGGCGGCCGCAGATCCTCAGAACTCTGCGTTGCTCGACCGGGTGATCGACGAGACCCTGCGCGTCTACCCGCTGTTCGGCGTCGCGCACCGGATCACCTCGGCGCAGATCGCGCTCGGCGAGACGGTGATTCCGGCCGGTTCGGTGCTGCTGTTCAACTATCCGGAGTACCACCACGCCGGTGCACCCGACGCGGCCGAGTTCGAGCCGGACCGCTGGCTGCGCGACCATCTGGAGCAGGTGAACAACATCCCGTTCGGGATCAGCGCCAACCGGCCTTGTCCGGCGCGCGGTATCGCGCCGCTGACCATGCGCGTCGCGGCGGCCGAGGTGCTGCGGCGTTACGCGCTGTCCACGTCCGTCGGGCACACGCGCTCGCTGCCGAACCGTGGGCCCTGCCTGATGACGCCGCTGGATCCGCCGGGTTCGCCGGAAGCGCTGGATCCGGAGCGGCGGGAGCCGCGCCGGCCGGCCGCGCGGCTGGCGTTGCTGCGGGTGCGGGACCGCTGGGAGGACGTCTGGCGCAGCCTCGTCCAGCTGGTGCTCGGCACGTACATGGTCTGGGACGCGCGCCGCCTTCGCTTGTGCCGTAACTACTTCGCCGCCCAGGAGGCCGAGCGATGAGTGCCACTGCCCTGGCTCCCCGCTTCTTCATCGCCGTCGTCGTGATTCTGTTGTTCTGCCGCCTGGTGGCCTGGGGCATCGGCCGGGTCGGGCAGCCGCCGGTGGTCGGCGAGATGGTCGCCGGCGTACTGCTCGGGCCGTCGCTGCTCGGGGCGATCGCGCCGCGTGTGGAGAGCGAGCTGTTCCCGTCCGCGCTGAAACCGGTCCTCTATATCGCCGGCCAGATCGGCCTGGTCGCGTTCATGTTCCAGGCCGGGCACGAGTTCCGGTCGCATCTGGACCGGACCATCGCGCGGGCGGCGGCCGTGGTCTCCGGCGCCGGGATCCTGGCGCCGCTGGCGCTCGGTGCGCTGCTGACGGTCGGGGCGCACGGCCGCGTCGGCATCTTCGTGCACGGCGTCTCGCCGGTGGTGACAGAGTCCTTCGTCGGCGTCGCGCTGGCGATCACCGCGTTCCCGATGCTCGCGCGCATCATCACCGAACGCGGCCTGACCGGGACGCGGTATGGATCGCTGGCGCTGGCCAGCGGTGCGATCGACGACGTGGTCGCGTGGTGTCTGCTGGCGGGCGTGCTCGCCGTGGCTTCCGGCAGGCCGAAGCCGATCGTCGTCGCCGTCGGCGGAATCGTGCTCTTCGCTCTCTTCGTGCTCTACGCGGCCCGGCCGTTGCTGGCCCGGACCCTGCGGCAGGGCGCGTCGGCGACCGAGAGCCAGGTGCTGATCGTGGTCGCGGTGCTGTTCGCGGCGGCGTGGTTCACCGACGAGATCGGGCTGTACTCGGTCTTCGGCGCGTTCTGCGTGGGCATGGCGATGCCGCGCGGGGCGGCCTCGGAGCGTGCGGTCACGACCATCGGCACCAGCAACCGGATCATCTTCCTGCCGATGTTCTTCGTCTACTCCGGCCTCAACACCCGCTTCGGGCTGCTGGGAAACCGGCCGCTGCTGCTGTTCTCGCTGTTCGCGGTCATCGTGGCCGTGGTCGGCAAGTACGGCGCGTGCTGGATCGCCGCCCGGGCCAGCGGGCAGGACCAGGCCACGGCGCTGCGGCTGGGCGCGTTGATGAACGCCAGGGGCCTGATGCAGCTGATCGCGCTGAACGTCGGCCTGCAGGCCGGGATCATCAACAGCGAGCTGTTCACGGCGCTGGTGCTGGTGGCGCTCGTCACGACGCTGATGGCCTCGCCCGCGCTCACGCTGCTGGACCGCGTGCTGCCGATGCCGGTGCGGCCCGGGGCGTCGGAGCCGGAGGCGGAACTGGCCGTCGCGTCCGGGTGACGCTGCTGGAGAAGCCAGGCTGAAGCCAGGCCGAAGCCGGGTCGGCGCCGAGGTGAAGACAGGGGGCTGAGATCAATGTGTGACACAATCCGGTGTCATGGCAGCGGAGAAGCCGCAGAAGCCCAGACTGCTGATCGTCGAGGACGACACCGAGCTCGCCGCGCTGCTCGGCACCCTCATCGAGGGCGAGGGCTACCAGGTGGACACCGCGCACGACGCGCAGCGCGGTCTGCATCTCGGGCTGGCGCACGAGTACCGGGTCATGGTGATCGACCGGCGGCTGCCCGGGATGGACGGGCTGGAGCTGCTGGCCGGGCTGCGGCGGCGCGCGGTGACGTCCCGGGTGCTGATCCTCACGGCGCTCGGGGCGCACGCCGAGCGGGTCCGCGGCCTCGACGGCGGCGCCGACGACTACCTGACCAAGCCGTTCGACATCGACGAGCTGCTGGCCCGGATCCGCGCGCTGGACCGCCGGTTCGCCGACTCCTCGGACCTGCTCCGCCTCGGCGCCGGCTACCTGGACCGGCAGGCGCGCGACGTCGCCCTTCCGGACGGCACCCGGATCCCGCTCTCGCCGCGCGAGTTCGACCTGCTGCACACCCTGGCCGCGCGGCCGCGCGCGATCCACTCGCGCTCGCAGCTGCGGGCCGAGGTGTTCCCGGACACGGCGGCCGAGTCGGTCGTCGACACGTACGTGTACTACCTGCGCCGTAAGCTCGGCCGGCAGATCGTCCGGACGGCCTACGGCCTCGGCTACCGGATAGGCATGCTGTGATGTTCCGACGGTCCGCACCGCCAGCCCCCGAGCGGCGCATGCTTTCGCGCGCTGCTCGGGGGCTGGCGTGCCGGATCGCCGTCGGGTTCCTGCTCGCGTTGGCGCTGCTCGGATTCTGCGCGTACCGCGTGGTGCTGGACGAGCAGCGTACGCAGGCGCGGCACATGATGAGCACGGCGCTGGAGGCCGGGAGCCCGGACGCGGTGACGCCGTGTCTGTGGCTGTTCGAGATCGACGGCGCGACCGTGCGCCATCCGGCGCAGATCCCGGCCGGGTTCCCGCTGCGCTCCGCACTCGCGGCGGCGCGACCCGGCGCGCCCCCGACACAGACGCAGGTCACGGTCGGCCCGACGGTCTACGACGTCCTGACGGTGCGGCAGGGCGGCGTGACCCGGCAGGCCGTGCTCGACACCTGGTACCAGCAGGCCGACCTGGACCACCTGGTACGCGCGCTGCTGCTGGTCGGCCTGCTCGGCGTGGTGCTGGCCACGGTGGTCGGAGTGGTTCTGGGCCGGCGCTCGATCGCCCCGCTCGGCGACGCCCTGGACCGGCAGCGCCGCTTCGTCGCCGACGCCAGCCACGAACTCCGCACCCCGCTGACCCGCCTGCACACCCGCGCACAGATGCTGCTGCGCTCACAACACGGCGAGCCTTCCGCCCACGCCGAGCAGCTGACCGCGGAACTGACGGCGATCGTCCAGTCGGCCGGCGAACTGAACGACGTGGTCGAAGACCTCCTGATGTCAGCCGGCCTGCGCACCGACCCGAACCGCTGCGAGGAGTTCGACCTGGCGACCCTGGCCGCCGAGGTGATCGAGGCCGAGCGCCTGCGTCTGGGCTCGCGCGAGATGGTGCTGAACACGGTCGGCGAACAGCTGACGATCAAAGGCGCCCGCTCCCCGATCCGCCGCATGATCTCGACCCTGATCGACAACGCCATCAGCCACACCGAGCCGCACGGCCGCATCGAGATCGCGCTGCGCCAGGCGGGCCGAGGCATCATCGAACTCGAAGTCACCGACGACGGCACCGGCTTCGACCCGGCGGACCGGGAACGCATCTTCGAGCGCTTCGCCCAGAGCGGCAGCCCGGGACCGCACCACTTCGGCCTCGGTCTGGCGCTGGCGCGCGAGATCGCCACGGATCACGGCGGGACGATCCGCGCCGTGGGGCGGCTGGGGGCGGGGGCGACTTTCACGGTGCGGCTGCCGGGGACGGTATGAAGGGTGGCGGTGGGACGGGCGACAGCCGAGTGCTGATCACGTATCCGCGGCGCCCGTCCTGCGCATCAGCCCGCTGCTATGGCTCGATCACGTCGAAGCCGTTGCCGTGTTGGTAAACGACTGAGATCTTCAGCCCGGTGCAAAAGTTGATCAGGTCCTGGCGCGGCCGGGTGGGGACCAACACGGCAAGGTCCGGCTCCCGCTCCAGGTGCCTCCGGTAGTCAAGCAATTGACCGATAGCCATTCGGATCGCCTCACGGGTGACGCTGCCCTTGGCTTCGACCAAGGTATTCGTGGTGAGGTCATGGATGTCTGTGAACAACGGCCTGGCCTCGTCGGGCGGGTAGATCCGCTTACGTTTCACAGTGTGACCGGCGCGCTCGAGGTGGCCCTTGTAAGCCTGGACGAGTGCAGCCTCGCGTCGTTCGGATTCATAAGGCTCGCGGGACGGGTCCACCGAAGTGTGTTCAGTATTGTGCTGCTCGACGTCAACGTCTTCCACGTTCAACATCGAGGTCGGCGTGTGCGAGACAACGGCACCGGACGGCGGAAGTGCGTCCTTCGTCCGCACCAGCCGAAACATGATCACTTTACGGTCTGGTCCGCCGTTAGTCTCTGGCGCGTCCTTTTCGTAGGTCGGGTCTTCAGGAGCCAGGACGAACTCGCCGCAGTAGAACGCCTGCCCGACCGACACGATCCGGAACAACCGAAGCGCTCGGCCTTCGGCGACGTGGTTGTAGATCGACAGGTTGCCCTGGACCATCCTCTGGTCGCCGGTCTGCCCCTCCCCGGCGTAGTGGAAGTAGCCGTCCTCGCCCCAGCCGTCGAAGTAGCCGTGCTTGTGGTTCTTCGTGGGGTCGGTGAACAGCATCACGTTCGGACTGACACGGGAGGGTGAGATGCCACCCTGGCGGCGACCACCGTAGGTCTCGTGGATCTTGATGCGGCGATAGGTCTTACCAAGCTCTAGTTCCCAAGGAACGCTCATGGGTTCGAACATACATGCCGTCACTCGAATGGCGCAATCGGGTAAGGCCTGTTTAGGATCCGATTGAGACCTAAATGGATTCCAGCGAGGACTCATGTTCTAGCTTGTTCGAGCCCTGGCATGGCGCCAGCGCTGGCCGAACTGTAAAAACACTGATCACGCCCTGGCTCACTGACTCCATCGGAGCTACGGTGCCAAGTGGCCGAAGTTGGCCAGACAACTATTTGTTGGCTATACAACTTCGATCCGTTCATCGGCCACGGATGCCCCGTCAACCTGGCGTCCCCATAGTCGTGGGGCAGCTCCGTGCCCGTGCCACATTCGTCGAACGGAAAGGATCTCGTATGACTCCTCCGTCCCTGCTCCGCACTGCCAGAGGCGGTCGCACCCTCCTGCTCGCCTCCACCGCCGCGGTGGCGCTGCTGGTCGGCGCGCTCTCCGTGAGCGCCGCCCGGCCCGCGCATGCCGCCGCCTCGGCTGCCGGGGTCAAGGCCGCCGCCACCAGCGCCAACCTCCTCGTCGACGCCGGTGCCGAGAGTGCGGCCCAGTGCTCGTCGGACGGTCTCGACGACATGACGATGCCGGGGTGGACCATCGTCTCCGGCGATCCGAACGCCGTCTGCTACGGCGCCTCCGGCTACCCCGATGCCAGTACGCCCGGGTCGCCGAATCGGGGCAACCAGTTCTTTGCCGGCGGGGGGACCGGGAACTCGGATCTGGCGCAGACCGTTGACGTCTCCGCCGCCGCCTCGGCCATCGACGCCGGGGGAGTGCCCTTCGGCCTGTCCGGGTGGCTCGGCGGCTACGCCGGTCAGAACGACCGCGTCGGCATGACCGCCACCTTCCTCAGCGCCTCCGGCTCCGCGCTCGGCTCCGCCGTCATCGCGCCGGTGACCAACAGCGACCGCGGCAACGTCACCGAGTTCCTGCAGCGCAGTGCCAGCGGCACGCTGCCGGCCGGCACCCGCTCCGTCAAGGTGGACCTGGCCTTCACCTGGACCGCCGGGGACACCACCGACGGCTACGCCGACGACCTGTCCCTCACCGTCGGCGCCGGTGTCCCCGCCCCGGCGCTCACCGCCCCGGCGTCCGCGGTGCCGGGCTACGACCACGTCTTCGTGGTCTACATGGAGAACGAGGACTACTCCGGCATCGTCGGCAACACCTCGCAGGCCCCGTACATCAACAGCCTGCTGTCCAAGGGCACCTCGCTGAGCCAGGCCTACGCCACCACGCACCCCTCGGATCCGAACTACGTCGCCCTCGCCGGCGGCGGCCTCTACGGCCTGCACGACAACAGCATCGCCACCACCACGATCAACGCCCCGCACGTCGGCAACAGCGTCGAGGCCGCCGGCAAGACGTGGAAGACCTACGTCGAGAACGAGAACGGCAACTGCGACTACACCTCGCACGGCTACTACGCCCCCGACGACGTGCCGTTCACCTTCTTCCAGAACTTCAAGTCCGACGAGTCCTCCACCGGCTACTGCGCCCAGCACGACCAGCCGCTCACCCAGATGACCGCCGACCTGAAGTCGGCCGCGACCACCCCGAACTTCGTCTGGTTCGAGCCGGACGACTGCGACGACATGGAGTCCTGCGGCGTCACCGCCGGCGACAACTGGCTCAAGGCCACCCTGCCGACCATCTTCAACTCCCCGGCCTGGACCCAGCAGAAGTCCCTGCTGATCCTCACCTGGGACGAGGGCGCCACCAAGGCCTACGGCCCGAGCTACCCCAACCGCGTCCCGACCCTCCTGCTCGGATCGCAGAACACGGTCAAGGCCGGCTACACCAGCGCCCAGCGCACCGACCAGTACGGCCTGCTGCGCACCGTCGACAAGGCCCTCGGCCTGGCCCCGCTGACCAACAACGACGCCTACGCGGCCACCGTCAACGACGCCTGGAGCGGGACCGCCAGCACCGGCCCGACGCTGACGACCACGACGCCGAGCGTGGCGAACGGCTCGTCGGTGACGTTCTCCTACTCCACGCCGCCGGCCACGAACAGCACCAAGAACTGGGTCGGGATCTACAAGCCCGGCGACACGCCCGGCTCGCAGTCCTCGACCGCCTGGCAGTACACCCCCGGCACCAGCGGTAGCGTCACGTTCACCGCGAACTACGGCCCGGGCACGTACAACGTCTACTACTTCAACAACGACGGGTACTCGATCCTGGCAGGCCCGGTGACGCTGACCCTGAGTTAGCGCCACGCCGCCACGTCGGTCCGGGCTCGTTGTCGAGCTCGGACCGACGTGCATCGGGGAAGCTTGGGGCGTGAACGACGACTCCGACCACGCCGACCACGCCAACAACGCCGGCAGCGGTGCCGCGACCAGCGCCGACAGCGCCGCCCCCGCCGGCTACCGCCGCTCCGCCGGCACCCCCCGAGCCCAGGCCCGCCGCGCCGAACTGCTCGCCCTCGTCACCGACGACCTCGCCGAGCACGGCCTCGTCGACTTCTCGCTGCGCCGCGCGGCCAAGGCGGCAGGCACCACCCACAAGGTGCTGCTCTACCACTTCGCCGGCGCCGAAGACCTGCTCCGCGAGTCCGTCGAGCTGCTGCGGGAGCGCCGCCTGGCCTCGTCCCTGGCCGCCGCGTCCGCGCCGGGTAGCGACCAATCCCTGGCCGGCCGGGTCCGCGCGGTCTGGCCGGTGCTGACTGGCACCGGAGAGGGACAGCGTGCGCTGGACCAGGCGCTCGGCCTGGCGATGTACGACCCCGAACGCCACGGCGCGATCGCCGTGGACGCCGCCGGCCACTTCCTGCCGGCGCTGCGCGACATGTGTCCGCCGCAGTGGAGCGACCAGCGCAAGGACGAGATCGCCGAGCTGGTCTTCGCCGCGCTTCGAGGCTTCCTGGTCCAGCGGCGCACCGGAGGTACGGACGGCGGCAGCGGCGGCGAGGCCGGCTTCGAGGCGCTGCTGCGGATGCTGGAGCGCGAGGAGGCCGCCGACTGACGCGCACACGGTGACGCCCGACCTCCTGCCGGTGCACAGTTGCGAACCATGTGGTTCACTTTACCCAGGAGGTGTCACCCATGCACGAGATCGAGCTCTCCGCGGGCGTCATCGAGTACGAAGACCGCGGCGGCCCCGGCGCCCCGGTCGTCTTCCTGCACGGCCTGCTCATGGACGAGACGCTCTGGACCTCCGTCGCCGACGCCCTGGCCCCGGACCACCGCTGCCTCGTCCCCGTCCTCCCTCTGGGCGCGCATCGCCAAGGCATGCACCAGCAGGCCGACCTGTCGCCCCGGGGCATCGCCGCCCTGGTCGCCGAGTTCCTGGACGCCCTCGACCTCCGCGACGTCACCCTCGTCGGCAACGACACCGGCGGCGCGCTGGTCCAGCTGCTGATGGCCGAGGGTCCGCAGGAGCGGATCAGCCGCGTCGTCCTCGTGTCCTGCGACGCGTTCGACAACTTCCCGCCGGGCCTGACCGGCCGCACGCTCTTCCGCACCGGCAAGCTCCCGCCGACGCTGTTCGGGCTGTTCATGCAGCAGATGCGGCTCAAGCCGGTGCGCCGGCTCCCGCTGGCGTTCGGCTGGCTGACCAAGCGCGGCGACGCCGTCGTCAAACGCTGGATGCGGCCGATCTGGCGGCAGCCGGAGATCCGCCGCGACACGGTCCGCGTCCTGCGCGCCGCCGCGAAGGACCCGAACCTGCTCGTCGACGCCGCCGAGAAGCTGGCCCGCTTCGACCGCCCGACGCTGGTCGTGTGGGCACAAGACGACCGGGTGATGCCTCCGGACCACGGCCGTCGCCTCGTCGAACTCCTTCCCGGCGCCCGCCTGGTCGAGATCGAGGAGTGCTACACCCTGATCCCCCTCGACCAGCCGGCCCGGCTCACGACGGAGCTCCGACGCTTCCTGGACGCCACCGTGTCCGATACGCGCTCGGCGTGACCCCGAGCCGGGTCACGAAGTGGCGCCGCAGCGAGTCCGGGCTCCCCAGCCCGCTGCGGTGAGCGACGCCGTCCATCGTCAGATCCGTGGTCTCCAGCAGCTGCCGCGCCAGATCAATACGCTGATGCAGCAGCCATTGCAGAGGGCTGAGTCCGGTCTCGGCGTGGAAGCGGCGGGTGAGTGTTCGTTCGCTGACATTGGCGTGCGCGGCCAGGTCCCCGAGCCCGATCGGCACGTTTAGCCGTGACTGTGCCCACTTCCTCGTATGAGCCAGGGAACGCTCAGCGTTCGATGCCGGCTGGGCCATGCTCGGCTGTGGCTGATCGGCAGGCCGCGCCGGGCCGGCCACGGCAAGACTGCCCGCGACCGCAGCGGCCGCCGCGCCGTGGTCGCTACGGATCAGGTGCAGACACAGCTCGACGACGGCAGCCGCTCCCGCCGAAGTGAGCACCGGCTCGTCGACGACGTACAAGGCGTCGCGCTCGACCGTGATCCGTGGGAAGTCCCGCGCGAGCTGGTCGAGCAGATGCCAGTGCGTGGTGGCGCGGCGTCCGTCGAGCAATCCGGCCCGCGCCAGCACGAAGACACCCGTGCAGGACCCGACGACGCGCCGCCCCGCCGCAGCAGCCTCGCGCAGAACGGTATAGACACGCTCATCGACGTCCGGCCGAGCCGCACCGCCGACGACGAACACGGTGTCCGCGAGCGCCACCTGCTCCAAACCGTCGCGAATCACCAGGTCCGGCCCCATGACCGTGGCGACCAGCCCGGGATCCGGCGTCGTCACCCGCAGCTCGTACGCGCCGCGCCCCGCCCCGGCCGGTCCGGCCTCGGAGAGCACCGCCTGCGCCATCGACAGATCGTGCGCCATGACCGGTGGCACCGCGACGAACACCACCCGATGCAAGGGCTTGGACATGGCCGGATCCTCCGGTTGCTTGGCCGCCGTGGCACTGCTGCGGACCGGGGCCCGGACCGCACAGTGGGAGCAGCGCCCCGGACACGTTCGCGTGTTCCTGCGGGCGATCCCCCTTTCGAAACCGGAGCACAGCCATGCCTTTCCACGTCGTCATCGGCGCCGGCGCCACCGCGCTGGCCACCGCCGACCTGCTCGCCGCAGCCGGCGAACCGGTCCGCCTGATCAGCCGCCGCGGCACGTCGGCAGACCACGAACTCGTCGAGCCCGTCGCCCTGGACGCCACCGACGCCGAGCCGCTGGCCGAGATCTGCCAGGGCGCCGCTACCGTCTTCAACTGCGCCGTGCCGGCCTACAACGACTGGCCGCAGACCGTCCCGCCGCTGTTCCGGGCGATCCTCGGCGCGGCCGAGCGCGGCGGCGCGCGCTACGTGATGCTCGGCAACCTCTACGCCTACGGACCGGTCACCGGCCCCGTCACCGAAGACCTGCCGCTGCTCGCCACCGGCCCGAAGGGGCGTGTCAGGGCCCAGATGTGGCAGGAAGCCCTGGCGGCGCACGAGGCCGGCCGCGTGCGGGCCACCGAGATACGGGCCGGACAGTTCCTCGGCCCGGGCGCCTTCTCTTCCTTCACCTTCACCGTCACGCCGAACGTCCTCGCCGGACAGCTCGTCCTGACTCCCGCCGCGATCGACACGTCGACCGGCTACACCTCGATCCAGGACGCGGCCCGGGCCCTGGTCACGCTCGCGCGCGAGGACGACGCCTTCGGCCACGCCTGGCACGCCCCGGCCACCAACGCGACCGTGCGCGAGGTCGCGACCGTCCTGGCGAAGCAGGCCGGAGCACCCGCGCCGCGCCTGGAGACGCTGACCGAACGCGACATCGCCCTGCTGTCCCTGACCTCGCCGATCTGGGCCGAGTTCGAGGAGACCTCGCACATGTCGCACCACGACTTCCTCGTCGACTCCAGCCGGATCCGCGAGCGGTTCGGGCTGACCCCGACCCCGCTGGAGGAGGTGCTGGCCTGACGGAGCGGGGCCCGGCGAACCCCTCCGCCGGGCCCCGCCCGAGTTCCGTAACCGCGCGCGGCCGCGCGCCGATCTCCGTGCATAAGCCCTGGTGAAAGCCCCATCGACGCTGATTCACGCACTTGAGCCGGGCATTGACAGCCTGTCGTCACAGGTGTTTCATCCGGGTTACCGCACTGTTTGTTGATGCCGATAACAAACGTGCCCACGGCGATCAAGCCGCCGTTCCACGGCAGCGCTCTCCCTCAGCGCGCCGACTCAGCTCGTCGCACAGCTGTCGCATGCCTGGGAGGCACCATGTCGAGCACTGCAAGACCCCGGCTCCGCCGGGCCCGCGTCACGCTTTCGCTGGCCGCGCTGGCCGCGTCCGCCATCGCGACCTACTCCGCGGCGCCGGGCGTGCGGGCCGCGCCGGTCGCGGCGGCCGCGTCCACGGCGTGTCCGTGGGTGGGGTCGAGCGCGCCGATCCCGCAACGCGTGAGCCAACTCCTGGCGCACATGACGCTGGATCAGAAGGTTCAGCTGATGACCGGATCCGGCGGTTCGAGTTACGTCGGCTTCACGCCGTCGATCGGCGCGCTGTGCATCCCGGCGATGAACCTGGAGGACGGCCCGGCCGGCGTCGCCGACGGCATGAACAACGTCACCCAGCTCCCCGCGCCGGTGGACGTCGCAGCCACCTTCGACACCTCCGCCGAGCAGAGTTTCGGACAGACCATCGGCGCCGAGGAGGCGGCCAAGGGCTCCACGGTGGACCTGGGCCCGACCATCAACATCGTCCGCGATCCGCGCTGGGGCCGGGCCTTCGAGTCCGTCGGCGAGGACCCCTATCTCAATGGCCAGATGGGTGCGGCCGACATCCGCGGCGTGCAGTCCACCGGGACGATGGCGCAGGTCAAACACCTGGCCGCGTACAACCAGGAGACCAACCGCAACACCCCGTCGGACAACGTGATCGCCAGCAACCAGACGTTGCAGGAGATCTACCTTCCGGCGTTCCAGACCTCGGTGCAGCAGGGTGCTGCGTCCTCCGTGATGTGCTCCTACAGCACCATCAACGGCACCTACGCGTGTGAGAACCCCGGCATCCTGAACACGGACCTGCGCCAGCAGTTCGGCTTCAGCGGCTTCGTCACCTCCGACTGGGGCGCGACGCACTCCGGCGCGGCGTCGGTGAACGCGGGCCTGGACCAGGACATGCCCGGCGACAACACGTACTTCGGCAGCTCCCTGATATCCGCGGTCAACTCCGGCCAGGTCGCGCAGTCCGCGATCGACACGTCGGTCTCCCGCATCCTCACCGAGGAATTCGCCTTCGGACTGTTCGACAGGCCGCCCGGGGGTTCACCGGCCGCGACCGCGACCAGTTCCGCGAACCAGGCGACCGGGGAGCACCTGGCCGAGCAGGGCACGGTGCTGTTGAAGAACTCTGGCAACGTGCTGCCGTTCGGCTCCGGGGACAGCTCGATCGCCGTCATCGGCGCCGACGCCTCGACCAGCGTGCAGAGCGCCGGCGGCGGCAGCGCGTCGGTCAACTCCAGTGGCACGGTCACTCCGCTTCAGGGGATCACCAGCGCCGCGCCCGCGGGGACGACCGTGAACTACAACGACGGCAGCAACAGCGGTTCGGCCGCTTCGCTGGCCGCGAGCTCCAGCGTCGCAGTGGTCTTCGTCAGCACCTCCGAGTCCGAGGGCAGCGACCTGTCGGGCATCGACCTGTCGGGTGCGAACAACTCGCTGATCTCGGCGGTCGCGAACGCGAACCCGAACACGATCGTGGTCCTGAACACCGGCTCGGCGGTCACCATGCCGTGGCTGTCCTCGGTCAAGGGCGTGCTGGAGGCCTGGTACCCGGGTCAGAGTGACGGCACCGCGATCGCGAACATCCTGTTCGGCGCGACCAACCCCTCCGGCCACCTGCCGGTGACGTTCCCGACCTCGCTGTCGCAGGTTCCTGCGAACACCAGCGCGCAGTGGCCGGGCGTCAACGGCCAGGTGCAGTACTCCGAGGGCGTCGACGTCGGCTACCGCTGGTACGACAGCAAGGGCCTGACGCCGTTGTTCCCGTTCGGATACGGCCTGTCGTACACCAGCTTCTCGTTCTCGAACCTGCACATCAGCTCCCTGCCACAGGGTGGCGCGGCGACCGTGACGGCGACGGTGACCAACACCGGTTCGCGCGCCGGGGCCGACGTCGCGCAGCTGTACGTGAGCGACCCGGCCGCCTCCGGCCAGCCGCCGCGCCAGCTGGAGGGTTTCGCGCGGGTGAACCTGCAGCCGGGCCAGAGCCAGACGGTCTCCTTCCCGGTGACCGAGCAGAACCTGCGCTACTGGAACGCGAGCACGAACGCCTGGGCCACCAGCACGGGCAACTACGGCATCTCCGTCGGTGACGCCGACTCCGCCAGTGCTCTGACACTGTCCGGCACGCTGTCGGTCGCCGCCAACCAGCTCGGCCAGCCGGTAAGCGTCACCAGCCCCGGGCCGCAGGAGGGCGAGGCCGGGACGGCCGTGTCGGTGCAGGTCGCCGCGAGCGACTCCACCGCCGGCCAGACTCCGGCGTTCACCGCGACCGGGCTGCCGGCCGGCGTGTCGATCTCCTCCTCGGGACAGATCACCGGCACGCCGACCACGGCCGGGACGAGCACGGTCAGCGTCACCGCCACCGACGGCAACGGGGCTCAGGCCACGACGTCGTTCGTGTGGACCGTCACGCCTTCGACGGCCGGTGTCCCGACGACGCCGCTGGTGGGGTACCAGGGGCTGTGCCTGGACGTGTCCTCGGCGAACAACGCCGACGGCACGGCGGTGCAGGTGTACACCTGCAACGGGACCAACTCGCAGCAGTGGACCGAGGAGGCCGACGGGACGGTGCACTCGCTCGGCAAGTGCCTGGACGTCGCCGCCGGCGGCACCGCGAACGGCACGGCCGTGGACCTGTACACGTGCAACAGCAGCGGTGCCCAGCAGTGGCAGCCGCAGTCCGACGGCACGTTGCGCAACCCGGCGTCCGGGCGTTGCCTGGACGACACCGGGTCCGGGTTGTCCGGGACGAAGGCCGAGATCTACGACTGCTCCGGCGCGGCGAACCAGGTGTGGAAGTCCCCGGCGGGGTCGTCCACGGGGACCGGGTCCGGGCAGATCACCGGGTACCAGGGGCTGTGTGTGGACGTGCGGAGCGCCAGTAACGCCGACGGCACGCCGGTGCAGGTGTACACGTGCAACGGGACCAACGCTCAGCAGTGGACCGTGGAGGCCAACGGGACGCTTCAGGCGTTGGGCAAGTGCCTGGACGTGGCCGCCGCCGGTACGGCGAACGGTACGCACGTGCAGCTCTACACCTGCAACAACACCGTCGCGCAGGTGTGGCAGGCGCAGAGCAACGGCGAGCTGGTGAACCCGCACTCCGGCCGGTGCCTGGACGACACCGGGTCCGGCGGCTCCGGCACGCAGTTGCAGATCTGGGACTGCGGGGGCGGCGCGAACCAGAAATGGGTACTGCCGTGATGTCGTAGGCAGCCGATTCTGGCCGGCCCGTGCCTCGCTGTTCAGGGGCGCGGGCCGGCTTGTGTGCTTTGTATGAGCGGGCAACAAGCGTCGCTGCCGCTTCCACTCCCTCCTAAGGAGGAGGTTTCCGGCCGTCCGCCGCCGGATTCCACCTTCCGGACGAGGTGGGGCCGGTCGCCGTCTCCCTACCGTCGAGGTCATGAGCTGCAGGAGGGCCTCATGATCGAGGCGACGGCATTGACCAAGCGCTACGGCGACAAGACCGCGGTGGACGGCATCGACTTCCAGGTACGGCCCGGGCTGGTGACCGGATTCCTCGGCCCGAACGGGGCCGGCAAGTCGACCACCATGCGGATGATCCTCGGGCTGGACCTGCCCACGGCCGGGAGCGTCACCATCGACGGCCGCGACTACCGGGGCAAGGTGTGGCCGCTGCACGACGTCGGGGCGCTGCTGGACGCGCGTGCGGTGCACCCGGGGCGCTCGGCGTACAACCACCTGCACAGCCTGGCCGCCGCCAACGGCATCAGCCGCGGGCGCGTGGACGAGGTGCTGGAGGAGGTCGGGCTGACGTCGGTGGCGCGCAAGCGGGTCGGCGGCTTCTCCCTCGGCATGGCACAACGGCTGGGCATCGCCGCCGCGCTGCTCGGCGACCCGGGCACGCTGCTGTTCGACGAGCCGGTCAACGGCCTGGACCCGGACGGCATCCTGTGGATCCGGACCCTGATGCGCTCGCTGGCCGCCGAGGGCCGCACCGTGCTGGTGTCCAGCCACCTGATGAGCGAGATGGCGCTGACCGCCGACCACCTGCTGGTGATCGGCCGCGGCCGGCTGCTGGCGGACACACCGCTGTCGGAACTGATCGCCCGCCACTCCGCCGAACGCGTCGAGGTCCGCGCCGCCGACCCCCGCCGCCTGACCGCGGACCTGCGCGCGGTCGGCGCGAAGGTCACGATCGAGCCCGACGGCACGCTCGCGGTCTCCGGCCTCGGCTCGGTCGGCATCGGGGAACTGGCCGCGGCGCGTGGGCACGTGCTGCATCAGCTGCATGATGTGACGGCTTCGCTGGAGGAGGCTTACTTCCGGCTCACCGGCGAGAGTGTCGAGTATCGGGTGCCGGGGCCGGCGACGGCGATGGCGGAAGCGGTGTCGGCATGAATGCGCGCATCAGCACAGCCGCACTGGGTCGCAACTCCGGTCGCAACTCCGGTCGCAACTCCGGTCGCAACTCTGGTAGGTCCGGCGGGCCGGCGCCAGATGCCATCTCCACCACCGTTGCGACCCCCGCCGCCACCAGACTCCGCGCCACCGCCGACAGCGAGTGGATCAAGTTCCGCTCCGTCCGCTCCGGCCCCGCCGTCCTGATCGCGACCCTCCTCGCCATGCTCCTCGGCGCCTGGCTGGTCGGCATCGGCTACCGCAGCGGCTACACCGCCGCCGACCGCGCGTCCTTCGACCCCGGCGACGTCACCCTGCGCGGCATCGTCGTCGCGCAGCTCTTGGTCGGCGCGCTCGGCGTCATCACCGTGACCGGGGAGTACACCAGCGGCCTGATCCGCGGCACGTTCATCGCCACCCCGCAGCGGCGGCAGGTGCTGGCGATGAAGGCGCTGATCTTCGGCGGCGTCGTCTGGGTCTGGTGCACCGTGTTGTCCTTCGGCGCGTTCCTCGTCGGCCGGGCGTTCCTCACCGCGCCGGTGCCGCGCGTCGGGCTCGGCGATCCCGGTGTGCTCACGGCCGTTTTCGGCGGCGGCCTCTATCTCACCGGCATCGGCCTGTTCGGCCTGTTCCTCGGCGTGCTGCTGCGCCGCACCGCCGCCTCGCTCGCCGCGCTGGTCGGCGTCATGATGGTGCTGCCGGTGATCCTGGCCCTGCTTCCGGGCAAGACCGGCGAGCTCATCAGCGAGTTCTCGCCGGCCGGGGCCGGCTTCCAGATCTGGCACCTCGACCACGGCGGCCACAACCTCGGCGCCTGGCCGGGCTTCGCCCTCTTCGCCGCCTACGTCGCGGCCACCGCCACGGCGGCGTTCGTCACGATCCGAAGGAGGGACGTCTGATGAGCCCCGCCCGCCGAGCCCAGGCCGTGCTCGCCAGCGAGTGGATCAAGCTCCGCTCGCTCCGGTCGCTGCCGGTCACGCTGCTGGTCGCAGCCGTGTTCTGCATCACCCTGGCCGCCCTGGTCTGCTCCAACTACGCCACGCACTGGAACGACGTCAGCGCCTCCGACCGAGCCACCTTCGACCCGCTCACCGTCAACTTCGGCTTCCTGCGGATCGGCGTGCTCTTCTTCGGCGTCCTCGGCGCCCTGGTCGTCACCAGCGAGTACGGCAACGGCCTGATCCGCACCACCTTCGCCGCCACCCCGCAACGCGTCCTCGTCCTCGCCGCCAAGGCCGTGCTGCTAGGAGCGCTCGCGCTGGCCGCGTCGGCAGTGGTCTGCCTCGCCGCGTTCTTCGTCGGACAAGGCCTGCTCAGCGGGCACGTGCCGACGGTGCACATCGGCGACCCCGGCGTGCTCGGGCACGTCCTGGGCGCGGTGGCGTACCTGACCGGCACCGGCCTGTGCGGCGTCTTCCTCGGCGCCCTGGCCCGAAGCACCGCCGTGGCGATGACCAGCGTCTTCGCCCTCTTCCTGATGCTGCCGGTGATGGTCGACCAGCTGCCGCACACCGGGCTGTGGCGGCACACCGTGCCCTACCTGCCGTCCAACGTCGGCGAGTCCATGTGGCACGCGCACACCGCCGACCTGGTCACCGCGGGCCCGGCCTGGGCCCTGCTCGCCGTCTGGGTCGTCGGCCTCGGGACGCTCGCGGCGCTGGTGCTGCGGCGCCGCGACGCCTGACGGGCCGGCCGGGACCGACGCGGGCATGATGGACCTCGTGAGCACGGGCAGACGACGCCAGGCCGGCCTGGACTGGCTCGTCTGCGCCCTCGCCGCCGCGGCCACCGGCCTGGGCGCCACCGACACGCTGGCCTCCTGGCTGCCGCGCGCGGCGATCCCGGCGCTGGCCGTCGTGCAGGGCCTGCTCCTGCTGGCCCGGCGGCGCGCGCCGGTCGCGGCGCTGGCCGCGACCACGGCCGTGGCCTTCCTCCTGACGGTCGGCGGCTACCCGGCCGGCGGCGCGGGGGTGGGCACGTTCTTCGCCGCCTACGCGGTAGCGGTGTACTGGGACAGCGGCGCGGCTCCCACCGAGGACGCCGAGGACGCCGAAGGCGCCGAGCGCACCGGCCGTGCCCGCTTCCCGGTCGCCGGCGCGGCCATCACGGCAGCCTCCGCCCTCGCGCTCTCCGCCGCGAACCTCGCCCCCGACGCGCGAGGCAACGGCCTCAACAGCGTCGGCCTGGCCGTGGTGTCGGCGTGGATCCTCGGCTACGCGCTGCGCACCCGGCGCGCCTACATCGCCGAGCTGGTCGAGCGCGCGGCCCGGCTGGAGGCCGAGGAAGGCGAGCGCGCGGCGCGCGCCGTGGCCGAGGAGCGGCTGCGGATCGCGCGCGAGCTGCACGACGTCGTCGGCCACTCGATCAGCCTGATCACCGTGCAGGCCGAGGCGGCCACGCGCTCGGCGCGGACGAACCCGGACGCGGTGACGCCGTTCCTGGCGACGATCTCGGCGACCGGCCGGGAGGCGCTGGCGGAGATGCGGCGCGTGTTGGCCGTCCTGCGTCCGGACGCCGAGCCCGAGATGAGCCCGCAGCCGGGGTTGGACGACCTGGCGGAGCTGGTCGCACGCTTCGAGTCCGGCGGGCTGCCGGTCCGCCTGGACGCGCCGCCGGCCGAGCTGCCGCCGGGCGTCGGGCTGGCGGTGTACCGGATCGTGCAGGAGTCGCTGACCAACGTGCTCAAGCACGCCGGCCCTGGCGCGACGGCCGCCGTCACCGTCGAGCCGGGGCGAGGGTCGGTGCGGGTGTCAGTGCTCGATGACGGTCGCGGCCCGAACGGCGCGACCGGCTTGACTGGTTCGACCGGCTCGACTGGCCCGACCGGCTCGGCTGGCCCGACCCGCCCGGCGTCCGGCGCCGCGCACGGCATCGTCGGGATGCGCGAGCGGGTGGCGATCTACAGCGGTACTTTGCGCGCCGGCCCCGGCATCAACGGCGGCGGATTCGAAGTGGAGGCGGTCATCCCGCTCCCCGAGGAGGACTCCCGATGACCATCAGCGTCCTGATCGCCGACGACCAGCACCTGGTCCGCTCCGGCCTGCGTGCGATCATCGAGTCCGAACCGGGCATGGAGGTCGTGGGGGAGGCCGCCGACGGCGCCGAGGCGGTCGAGGCCGTCCGCCGCCTGCGCCCGGACGTCGCGCTGATGGACATCCGCATGCCGCGCCTGGACGGCGTCGCCGCGACGCGGTCACTGTGCTCCGGCCCCGGTCCGCACGCCACCAGGATCCTGATGCTCACCACGTTCCACCTCGACGACTACGTCGCCGACGCCCTGCGTGCCGGTGCATCAGGCTTCTTACTCAAGGACGCCACCGCCGACCAACTCGTGGAGGCGGTCCGCGTCATCGCGGCGGGCGACGCGATCCTCGCACCCCCGGTCACCCGCCGAATGCTGGAGCGCATGGCCGCCGATCAACCCGACCCCTCCGGCGGCGCCGAACTGCGCGCGCTGCTGTCCGCGCGCGAGGTGGACGTGCTGCTGTTGGTCGCGCGCGGACTGTCGAACGTTGAGATCGGCTCCGCGCTGCACCTGGCCGAGTCCACGGTGAAGTCCCACGTGCAGAACATCCTGGCCAAGCTGGGTGTCCGCGACCGGTTGCAGGCCGCGGTGGCCGCGTACGAGTCGGGGTTGGTCCAGCCGCGCGGACGGTAGGGCCAGGCCCGCGGCGGCCACCTCTCAACCGGTGTATAACCCCAGGTCACGCCGCGATTAGGGTGAATCCCCGCATCCGCCGACACCGGCCGGAACTCCTGCTACCTTGACTGCCGATCGGACTCCGCCGGAGCGTCTCGTCGCGAGAGTGGGCACGTCAATGCGCTTCAATGTCCCGCCCGGCTGGCCGACTCCTCCGGAGGGCTGGGTCCCCGATCCGGGCTGGCAGCCGGACCGCAGCTGGCCGCCGGCTCCTCCCGGGTGGCAGTTCTGGGTGGACGTCCCTGCCCCGGCATTTGCCCCGGGCCCGGCCCCGGCCCCGGGGCCGCCGGCGCCACCGCCCTCGGCCACCGGCTCGAAGCTGGACGAGCAGTTGCTGAAGGTCGCCCAGTGGGCCCGCCAGCGGACCGGCAAGCACGACGAACAACTCCCGGCCGTGACGTTCTCCGGCCCCGATCCGGCGGCGAAGTGGTTCGGCCTGGCGGCCAGCGTCGCGAAGTTCGGACCGGTCCACTCGGCCCTGAGCGACGCCCTCACCTCCGCCGTCCCCGGCGGCGACCAGGTCCTGGAGCTGGTCAAGTCGCTCTACGCCATCGAGGACGAGCAGTCGCGGGTCCTGCACAGCATCGACACGAACGTCAAACTCCTGAAAGAGGGCCCCTACCGAGCCGGCCGCCTACTGCTGAGCGAAGCACACCGGCTCGCCGCCCACGCCGAGGAGAGCCACCGCCTCCTGGAAACCGCCAAGGACCGCTTCTACGACGCCCAGCCACTGGCCTCCTCGGTCCAGGAACGCACCATGGTCGAGCTGCACCTGGCGCTCGTCTGGCTCGCCCTCGGCCGCCCCGACGACGCCCGCTACTGGCTGGAGCAGGCCTACCAGTCGGCGCGCATCGTGATCGACTCCCTGACCCAGCAGGCCGGCGACGTCAAGGTCCTGAGATCCAAGTGGGCGACGACCGCCCTGAGCATCTACTACCCGGCCGGCCTGTTCGTGGTCCCGCTCAAGCTCAAACGCCTGATGAACGCCGACCGAGCCAACGCGGCCATGACCGCCTTCCTACCGGTGGCGAACTCCATCGCGGCCTGCCTGAACAGCCTGAACCTGCGCCCGGTCGTCCCCGGCCTCCAGCTCACGACCAACTACGACGGCAGCCGCCTGCTCCAGGAGGTCGGCCTGGCGGGCTAGAAAACAGGCCCTGGTAAAGACCCGTATCGGCTCGATAATATGTGCGACAGGGTCCTGAGGCAGAGGCGCGGCCGCCGGCCGATCGTTCGGGCCTGCCGGGCGTGAGATCCGAATCATGGGGGCTTTGAATGGCCATTTCTCGACGACGCGTGCTGGTCGGCACGGCGGCGGCCGCCGCTGGAGCCGTCGTGGCGCCGAATCTCCTGGCCGGTTCGGTGCAGGCCGCCGCGGTGCCGATGGCGGTTTCGTTCGGCAAGGTGGACATCACCCCCACCGCCGATCTGGCCATGGCGGGGTACGGTGTCGACTCGCCCCGGCTGGCGCAGGGGAGCAACGCGCCGCTGTTCGCGCGCTGCACGATCTTCTGGGACAACGGCTTCCCCAATGTGATCGTCACTGCCGACGTGCTGGCCTTTCCCCGCTCGATGCACCAGGCCATCCGCTCTCGGGTCGTCCCGCTCGGTATCGCCAACTCCGACTTCATCCTGACCGCCACCCACACCCACAACGGGCCGGTGCTGATCGACGAGCTGAACCCGTATATCAGCTACAACATCCAGCCCGGCTCCGACGTGATGAACGCGGTCGAGTCCTACAGCGCGGAGCTGGAGGACACCATCGTGAGCCTGGTGAGCAACACGCTGGGCGCGGTGCAGGTCCCGTGCACGCTGGACTACCAGGTCGCCAACGAGAACTTCGCCTACAACCGGGAAGGCCTGCCGTACGTCGAGGTCGACGTCCCGGTGCTGGTCGCGCGCAGTACCGGCGGCAGCCCGCTGGCGGTGCTGTTCGGCTACGGGTGCCATCCGGTGTCGGCGGGAGGGCAGACGCTGTTCGATCCGGACTATCCGGGGGTGGCCTGCTCCCTGCTGGAGAACGCGACCGGGGCCTTCGCGCAGTTCCTCACCGGCCCGGCGGGGGACCAGGATCCGCCGGTGAACGGCCGCGACTGGCCGTTGTCCCAGAGCCTCGGCAGCGACCTGGGCCAGACGGTGATCAACGCGATCGCCACCCCCGGACGCTCGGTGAGCGGTCCGATCAGCACCGCCTACCAGGAAGTCAGCCTGCCGCTGGACATCACGGACACGCCGGCCAACCTCGCCGCGGTCCGGGCCGACTACGTCGTCCGCCAGACCAGCACAACGGCCGGCTACACGGGCTACTACCAGCGGCACGCCGAGGTGATGATCGGCCAGATCGACGCCCACTCGTTCCAGACCGCCATCCCGCTCCCGCTCCAGACCTGGAACCTCCCCGGCGCCGCCGGCCCCCTCGACATCGCCCTGACCGGCGGCGAACTCGTGTCCGGCTACGGCGTCTACTTCCGCAACCGGCACGGCGGCTCCAACGGCATCTGGGTCGCCGGCTACGCCAACGAGATCCCGACCTACATCCCCTCCGACGAACTACTGGCCTCCGGCGGCGCCCTGCACTACGCCTGCGGCTGGGACGTCGACTTCCCCGGCATCGCCGGCGGCGCCATGTCGATCTACGGCTGGCTCGGCCACTTCTACCGGCCGCCGAGCACGGCCAGTACGAGCCCGGAGCAGATCATCATCGATGCGCTGACGACGATGCTGTGAGTCGGGGCGGCGGCCAGCTTGCCAGCTCGCAGGGCTGGTGCAGTGCGGGCCGGAAGCTGGTGGCGCTGGTGGCGAGCAGCCGACCCAGCGCAATGCCCATGATCCGGGGTTGGCCCTGCACGGGGCGGGGCGAGTCGGAAGCCGATAGCGCCGGCGGCGGGTAGTCGGCCAGCGCGGCGCGTGCGTACTATCCGGAGTTGGCCGTGCGTGGTCCGGGCGAGGCTGCGCGGGCCGGAAGCTGGTGACGCCAGTGGCGCTTAGCTGGCCAAGTGGGACGTGCACGACCTGGGTTGGCCGTGTTCGTTCCGGGCGGGGCCTGCGTGGGCCGTAGGCTGGTGACGCCGGCGGCGCCCGGCCGGCCAAGTGCGACGTGCACGATCCGGGTTGGCCGTGCGCGGTCCGGGCGGGGGCTGCGCGGATCGGAAGCTGGTGACGCCGGCGGCGCTCAGCCGGTCAAGTGCGACGTGCACGATCCGGGTTGGCCGTGTTCGGTCTGGGCGGGGGCTGCGCGGGCCGGAAGCTGGTGGCGCCAGCGGCGCCCAGCCAGCCCAGCGCGTCGCGCACGACTCGGGTTGGCTGTGCGCGGTCCGGGCGAGGCTGCGCGGGCCGGAAGCCAGTGGCGCTGGCGGCGCGCGGCTGGCCTGGCGCGAGGCGCGCGATCCGGGGTCGGCGCGTTCACGAGTATGCGCCGGATACCGCGGGGGCGGCGGCCGGCTCCTCTGTCGTCGCGAGAGGCCTTGCGCTGGCGGCGTGTCAGCCGACCCGACTCGCCCGCCCGTCGTAGTCCTCGCGTGCGGCCAGCACCTCCGTCGTGTGCTCCAGCGACCACTCCGTGAGCGCCTTCACCGGTCCGCGCAGGGTCACGCCCAGGGGCGTCAGCTCGTACTCGACCCGCACCGGTACCTCCGGGTACACCGTGCGCAGGACCAGGCCGTCGCGTTCCAGTGCGCGGAGGGTCTGCGTCAGCATCTTCTCGCTGACGCCTGCCAGGCGCTTGCGCAGGTCGGTGAAGCGGGAGCGACCGTTCTGTCCGAGTGCGCCGAGGACGAGGATCGACCACTTGTCGCCGATCCGGTCGAGCAGGTCCCGCGACGGGCAGCCCTGCGCGAACGGGTCGTATGCGGGTGCCTCGGTCACGGTCGCGACAGACTCCACAGCCCTCACCTCACTTCTTTCCGCTGGGCGGCTACTTTACCGAGGAGCTGCTGCTTCCCGACAGTGAGCTACCGCTCAGCGGAACCATGCGCCGCTACGAAAGCCGCACCCTCCGTATCCACACCACCCCGCCGGCGGCCACCGCGAGTGCTGCACCCAACAGCATCGCCGTCTCGATCCCCTGGAACTCCCAGAACCGGTCCGCCGGCTGATACGTCACCACCTGCCGCAGCCCCAGCGTCCCCAGGCAGTCGTCGGTCTGCGCGATTCCCAGATTCGTGCACTGCGACGTCTGCAGCAGGCTGAACCCACGCCCGTCCGGCGTGACGGTCCGGTCCGTGACGATCCACGCCCCGCGGATGTCGACCGGCACCGTCACCTGCCCCTCGTTCCCGAACTGCGCCGAGCGCAGATCCGAGGCCGTCAGCGCCGGGCCGGTGATCGTGGTCGGCGCGACCAGATGCGGCCGCACCCACGTCGGCACGACGAACTGCACCGCCGCCACGACCACCAGCGTCGCCGCCATCGCCGGCACGGTTCGCCGCACCAGCACCCCGAGCACGACTCCCACCACGAACCCGAGCGCCGCGTACCCCAGCGGCACGACACCCCGCGCGTCGAACACGATCTTCTGGAATCGGCTGATCTGTGTTCCGACGCCCTGTGACCCGCCCCCGACCGGAAAACCGCCCGCCGCATCAATCGGCCCGGCCCACCAACTCAGCGCGAGGCTGGCCAGTCCGGCGAACGCCATACTCGCCAGCCCCAGCACCGCGATCTTCATCACGGCCCAGCGCGTCGGCGTGACGCTCTGATGCCACACGAACCGCAGCGTCCGTCCCTCCACCTCACGCGTGATCATCGGCGTGCCCCAGAACGCACCGATCAGCGCCGGCGCGAGCAGCAGCAGCCCGAGGCCGATGAAATACAGCGCCGGATATACCGCGTCCGCCTTCATCGCCGCGAGAAAGTGGGTCGTCGCCGCCGTGCACGACGCGCCACACGACGTCAGGCCGCTGGCATCGTAGAGCCCTGACAGTCCCGACGCGGTCGCCACAAGCGCGACACCGAACGCGAGGACAACAGCAGCGGCAACGACGGCCGAAACACGGAACTGCCGATAGACAAGCCACATCATCGCTGAGTCTCCACTTCCGAACGCGAGGCGCGGCTCATATGTGCCAGCACCAGGTCTTCCAAGTCGCCAGGTGCGCCCTGCGCAGCCAACAAGTCAGCAACCAACCCCGCCGCCTGAATACGCGACGCGGCGATCACCACCAAGTAGTCGCAGAACCCTTCGAGATCCGAGACCAGGTGCGAGGAGAGCATGACCGTCGTCGCACGCTCCACAACCGCCTCGCGCAGCTCGTCCAGGAACTCGCGCCGGGCCAGCGGATCCAGCGAAGCGACCGGCTCGTCCAGAATCAGCAGCTCGGGACGCTTGGCAATGGCCATCGTCAGCGCCAGCTGCGCACGCTGCCCTCCCGAGAGCCGCCCCGCCTTCCGCCGCGGATCCAGCGCCAGCCGTTTGATCCGCTCCTCGGCATAAGCCCTGTCCCAGCGCGGATTCAGGCGCGCGCCGAGCCGCAGGTGGTCGGCCACGGACAGCCCGAGGTACGTCGGCGTGTCCTGCGCCACGAAGCCGACCTTCGCCAGGTGCCCCGGGCCGCTCCCGGGCCTCCCGCCGAGGACCTGGATCGTCCCGGCGTCCGGGGCCAGGTGGCCGGTGACCAGGTTCAGCAGCGTGGTCTTGCCGGCGCCGTTCGGGCCGACGAGGCCGACGACGCGGCCGGCCGGGATGCTCAGCGTGCAGTCGGTCAGGGCCCAGCGGCTGCGGTAGCGCTTGCCCAGCTGGCGGGTTTCGATGGCGGTGGTCATGGAATCCAAGGTGCCGTGGGCGACGCCGTGAGTCGTCGGACCCTGGCATCGACCTCGGGGCTGACATCTGGCCTGAAGTACGACGGGAGATATCGTCTCTGAGGCCGACGCGCTCGTGAGTGCTGCGCCGGTACCGTCATGGCATGGACGCTTACAGCCCGCCGCTGGTCACCCGCCTGGCGCGACTGCGCCTGCGGCCGTGGCAGTGGGCCACCGTCGACGGCGCGGTCGCGGTTCTGACGGCGGTCGGCGGCAAGGTGCCGTATCTGCGTTACCCGGGATGGCTCGCCGTCGTCATCCTGCTCCTGGCGTCCCTTCCCGTCGCCGTGCGCCGGCTCTGGCCGCGTACCGCCCTCGCGGTCGTCGTGGTCGGCTCGACACTGGCCATCGCCGGCACCGCGAAGAACGCTCCGGTCTACATCCCGCTCGCGGCCTGCTACGCCGCGTCTCTGATCCCGCTGCGGTTCCCGAGGCGAGAGGCGCTGCGGCTGCTCCTGGCGACCGTGCTCGCCGTCGGAGCCGGGTTCGCGGCCTACGCCGCAGGCCCCGGCAACGCCAGCGGCGGCGACATCGGCCGCTTGGCGACGGAGAGCGGCGTCTACGTCGTCGCCGCCTGGCTGGCCGGCTACGCGTTCCAGCAGCAACGTGCTTATACCGCCAAGGCACAGGAACAAGCCGCGCAGGAAGTGCGCGAACAACTCGCCGAGGCCCGCCGCATCGGCAGCGAAGAGCGGCTGCAGATCGCCCGCGAGCTGCACGACGTCGTCGCGCACACCGTCAGCCTGATAGCCGTGCAGGCCGGCGTCGCCAACTACGTCGTGAAGTCGAACCCCGACGAGGCGGCGCGCGCCCTGGCCTCGATCGAGACGACCAGCCGTGGTGCGCTGCGCGAGATGCGAGCGTTGCTGGCGATGCTGCGGGCTGACGAGAGCGGGGACGGTATCGTGCGGTCCGAACCCGGGTTGGTTCCCGTCCCGGGGCTCGCTGACCTGGGTGAACTCGTGGCGCGGGCGGCGGAGGCGGGACTGCGGGTCGAGCTGGAGCTCCGCGGTGAGCAGGCCGAGGTCTCCGGAGGGATCGACCTGGCCGCGTACCGGGTGATCCAGGAGGCGATCACCAACGTGGTCAAGCACGCCGCGACGGACGCCTGCCGGGTGACCGTCGGCTACGAGGAGGAGGCGTTGACCGTGGAGGTGACGGACGACGGCCAGGCCGGAGCTGGCGGCCGGATCTCGGGCCTGGGCCACGGCATCGTCGGCATGCGCGAGCGGATCACCATGTACGGCGGCGACTTCCACGCCGGACCGCTGCCCGGCCGGGGGTTCCGGGTGTCGGCCCGGCTCCCGCTGACGGAGGCCGGATCATGACCGTCCGGGTCCTGGTGGCCGACGACCAGGCGCTGGTGCGTGGCAGCTTCAGCCTGCTCGTGGACTCCGCGCCGGACCTGTCGTCGGTCGGTCAGGCGGCGACCGGGGCCGAGGCGGTCGAGCTCGCCGAGCGCGAACACCCGGACGTCGTCCTGATGGACATCCGGATGCCCGGCATGGACGGCATCGAGGCGACGCGCCGGATCACCGCCGCGGCGCCGAATCCGCCTATCCGGGTCCTGATCCTGACCACCTTCAACATCGACGAGTACGTCTTCACCGCTCTGCGGGCCGGCGCCAGCGGCTTCCTGCTCAAGGACACGCCGCCGGCCGACCTGCTGGCCGCGATCCGCGTCGTCGCGGCCGGTGAGGCACTGCTGTCGCCGAGCGTCACCCGGCGCCTCATCGAGGAGTTCACGCGGCGACCGGAGCCGGCGCGGCGCCCGCTCGGCGTCCTGGAGGACACCACCGACCGCGAACGCGAAGTGCTGACGCTTGTCGGCCTCGGCATGTCGAACGACGAGATCGCGGCGCATCTGCACGTCAGCCTGTCCACAGCCAAAACCCACATCGGCCGGCTGCTGATGAAGCTGGACGCGCGCGACCGGGCGCAGCTGGTGATCGCCGCCTACGACGCCGGCCTGGTCAAGCCTGCTTGAGCTGACTAGGCCGACGACGTCGTGACGGTCCCTGCGGCGGTAACCGCAGCTAAGGCATAGGCATAGGCATCGGCGTCGGCGTCGGCGTCGGTTACGGCAGCACCTGGACCGTGTCCCCGACCGGCCGCTCACCGGTGGCGTCCGACGGGTTGTTGACCAGCTGCCCGTCAACGGCCATCGCCGTGGAGCCGCCGCCGTCGAGGTTCAGCGCCTGCACCGCGCCGAGCGAGCGCATGAACTCGGCCTCCTCGTACAGCGTGAAGCCCTCGCTGCCGGCCGTCTGGCGGCCGTCGACCGTGACCAGGAGCAGGTCGCCCTTGGCGTCGGTGCCGGCCATGGTGCGCGGCTGGCGCGCGTTGGCCCACTGGAAGTTGTAGGACAGGTCCTGCGGCTTGACGACGCCCTCGGCCGCCGCGTCGATGGCGATCCGGCCGTCGTGGATCAGGACCGGGGCGGCGCTGACGATGCTGTCGTTCGCGCACAGGCGCAGGTGGTGGCCGTTCGCGGCGTCGGTCACCGACTCGTCGACCGACAGGCGGTGCCCGACCACCGCGTGCGCGGTCAGCCAGGTGCCGGCGGTGCCGATGCCCTGGAGCACGGTGCCGCCGGCCGGGACCGAGCCGCCGCGCACGCCGACCGAGACGACCGTGCCGGCCCCGTCGAGCACGACCTGGGCCCCGGCGCCGGTCGGCAGCGCGGTCGCGAACTCCGGCGTGAACAGCACCAGGTCGTCGGCCTCGGTGCAGGTGATGTCCTGAACGGGGTGCGTGGTGGGCACCGCGTTGGGGCGGCCGCAGTCGCGCAGGAGGCCGGGCACCCGGTTGATGCCCTGGATCTGCGAGACCGCCGAGCCGGCGCGGACCGAGGCGGTGCTGCTCAGGTTGGCGACCTCGAAGTGCTTGCCGCCGTCCTTGATCACCAGGGCGCCGCGGGATCCGGAGGACAGGGACTCGAGCTCGCCGTCGTAGACGCCGAGCCCGGACTGCGTGCCCTGCACGCCGTCGCTGTTGGAGGTGATGAAGAACCCGCCGTTGACGCCGACCAGCGAGCCCAGCTGCGCGGCGACGGAGGAGGTGGTCAGGCGCTGCGCGACGTTGCCGTCGTGGGTGGCCTCGACCTTGCCGGCGAAGGCGCGCGGGTTGATCACCGCGACGTGGATGTTCTCCACGTCCGCCGGGGTCTGGACGTCGTAGCCGGTCCACTCGGTGAGGGCGGTGAACCCGGCGGCCTTGACCGCGGTCAGCTCGGTGCCGGCGGCAGCCTGCGTCGGGAACTGGCCGACCCGGACCCGGTAGCCCATCAGGCCGTGCGGGGTGTCCGCGTAGTGCGGCCACTGGACGGCCTCGACGCGGGCCTGGAAGCCGTGGGCCTGGAGCTGCGCGGCGGTGGTCTGGGCCCAGGACTGCGCGGCGACCTCGGCGTTGGCGGGGCTGCCGGTGACGGTGCTGGTGACCGGCTGTTCGAGGGTGACGGTCCAGAACGGGGCCACGCCGGGGTTCTTGATGGTCACGGTGCTGACCTGGACGCCGGGCGCGACGGTCTTCGTCGTCCACTGCTCGTGGCCGAGGCTGGTGGCGGATCCCGGGCTGAAGGCGGTGACGGCCTGCGCCTGCGCCGTGGTCGCGCTGTACGCCGCGAGCGGCACGGACAGCGCGAGCACGGCTGCCGCCGTGAGTGCGCCCCGGCGGCGCGCGCCGACCGGCGTGGACGGACGGTGGTGCTGCTTCGACATGTGATCCCCTGACTCGGTGAGCTCAACATCTGAATCGGGCCGGCTGAACGGCTGGTGGAAGCCGTGCGACGAACGAGGTAATAACAGGCCCAAAAATTCCGAACGAATTGTGGAAGAGCGAGGCGTAGCCTGGGTCTGGCCGCCTAGGCTGTAAGGACATTGCTAGACGCACAACGGGAGGCTCGGCCGTGCGTTTCGCCATATTGGGACCCACGACGGTGGACCACGGGGCCGGGCCGGAGGAGCTGCCGCCGGGCATCCCCGAGGCCGTGCTGGTCGTGCTGCTGCTGAGCAGTCCGCGGGCGGTTCAGCTCGACGTGCTGATCGACGCGGTGTGGCCGGAACGGCCGCCGATGGCCGCCGTGGACTCGTTGCGCAACCATCTCAGCCGACTGCGACGGTTCCTGGGGCCGGTGCTGGCCGAGCGGTTGACCACGCGGCCCTCGGGCTACCTGATCGATCTGGACGGGGTCGGTTTCGACGTCGCAGAGTTCTTGGAACTGTCGAGGCAGGGCCGGCGGCTGGCTTCCGGCGGCGTGTGGACCGAGTCGGCGGCGTTGTTGACCGCCGCGCAGGAGCTGTGGCGCGGCGAGCCGCTGGCCGGGCGGATCGTCGGGCTGGACCTGGCCAGCCGGTTGCGGGCGCTGCGGGAGGAGCGGCTGCTGGTGCAGACCGTCCGCATCGACGCGGACCTGCATCTGGGGCGGCACCGGGAGGTGGTCGGGGAGCTGCTGGACCTGACGGCGACGCAGCCCTTGCACGAGCCGGCGTGGCGGCAGCTGAGCCTGGCGCTGTATCGGGCGGGGCGGCAGGCCGACGCGTTGGAGGCGTTCCGGCGGTTGCGGGTTCTGCTGGACGAGCAGTTGGGGGTCGAGCCTTCGGTCGAGCTGCGGGAGCTGTATCAGCGGATGCTGAATCAGGATCCTGCGCTGAATGTCGATGCTGCGGAGGGCTCTGGCTTTGGCCTGGGTGCTCTGGATCCGACGGCCGACCCGGCGCCGAGTCCATCTCCGTCTGCCTCGACATCTGCCTCGACATCTGCCTCGGTATCGGCATCTATATCGCCGGCTGCCGAAGCGATCGGCGTCGCGCAGCTGCCGTCTCTCATCGGCGACTTCACCGGCCGCGACGAGCAGATCCTTTTCCTGCACGACGCGATCACCGTCCGGTCGGGTCGGGCCGGTCAGGTGCCGGTTGCGGTGATCACCGGCGGCGGCGGGCTCGGCAAGACGTCGCTGGCCGTCGCCACGGCGCATCAGGTGGCGGATCAGTTCCCTGACGGGAATCTCTTCGTGGACCTGCACGGCATGGACGCCGCGACGCGGGACCCCGCGGAGGTGCTGCGGCAGTGGCTGGTGGATCTCGGGACTCCGGCGGAGGCGGTGCCGGTGGACGCCGAGGCGCGGCAGGCGCGGTTCCGGAGTTTGACGCACGGCAAGCAGCTGCTGGTCGTGGTCGACAACGCGCGGAACGCCGCGCAGGTGCTGCCTTTGCTGCCGGCGTCGCCGGGCTGCGCTGTTCTCGTCACGAGCCGATCGCGGCTGACCGACCTGCCGGCCACCGCGCGCCTTGACCTGGAGCCGATGTCGGCGGCTGAAGCGCTGAGCATGCTGGCGGAGCTGGTCGGGGCCGAGCGGCTGCGTGCCGAGCCTGAGGCCACTGATGACGTCCTGCGGGTGTGCGCGGGCTTGCCGCTCGCGCTGCGGATCGTCGGGGCGCGGCTTCAGGCTCGGCGTTCGTGGCCGGTGCAGGCTTTGGCGACGCGTCTGGACGACGAGCACCGGCGGCTGGACGAGCTGCGGATCGGGGATTTGGCGGCGCGGGCCAGTTTCGAGGTCAGCTTTCGGGGGCTGCCCGCGGGGGTGCGTCCCAAGTCGTCGCCGGCTCTGGTGTTCACGCTGCTGGGGTTGGCGGGTGGTCCGGATATTTCGGTGGCGGCGGTCGCGGCTTTGGCGGGGGTTCCGGTCGAGGATGCCGAGGACGCCCTTGATGTGCTGCTGGACGCACACCTTGTCGACAGCGTGGTCCCCGGCCGCTACTTCCTGCACGACCTGCTGCGGGACTTCGCTCGCGAACTAGCCGCCGCCGCGCCTGCTCCGGACCGGTCGTCGGCGGTCGGGCGACTCGTCCACTGGTACAGCCACGCCTCTTCCGCCGCCGCCGACCAGCTGGCGCCACGGACGAACACCTGGGATCTGTTGTCCCGGATCTCGGCGCCCGGGGCGGTTCCGAGCTTCGCCGACCGTGACGCGGCCTGGCAGTGGTTCCTGGTCGAGAACGCCAACGTCCGGGCCGCGGTGGTCTCCGCCGAGTCCGACCTGCCGGGGCCGGAGGCTTGGGTACTCGCCTCGCAGCTGGTCCTGTTCTTCACGCAGGGCAGCCGCTGGGCCGAGGCGGCGGAGACGTTCACCGTCGCGCTGCGATCCGCGCAGCGTGACGGCGACCCGCTGGCGCGGGCCCGGATCCTGAGCGTGCAGGCGTACGCGTTCGGCCACCTGGAGCGGCACGCCGAGGCGCTGGACGCGGCGGGCCTCGGCGTCGAGGCCGCCGAGGAGGTCGGCGACCTGCGGCTGCTGGTGATCGCGTACAACGCCTACGGCTGGGTCCTGCTGAAGGCGGGGCACCACCGCGAGGCGGTGGCCAACCAGCAGAAGATGGTCAAGGTCCTGCGGATCATCGACATGCCCGAACGCACGGCGGCGGGCCTCGCCGACCTCGCCGAAGCCCTGACCGCCTGCGGCGACCACACCGCAGCCGCCGAAGCGCTGGAGGAGGCACTGCCCCTGGCGCGCAAGGCGGAGCGGCCCTACATCGAGGCCTACATCCTGAACGCCCTCGGCACAGCCCACACCTCCAACAACAGCGCCGAGGAGGCGATCGCCCTCCTGACCGACGCCGCCAACCTCCGCGCCACCATCGAAGACCGAGCCGGCCACGCCGAAAGCCTCCTCCGCCTCAGCCAGGCCCAAGCCACCCTCGGCCACACCCCCGAAGCCGCCACCACCTGGCGCCGCGCCTCAGCGATGGTCGACGAGATCGGCAGCTCGCGCTTGATCGAGCTGCGGGCGGAGCTTGTGGAGCCGGTGGTGGGGGCGGCGGGAGCGGTGGGGGATGGGGATGGGGATGGCTGAGGGCGCTGCGATCGGGGATCCCGGCTGTGCGATCGCTGCGGACGCCGGTGGTGCATCGCGGATACCGGCGGTGCACCGTGGACGCCGGTGGTGCACCGCAGATACCGGCGGTGCACCGCAGACACGCGACTGGCCGCTGCGCTGATGAGCCTGCTCTGCGCCGCCGAGGCGCGCACCGCCTGGCGATGGCCGAGGCCAGCGCGATTCCCGGGCACTGACCAGCCCGGCTCGGCAGCATCACGCCTGCGCCGCGCGCGCTGCCTTCCCGCTAGGAGCGTGGGTCAGTTACACCAACCTGCTGTCGGCGTGTTGGGAAAAGTGCTCAGCGTACAGATGAATGTGCTCAGTCGTGGGGCCTTGGGGACGGCCCTGCCGACTGTGGCGGTGTCCGCTGGTGTTCATGACTCGCTGGCGGTCTGGACCTGGAGCGTGCGGGCGTAGGCTCTCAGGAATGCGGATCGGCGAGCTGTCAAAGCGCACGGGCGTGAGTCCGCGCTCACTGCGGTACTACGAAGAGCAAGGCTTGCTGGCCAGCTCACGCTCCGATGCGGGGCAGCGTCACTATTCCGATGCCGAGGTCCAGCGCGTGTGGCTCATCCGACGGCTGTTCGACGCGGGTATGTCCAGCCGGGTGATCGCGTCTGTGCTGCCGTGTGTGGACGTCCCCGGTGACCTGGGTATCGCCGAGGAGACGTTCACGGCGATGATGCGCGAGCGCGAGCGGATCGACGCCGATATCGCGCACCTGGTCGAGACCCGGGATGCGCTCGACGTGCTGATCAAGGTCAATAGTCGACACCGGGCGGAGCTGTCCATGACGCCGGAACCGGCGCACGGTCGCCCCTGATGCTGTGACCTGTATCTCAGTGGCTTGCCTTTTACATCGATGTCAGGGGTGAGGATGTCGACAGCGCCCGGAACAACCGGGTCGGTCATCCGGAAGGCGGCACGGTATGGGACAGGCGTGGGGTTTCGGAAAGTATGGCGGGCCCGAGGTGCAGGAGTTCTTCGACCGTCCCGATCCCGTCCCCGGTCGTGGCGAGGTGTTGATCCGGGTTGACGTCGCCGGCGTGAACCCCCTGGACCACCTGCTGCGCTCGGGTCTGGTCCCCGGACTCGACGGCGGGCGTCCGTTTCCCCGCGTGCTGGGCATGGAGGCAGCGGGAACCGTTCTCGCCCGGGGCGAGGACGTCGACGGGCTCGAGGTGGGTGACGCGGTCTTCGGCTTCGCGCTTAGCGGTGGCGGCACCTATGCCGAGACGACGGTGCTGTCCGCGCCCAACACCGCGCGCATTCCGGCGGGCCTGTCCGCGACCGTGGCGGCAACGCTGCCGGTAGCCGGGACGACCGCGGTGGACGCGCTCGACCAGCTCGGCCTGCCCGCTGGTGCCACGGTCCTGGTCAACGGGGTCGGGGGTGGGGTCGGCCTGGCCGTCGCCCGGCTGGCCATCGGGCGCGAGCTGCGTGTGATCGGCACCGGGAGTACCGCCAAGCGCGAGCACGCCGAGGCCATCGGGGTGCGGTTCATCGACTACACCGCCGAGGACGTCGTCGCCGCGGCACGCGAGCTGGTTCCGGACGGCTTCGACGGGATCGTCGACCTGGCCGGAGGCACCTCGCTGCGGACGGTCGCCCCGCTGGCTCGGGAGCCCCGCAACGTCATCGCAGTGGGTGATATGTCCGTACCCGATCTCGGTGGGCGTTTCGTCGAGCGTCGCCTCGACCGCGAGAACCTGGAACGGTCCGCCCAGCTGACCCTCGACGGAGTCCTCGCACCCGTGATCACCGCGGTCCATCCACTCTCCGACGCCCCAGCCGCCCTCGCCACCGTCGAGAACGGTCACAGTGCGGGCAAGGTTGTCATCAAGGTGGCATGAGAAGTTCCCGGCCCAGGCGTACGCCGACACCCACCAGCTATTCGTGATCTTTCATATGGGGAGATCTCGGTATGCCTGGTGGGGATGGCTTGTTCTAGATAGGTCCGGCGGTGGTGGCGGGGCCGAAGGCCGCGCCGGCGGCGCTGGTGAAGAAGACGTTCTGGGCCTTCGCCCAGGATCAGATGCTGTTGCTGCCGTCGCTGGATGAGTAGCTGCCGGAGGGACATCTGGCGGGGTTCGTTGCCGAGTTGGTCGACGGGGTGTTGGACCTGGCCCCGATCCTGGCCTCCTACACCGAGAGCCGCGGGTTCCCGCCGTATGACCCGCGGCTGATGATGCGGCTGCTGATCTACGGCTACACCACCGGGGTGCGCTCCTCGCGGGCGATCGAGCGCAGGTGCGTGGACGATGTGGCGTTCCGCTTCCTGGCGGCGGGGGCAGGCCCTGACTACCGGTCGATATCCCGGTTCCGGGCGCGGCACCTGGACGCCTTGGCCGACATTTTCACTCAGTCCCTGCACCTGGCGCACAAGCTGCGGATGGTGAGGATGGGTCGCGTCGCGCTGGACGGCACCAAGTCGGAGGCGAACGCCTCCAAGCACAAGGCGATGAGCTCGCGGCCCGTGGTGCAACGCTCATGCGGAACGCCTCCGATACGCCCGCTGCCGACACGAAGCCCCGCAGTAGAGCGCGGGACGTCCCGTCGGCGAGGCGTGAAGAGGAGCGCCGCACTCGGCGCACCGGAGACTCGGAAGGTCCGGCGGACTCGAAACGCTCGGAGTTTCGTAACGCGCATCGGCAGCGAGAGGGCTTTCGTCACACAGCAGCGCCTCGGCGACGAGGTCCACCAGACGACCGGACCGCACACCCTCCCGGGCCCGAGACGCCGTAGCCGCGCCGAGTACCAGGGCCCGCACATCCGCCACGTCGAGCTCGGCCCGAATCTGCCCGGCACGCTGTGCCCTGACCAGCAGTAGACCCAACGCCGCCTCGAAGGCCCGGTTCGCCTCGGGATCCGGAATCAGGCGTTGCTGATCCTCCACATCGACGGACTCGCAGACGGCCTTGTTCACGGCGGCTCCGTCCACAAGCTCCCGGAACAGCGTCATGAACGCACGCCCCGGATCCTCGGCGCCCAGCAGCTCAGCGGCACGCTCGGTCATCCGCACCAGCCCGCGACTGAACACGGCACGCAGCAGATCCGCTCGAGTCGGGAAGTGCCGATACACCGTCCCGACCCCGACGCCGGCACGCTGCGCGATGTCGTCGAAGGACACGGAGATCCCCTGCGCGGACAGCATCTCCCGCGCCGTCTCCAGCAGCAGAGCCCGGTTGCGCATCGCGTCGGCGCGCCGGGGGAGGGGAAGCGCGGCGCTCTGCGTCTCGCCGGTCGTCGTCATCACGCGCTCCTTGACATACGGAGAGGACTCTCCATATCGTCCTGTCGGTAACGGAGAGATCTCTCCGTTACCGGGGAGTGTACCAGCGTTGTCTTCAGTAAGTGGAGGGGCTTTCGTGACAGTCACAGGCACAGAGGCAGGCGCGCAGTCGGCAGCGACGACCGCCGAGGTCATCGAGCGACTGCGAGCGGCGATGGAAAGCGGCCAGAACGAGCAGTTCGTCTCCCAGTTCGCCCCGGACGCGGTCTACGAAACCCCGTTCGGCCTCGACGGCCCGAAGCGTTGGGAGGGCTTCGAAGCGATCAGCGAGCACCTGCTGGGCGTCGCCGCGAACTCGGCACGCAGCCTCCTGACGTTCGACAGGGTCACCGTGACCGTCCACCCGGGCGCCGACCCGGAGCAGGCCACGGCCCAGTTCACGATCGAGGGCACGGTCAACGCCACCGGCGAGCCCTTTGTGCTGCCCTCATCGATCGGCGTCATCCGCGTCCGCGATGGGAAGATCACCGGCTACCAGGACTACACCAACACCCTGCGCGGGGCCCAGATAGTCGGCGGACTGCAGCAGTTCGCTGCGATGCTGGGGCATGCACAAGGCTGAACTCGGCAAGACAGCACTGTCCATCGCATCAGCAGCGCTCATGGCCGCCACCGTGGTGTTCGGCATCTCCGGCGCGGCCGCCGAGGCGAAAGTCCCGGCGACCGCGCGGTTCACCCAAGCCGCCGCGAACGCCGCCAAAACCGCCCCCGCCGCTAACGCCAGCACTACCGCTAACGCCGCTAACGCCAGCACTACCGCCAACGCCAGCAACGGCGCCCGCGCCAGCAACGCTGCCCGCGCCGCAAAGCCCACCGCCACCGCCCCCGCCACCACCCCGCTCCTGACCTGCAACCAACTCGCCCACCAAGACTTCGCCACCACCCCCGGCGCCACCACCGAAATCGACTCCGCCACGCCGCTGGCCGCCACCGACAACCCCCAAGGCCCCTGGGACGCCTGCCAGGTCCAGGGCACCATCGCCCCGCAGATCCAGTTCCAACTCCTGCTCCCCACCAAGACCTGGCAGGGCGACTACCTCCAGGACGGATGCGGCGGCTACTGCGGCAGCGTCACCATCGCCACCGATGCCGCAGCCGCCTGCGCCCCGCTCACCAACGGTGCCTTCGCCGTAGCCGGCGACGACGAGGGCCACGCCGCCGGCTCGGTCCTGTCCGCCGCGTTCGGTGCCGACCCGACGCTCCGCGCCGGCTTCGGCTACCAGTCAGAGCACGAACTCGCGCTCGCTGCCAAGGCGATCATCGCCCGCTTCTACGGCGCCGCGCCGCACCACTCCTACTTCGACGGCTGCTCCCAAGGCGGCCACGAAGGCCTCACCGAGGCGCAGCGCTACCCCCGCGACTTCAACGGCGTGATCGCCGGCTCGCCGGCCGGCATCATGACCGAGCTCAACGTCTTCTACCAGGCCTGGAACGTGCAGGCGAACACCGCACCGGACGGCTCGCCGATCCTCACCCCCGCCGACCTGGCCCCCCTGCACCAGGCGGTCGTCGAGGCCTGCGACGCCGCCGACGGCACCCGCGACGGCCTCGTCTCCGACCCGCTCGGCTGCCACTTCGACCCCGCGACTCTGGCGTGCGCTCCCGGCCGCACGTCCACCGCCGCCGCCTTCTGCCTCACCCCGGCGCAGATCACGACCGTCCGCAAGCTCTACCAAGGCCCGCGCGACGCCCACGGCACGCTGCTCTACCCCGGCTGGCAGCTCCCCGGCTCGGAGCTGAACTGGGCCCCCTGGCTGGTCCCCGTCGCGCCCGGCGCCCCGAGCGTCGACCAGACCATCGTCCAGCAGACGCTGCGCTACATGGTCGAACCCGGCGTCGATCCTACGGCCACGTACCAGGACGTGAAGTTCACCGACGCCGAGTTCACCCGCCTTACCCAGGCCAACGACGGCATGTACGACGCGACCGACCCCGACCTCAGCGCCTTCCGCGCCGCCGGCGGCAAGCTCCTGCTCTGGGCCGGCTGGGCGGACCCCGAGATCTCCCCGGTCGGCACCATCGCCTACTACCAGGCGGTCCAGACCGCGATGGGCGGCGAGCACGCCACCGACCAGTTCGCCCGGCTGTTCCTGCTCCCCGGCGTCTCGCACTGCGGCGGCGGCGACGGCCCGGACCAGTTCGACGCCCTGACCGCGATCACCGACTGGGTCACCGCGGGCAAGGCCCCTGACAGCCTGCTCTCCTCCAGCGTCGACGCCAACGGCACGACCACCGCCACCCGGCCGGTGTTCCCGTACCCGCGGATCGCCGTCGACACCACCGGCGGCCCGATCGACCAGGCGGCCAGCTACACCGCGCGGCCCGGAACCAGCCTCGGCCCGGTGACCTGGCTCGGCGCCTTCCGCTCCGGCTACGAGACCGTCAGCGGCTGGGTCGATGGACAGTGGGTCACCCGCCCCGGCAAGAGCTGACCTCAGTGCCCGAAGAAGCAGCGAGGTGGCGGTGGACGAAGCCCCGCTACCTCAGCTTCTGCAGCGTGACGTCCAGCGCTTCGAGCACATGCTGACGCGCGGCGGCGGCAGCCGCGTCGGGATCGCGGTTCGTGATCGCCTCAAGGATCTTCGCGTGCCCGGCGACGGCGGTGGCGGCCTCTTCCCGCGTGTAGAGCCGGGCGATCTCGTGGTTGAAGAAGTGCTGCGAGTTCCGCTCGTTGACCGCCGCCAACCGGGGATTGCCCGAGGCCGCCATGACCGCCTCATGGAACGCCTCGTTCAGCGTCACGAGCTCTTCGCGGGGGCGGTCCACGATGGCGGGATCGTCGGCGCCGATCGCCGCGAGCGCCTGCACCGTGGCGGCGTCGGCCCGTTCGGCGGCCAACCGCGCTGCCATGGCTTCCAGCGCGGCCCGCACCTCGTAGATGTTCTTGATCTCGGCGGCACTGTGTTCGTGCACGACGAAACCCCGGCGCGTCGCCACCACCAGGCCTTCGCTGGCCAGCACCTGCAACGCCTCGCGGACCGGGGTGCGCGAGATGTCCAGGCGCTCGGCGAGCTCACCGGCCACGAGGTGGGTGTTCGGCCGGATGCGGCCCGCGATGATGTCGGAGCGCAGTTGCCGGACGGCTTCTTCGGCGAGGGAGACCGCTGGGGTCATCGGTCCGTGGCTTCCTTCCGGCGCGCTGGGGGGAGCAGCGATCCGAGCATAGTGCATGCGGTTGTGCATGCACTATGCCTCCCGGGTGGTGGGTGTGTCCCTATGGTGGGTCATCACCTACGATGTCTGGAACGCAGCGATGCCCGCGTCTCCAAACAACCCGCGCTTCAACGATCGTTGAAGCATTTGTCCGGCCCGAACGTCAACTCGATGATTCTCTTGCGCGCACCATGACGCGCCTCACTCGCCGTGTGGCTAAGGGGTACACATGCGAATCTTGAGAAGGGTGCCGGCGCTCGTCGCGCTCGTCGGCCTACTTTTGGGAGCGGCGCCGTCGATGGCGCAGGCTGGGCAAAGCCAGCCGACCCGGCCTTCCCACAGCTCTGCCACCGCCAGGCCCGACACCGCCGCCAAGCCCAACGACATCTTCGTGTGCACGACCTACTGGGTGATCGGCGTGCGCGGCTCGGGCGAGGGCTACGACGGCAACAACCGCATGGGTCCGCAGCTGAGCCTCTACGGCGACTACGCCGCCGGCGTCCTGCCGGCCGCCCAGACGACCGTCCAGAGCCTCACCTACGACGCCGTCCCCGTCGGGCTGGACTACTTCCGCTCCGAGGCCCAGGGCGTCAACAACCTGACCGGCCAGATCCGGAGCATCATCGCCAACTGCCCGGACACCACGATCGGGCTGATGGGCTACTCCCAGGGCGCCAACGTGGTCCACGACACCGTCAACGGGATCACTTCCAACGAGCGCGCGCACATCGGCGCTCTGGTCATGCTCGCCGATCCGGAGAGCGTCGGCGGAGCCTCGTACACGATCTCCGTCACCACCGACGGCCAGCCCGGGCACCAGAGCGGCGGCGGCCTGCTGGGCCGTAGCTGGCTGGCGGCGGACATCTCCAGCCGGTCGACGGAGCTGTGCCTGCAGGGCGACCCGGTCTGTGACTCCCCGGGACTGGACGACCTGTTCGACACCGCGGCGACGCTGGCCTTCAAGACCTACATCCACACCTACTACGGCCAGTGCTGCGGCTCGGGCTCGGGCTACTACAACTTCCCGCAGCTGATCGGCGAGGGCTTCGGGTACCGGCTGATGCAGAACACGATCGGCGGCCCGGGCGGCGGCACGGGCCCCGGCCCCGGCGGCGGCGGACCTCCCGGCGGTGGTGGCGGGGGCGGTGGCGGGCCGCAGCCGGTGACCTCGGTCTACGGGCTCGCCGACGGCACCGTGTTGCAGACCTCTGACACCGGCCGGATCTACAAGATGGTCGGCGGCGCGCCGATCTGGCTGACCACCTGTGCCGGCGGTCTGTGCCCGAACCCGCTGCCCACGACCCAGGCCGTGATCAACGCCGGACCGGCCGTCCCGGCCAACGGCGCGACGGCCAGGGACGAGGCCGGGAACGTCTTCAAGTTCGCCGGCGGCGCCCCGATCCACTTGGCCAGCTGTGCGGTCGGCTGCGGAGGCATGACCCCGATCTCCGCCGGCAGCATCGTCATCAGCGACCACATGCGGCCCGCACCGGCGGACGGGACGACGATCGTCGACGAGCCGGGGGACGTCTTCAAGTTCGTCGGGGGCGCGCCGATCCACCTGACCAGCTGCTCAGTGGGCTGCGGTAGTCCGGTGGGGATCAGCGGCGCGTCCATCGCGGGGCTCGATCACATGCGCGGCCAGCCGGCCGACGGCGCCACGGCCAAGGACGAGGCCGGGAACGTCTTCAAGTTCGCCGGCGGTGCCCCGATCCACCTGGCCAGCTGCGCCGTGGGCTGCGGCAGCCCGGTGCCGATCACCGCCGGCAGCATCGTGATCGTCGACCACATGCGGCCCGCGCCCGCCGACGGGACGACGATCGTCGACGAGCCGGGGGATGTCTTCAAGTTCGTCGGGGGTGCCCCGATCCACCTGGCCAGCTGCGCGGTCGGCTGCGGCAGTCCGGTGGGGATCAGCGGCGCGTCCATCGCAGGGCTCGATCACATGCTGCCGGTGCCGGCGGACGGAGCGACCGTCATCGACGAGCCGGGGGACGTCTTCCGCTTCGCCGGCGGCGCGCCGATCCACCTGAGCGACTGCGGAATCGGCTGCGGCGCCCCGGTGTCGATCAGCGGCGCGGCGATCATCAACAACGACCACATGCGTCCGGTCCCCGCCGACAACACGGTGGTCCGGACCGAGAGCGGCCGGCTCTACAAGTTCGCCGGCGGCGCGCCGTTCTACCTGACCTCCTGCCAGCCCGGCGGCTGCGAGCACTGGGTTCAGGTCAACCAGTGGAGCGTGGACACCCGCGACCACATGAACGCGGCCCCGGCCGACGGCACGAACGTGGTCACGGTCGAGGACGGAACGCACTACCAGGCGGCGGCCGGCGAGGTGGACCTGGCTGACCGGTGCAGTGCCGGCGGCTGCGGCTCGGCGGTCATCGTGAATCAGGGCTCGATCACCCCGTACGCGCAGTCGACGGCGAACCGCGGTCCGGGCTTCGGCGAGCTGGCCCGGTACTGGAACGGATCCGACCACTTCACCGCGGTCGGCGACGTCCCGGCCGGATACCGGTTCGAGGGACCGCTCGGAATGCTGGAGCGTGCCCAGGTCCCCGGCACCGTGCCGCTCCAGGCCTGCATGTTCCACGGGACGGACGAGTTCAGCTCGCTCGACCCGACCTGCGAGGGCCAGACGGTGATCGGCACGCTCGGCTTCATCTACAGCTCGCCGCCGACCGACCAGCCGTCGCTGCCGTTCTACCGGTGCCTGGTCGCCGCGAACGGCGAGCACTTCGACGCCAACGACCCGAACTGCGAGGGCCAGACCACCGAACACCTGCTCGGCTACACCATCGCCTACGCCAACTACACCCGCTACAGCAACAGCACCACCCACTGGTCCAGCACTCGGGGCATCCCCGCGGGCTTCCAGCCGGAGTGGACGTTCGGCATGCTGCCGATGACCCAGCAGCCGGGCACGGTTCCGCTGTTCAGCTGCATGCAGAACGGGACGCTGGAGTTCACCTCGACCGACGCCAACTGCGAGGGGCAGGCTACGGTCGCGCGGATCGGCTTCATCTGGACCACACAACCCTCCGGCCTGCCGACCGTGCCGATCTACCGCTGCCTGCTCACCGCCACCGGGGACCACTTCGACTCGTTCGACTCCGGATGCGAGGGTCAGCACACTGAGTTCCAGCTCGGGTATCTGCTGGCCCGGACCCAGCTGTCGCGTACGGTGAGCGACGACGGACACCACCGCTCGACCAACGGCGGCGCGCTGCCGTCCGGGTTCCGACTGGAAGGTGCCTTCGGCTACCTGTCCTGGACCGACGAGCCGGGTACGCAGCTGCTGTACAGCTGCCAGTACGCCGGCGGCGAGTTCGACTCGCTCGACCCCACGTGCGCCGGCTACACGGTCAACGGGCCGCTCGGGTACATCTGGCAGCAGCCTCCGGCCTCCGTGTCGAGCGCGGAGATCTTCCGGTGCCTCACGACCACCGGGGACCACTTCGACTCGGCCGACCCGAACTGCGAAGGCCAGCACAACGAGGGCCCGTTGGGCTACGTCGAGCAACGAATCTGACCGCGAAGACATCTAGAGCAATGAGACATCTACAGCGATGAGACATCCACGACCATGAGACAAGCTCTCACCCGCAAGGTCCGGCTGCTCGTGGCTGCTGCGGCAGCCACGGCGGCCGTCCTCGTGGCGACCACACCTGCTGCCCAGTCGTCCACCGGACAGAGCGACAACACCGGTAACACCGGCAACACCGGCAATATCGGCTACACCAGCCACGCCGGCCACACCTCCGCGACAGCCCTTCCCTACCCGACCCGCTCCGACTACCGCATCAAGGCCATCCAGCCCGACGCCTGGCCGAACATGGACGAGATCGCCGGCAACAACACCGGCGGCGTGGCGATGAACCTGGTCTGGGCGAGCTGGGAGAACCAGGTCGTCTCGCCGCCCTGCGCCGCCGGCCAGCAGGAGTACGACAACCACTGCTTCACCATCCCCGCCGACGTCGACTCGCAGATCAACGCGTGGACCGCGAAGGGGGTCGTCGTCACCGGCGTCGTCTACGGAACTCCGGCGTGGGCGCGCGCCGGCAAGACGTGCGACACCGCTCCCGGAATGGACGTCTTCTGCACGCCGAACAACGCCGCGGACTACGGCCGCTTCGTCGGCATGCTCGCGCAGCGCTACGACGGTCAGCACGGCAACGGACGCGTCGCGGACTTCGTCGTCGACAACGAGGTCAACAGCAACTCCTGGTTCGACATCGGCTGCGGCTCCGGCACGCCGTGCGACGAGACGTCGTGGCTGGACCAGATCGGGGCGAACTACGACGCCGCCTACGACGCGGTGGCGCGGGAACAGCCGACGGCGAAGGTCCTGATTTCGCTGGACCATTCCTTCGCCGCACCGACCTTCGACCAGCCGGCCTCGGCCAGCCCCACCCTGTCCGGCATGACGGTGCTCCGCGGCCTGGCGGCCAGGGCCGGGAGTCGGCAGTGGCGCGTGGCGTTCCATCCGTACCCGATCGACTTGCGCAGCAACGCTTTCTCGCCGGACGACTACCCGTACGTCACGTACGGCGACATCGGCGTGCTGGCCGGCTGGCTGCGTGCCACGTTCCCGAACACCCCGAGCAGTTGGGACATCGAGCTCACCGAGAGCGGTGTCAACTCGCTGAGTCCGTCCTCGCCGCAGGCCCAATCCCAGGCGGTCTGCGACTCCTTCCACAACGTGCTCGGCACGCCGGGGATCAGCAACTACGTCTACCACCGGATGCTGGACAACCCGACCGAGGTCTCCGCCGGGCTCGGTCTGGGGCTGCACAACGCCGACGGCAGCGCGAAGCCGGCCTGGGCGACGTGGGCCCTGGCCAACCGGAACGACCTCAACCCGCCGCAGCTTTCCTGTGGCTTCGAGGCGCTGCCGTACACGACGCTGGTCCGCGGCTACGACCCGAGCCGGGGGCACTGGGCCTCGAGTCGGCTGCTTCCGCCGGGATTCCGGACCGAGGGGTCGTGGCACCTGTACCGAGAGGAGCAGCCTGGAACGTCAATGCTCTACGAATGCAGCGTCGGCGGGGCGGTCGGGCACAACCTGCTGACGCACGACGCCGGCTGTGAAGGGCTGCAACCGCTCGGACCGGTCGGCTACATCCACACGTCCGCGACGCCGGGCACCATCGCGCTGTACCGCTGCGTTGTCCCGTCGAACGGCGATCACTTCATCTCGCCGCGGTCCGACTGCGAGGGGCAGCGGACCGAACAACTGCTCGGCTACGCAGGGCCCTGACAGGGGAGGGTGCCGTGGAGCTTCTGAGGGCGGTCGCATGGCCTTCTCGCGCCTAGACCTCGGGGACATGACGCGCCTTCGGGTGAGCGTCAAACGCGATCCGGTCCCGATGCTGATCTCCCTGCTGGCCGACATCTACGGCGACCGGCCGCAGGGAGTGCCCGAGCCCTGGCGCCGCCTGGTGCGCGGGGCGATGTCGACCGACGCCGCGGCGGTGCTGCGGCCGATGTTCGCGCCGGGGACGCCGGTGCTGCCGGACTGCATCAGCCCGCTGATCCGCCCGGACGCCGACCGCCCGGATCCCGGCGAGCACCTGGAGCGGATCCGCGAGGCCGATCCCCACGTGCTGCTCGCCGAGCTGCACGCGATCTTCGGCGAGGACGTCCCGACGACGTGGCGGCCGGTCGTGGCCGCGCCGGAGCGCTGGCTGCGCGGCGTCGCCGACGTCATGGCCGACACCTGGGGCGCCTTCACCCCGGTGTGGAACCGCGCGTCGGAGCTGTTCGACCGCGAGGTCGAGCGCGTCGGCGCGGCCGTGGTGCGCGGCGCGCCGGAGGCGGTGCTGCTCGGCCTCGGCTCCCGCCACCACTACCGGGACGGCATCCTGCACATCGAGGACCGCTACCCGGAGGACTTCGCGCTGGCCGAGCGCACGCTCGCCTTCGTGCCGATCATCTCCAGCTCGGCGCCGACGCTGTGCGAACTCGACCGTCCCGACCTGGTCTGGCTCGGCTACGCCATGCCCGGCCAGGGCCGCCTGCACAGCGCCGCCGCGACCCCGGCCCGCACCGACGCCCTCGGCGTGGCGATCGGCTCGGCCCGCGCCCTGATCCTCAGGACCCTGACGGCGCCGGCGACGATGTCCGACATCGCCGGCTGGATCGGTGCCACCGCCCCGGCCGCCACGTACCACTGCCGGCAGTTGGAGGCCGCCGGACTGCTCACCCGACGGCGGCAGGGATCGTGGACGGAGGTGCGGCGGACGGCGCGGGGGGAGGCGTTGGTGGATCTGTTCTCGTGAGGCCGGCCTGGCTCAGCCTTGCTGCATCCACAACTGAATGCAACAATGAATTCGATACACGAGGCACGACAAACGGGGAACCATGAACGATCTGTTCGACCTCACCGGCACCGCCGCCGTCGTCACCGGCTCCAGCCGCGGCATCGGCCTGGCCATCGCCGAAGTACTGCTCGCGCAGGGCGCGCGGGTCTGCGTCAACGGCCACGACGCCGCCGAGACCACCCTGGCGGGCAAGGAGCTCAGCGAGCAGTACCCGCCGACCGCCGACGGCGTGCCGCGGGTCGCGCAGCTGGCCGGGGACGTCACCGACGCCTCCGTCGCGCAGGGGCTCGTGGGCACCGCCCTGGAGGCGTTCGGCGCCGTCCACCACGTCGTCTGCAACGCCGGCATCGACATCATCAAACCGGCCGTCGACTACACCGTCGAGGAGTGGGACCGGATCCTGACCGTCAACCTGCGCGGCGCCTTCCAGCCCGCGCAGGCCGCCGCGCGGCACTGGATCGAGAACGCCGGCGGCGGATCGATCACCATGACCTCCTCCATCGCCGGCTCGGTGGGCATCCCCACCCTTGCGCCCTACGCGGCCAGCAAAGGCGGCATCAACCAACTCGTCCGCACGCTCGCCGCCGAATGGGCCCCACACCGCATCCGCGTCAACGCCGTCGCCCCCGGGTACGCCGCCACCATCATGGACCGCGTCACAGCCCACGACGACCCGGCGTCCGACCGGCGCATCGCGACCTTCACGCCGCTGGGCCGGCGCGCGACGGTCGCCGAGATCGCCGCGCCCTACGCCTTCCTCGCCTCCCCGGCCGCGAGCTACGTCACCGGCTCGATCCTGGCCGTCGACGGGGGATACACAGCCATGTGACCCGCGAAGGGGCGTACTTCCCGGCCGGTGGCCTGGTCTCCTCGGCGCTCGCCGACGCCCTGGCTCAGGTCTACAACCGCTTCACCGCGGTGGCGACGCTGGCGCCGGCCCTCGTCGCGATGGAGCACGGGGTTTTGCGCTGGCTGGCCAAGGAGTTCGGGCTTCCCGAGGGTGCCAGCGGCCTGATCACCACGGGAGGCTCGCTCGCGACGCTGACGGCGCTGGTCGCGGCGCGTGACGACCGGCTCGGTGAGAACTTCGCCGGCGGGACGTTGTACGTCACCGAACACACGCACTTCTGCGTGGCGAAGGCGGCGCGGATCGCTGGGTTTCCGGCCTCTGCGGTGCGGGTCGTGCCGACGCGGCAGCTTCGCATGGATTCGTCGGCGGCGGCTAGCATGATCCGTGAGGATCGCGCGCGCGGCTTCGAGCCCTTCCTGCTGGTCGGGACGGCGGGCACGACGAGCACCGGCAGCGTGGACCCGCTGGCGGAGCTCGCCGAGATCGCGGCGGAGGAGTCGCTGTGGTTCCACGTCGACGGCGCCTACGGCGGCGGCCTGCAACTGACGGACCGGGGACGCAAGCGGCTCGCCGGTATCGAGCGCGCTGATTCCCTCGTGGTCGATCCGCACAAGAGCCTGTTCTTGCCGTACGGGACCGGGGTCCTGCTGGTGCGGGACACCTCGAAGCTGCTGGCCGCGCACGCCGGCGACGGGCACTACCTGCAGGACGTGCACGAGGTCGACGACATGCCCGACTACGGACACCTCGGGCCGGAACTGACGCGGGAGTTCCGCGGCCTGCGGCTGTGGCTGCCGCTGCACCTGCACGGCGTGGCCGCGTTCCGTGCGGCGCTGGACGAAAAGCTCGACCTGGCAGAGCTCATATATCGTGAGTTGTCTGCCGATCCGCATTTCGAAGTGCCCTGGGAACCCGACCTTTCGGTGGTGGTGTTCCGGCTGCGTGGCGATGATGAGGATAGCCAGAGGCTGCTTGACCGAGTCAATGCGACCGAGCGGATATTCTTGTCCAGTACGCGCGTCGAAGGCCGTTTCTTCTTGCGGATGAATCCGACCAGTCATCGCACGCATGTCGATGACGTCCGCGATGCGTTGGCCATTCTCCGGACCTTTGCGAGAGAGCAGTGACAGACAGGATGCTGACGGGAGTGGTCATCGACGCGCTCGACGTCGCGGCGTTGGAGCGTTTCTGGACCGAGGCGATGCTCGGGCGCACCGACGGGCTTCGGCTCCGGTTCGTCGCGACCGACCGGCCGAAGTCCGGCAAGAACCGGCTTCACCTTGATCTCGCAGGCGGCCCGGACTGGCCGGCCGAGGTCGAGCGGCTTCTGGCGCTCGGTGCCACGCGCGCCGACATCGGGCAGGGCGACGTGCCCTGGGACGTGTTGGCCGATCCCGAGGGCAACGAGTTCTGTGTCTTGCGTCCCGGGCATCCTGGCGTGCTCGCCGACGCGGGGCTCGTCGCGATCTGCCTGGATATCGCGGAGGAGGAGCGCGCGGAGCAGTCGGCGTTCTGGATGTCCCGCAGCGGCTGGACGCACATCGAGTCCGGCGTGTGGGGTTTCCGGTTGCGACGTGCGGAGGACAGCCCGGTGTCCCTGGTGATGGGCCCGCCGGCGGCGAAGAAGACGGGCCGCAACCGGCTGCGGCTCGACGTTCTCGCCCTGGACTTGGACAGCGGCGAACTGGTCGATGAACTGCTTGATGAACTGCTCGATCCCGCCGGGAACGAGTTCCATGCGTGGAGCGACGTTACCGCGCGGGGCTAGGTGCGCCGCCGTCCGGCCCCAGCTGCTCGACCTGGTAGCCGTTCGGGTAGCTCGGCGCCGTGCCGAGCGTGAGGTAGGGCTCCGTACGCGGTGCCTTCCACGCCTCAGCCGTGGCGCGCAGCCGAATCAGGCTGTTGACGAGCACGCGGACCGGCAGCGCCGGCGTCGGGGCACCGACGGCCACCCGGAGCGACGGCGTCAGCAGCGTGTCGGCGACCGGTCCGGCCAGGCTCTTGGCCCGGTCGGGAAGGCGGCCGGCGAACAGCCCGCGCGTGGCGGCCATCAGGGCTTCGGCGGCGGCGGTGGGTCCGAAGTGCTTGGCCTCGTAGGTGTCGAGCAGTTGCTCGAACCCGGCGTAGTCGGCGGGGATGTCGCTGACGTTCATCAGCGTGCCGAGCCGCCGGTAGAACTCGACGGTCGCCGTGCGCTCGTGGCAGCACAGCGGGCGCCAGCCGGTGCGGTCGATCCAGCGCGTCGGTACGACGACGAAGGTGGCCAGCACGTAGCGGTAGTCGTCGGCGGAAATCTCGAAGCGGTGGTGGATCTGGTTCAGGCGCTTCACGCCGGCGCGGCCGCGCTCGGACTCCAGGCCGTGCGTGATCATCTCGTACATCAGCAGGCCGGTGTCGTCCGCGCGCTTGCGCGTGCGCTCGGTCATCTCCCCGGTCGAGTAGAGGAGTTCGGCGATGGCCGGGATCCCGAACGTCCGGTAGAACGCCAGGTTCAGGCCGAGCATGGTCTCCCAGCCGAACTCGTACTGCGCGACGGTGCGGTAGATCTCCTCGTGGTCCTTGACCGGATCCAGGGTGCGGAGGTGCTTGAGTCGGGCCCGGTCGCGGTTGCGCATGGGTTCGGATCCTACCGGCCGGCCGGCCGTGCGCCGGGCGCTGGGCGCTGGGCGATCCGGGCGTGCTCGGTATCACAGTGGTCTGATTCGCGCCCTCGCCGCCCCTGCGAGGGAGGCGGTGAGGGCGCGAGTCGTCGGCCGCTGCTCAGTGCCCTCCGGTCCCGGTGCTCCACAGCGTCGCGCCGCTGGAGCTGAAGATGACGGTGTTGCCGTCGTTCTGCACCGTCAGATAGGCGCCGTTGTTGCCGGCCGTGTTGCTGGCCCACAGCGGGGAGCCGTTGCCGTCGTAGATCACGAAGTTGCCGTCGCCCTGCAGGATCGCCCTCGCGCTGGCCTTGCCGACCGTGTTCGAGGCCCACAGCGCCGTGCTGCCTTGGTAGAGCACGAGGTTGCCGTCGCCTTGCAGGATCAGGGAGAAGCGGCCGTCGCACGAGAGCGTGGACTGGTTCACCGTGAGCTGCTGGTTGGCGGTCAGAGTGCCGCAGCCGCCACCGCCCCCGCCGGAGACCTCCGGCGGGGTGGGCCGCGTCGAGGTGAGGGCGAGCTGGCCCTTGAGCATCCTGCCGCCGTCTCCGGTCAGGCGCAGGTAGTAGTCCGCGCTGCACGCCGTGCCGTCCTCGTCCAGGGAGAGCAGGCCGGAGTTGGTGGGGACGGACGCCTGGGTCGCGGCGGTGTTGAGGATCTGGTTGCCCTCGCCGTACTCGTCGAACATGGAGATGTAGATGCCCTGCGCGCCGACGCGCACCATGTTGTAGAACTGCGCCCACATGAAGTCGCCGTGGGCGCGCTGGCGGGCCGAGAGGTCGCCGGGCAGGACGCAGGGCTGGTAGTCGATGCCGTTGGAGTTGCAGTAGGACTGGTCGCCGACGTTGACGTTGGTGTAGAAGTTGTTCGAGTCGTTGGCCGAGCCGATGCGGCCGACCATCCACGGCGAGATCATGTTGAAGGCCGAGTAGACGCTCTGGTAGCCCGCGCGCGAGTCGTTGACGCCGGTGCGCCAGTAGGTCGGCACGCCGCCCATCACGTAGCAGCCCTGGTCCTTGAACCACTGCACGACCGACAGACAGTCGGCGGCGGACCAGGGGTGGTTCGCGTCGTTGAAGCCGAAGCCCCAGATGCCGACCACGGGCTTGCCGTTCTGGTGCGCGTAGGCCGAGGACGAGGCGTACTGCGACATCACGTTCGTCCAGTCGGCGGGCATCTCGGTCTTCATGTTCGTCCAGCCCGAGGCGTCGTACATGATGTAGAACTTGCGGCCGTACTGCTGCGCGGCGGTGTTGACCTTGGCGGTGACGGCGTTGCGGGTCGGGCCCTCGCTGCCGTTCGGGTCGAAGCGCTGGAGGGCGGCGGTGTCGCAGCCGTGCTGCTGCATCAGCGAGAAGTGCGCGTTGACCGTGGACTGGTCGTAGGAGGAGAAGAGGTTCGGCGCGGCGCCGTTGCCGAGATTCGCGTAGCCGGTGCGGTAGCCGTTGCTGTATATGGACATGTCCGGCCACGCTTTGAGGTTCTGGTTGCTCGGCGTCGGAGCCTGCGACTCGTTCTGGCTCCAGTGCCACCAGGCGTTGATCGGCGCCCCGTCGCCGATGCAGGCGAACCAGCCCTGGTAGCCGACCGTGATCTTGCCGACCACGTCCCCGGCCGCCGAGGCAGCGGGGCGCGCGGCTCCGGCGGCGGTTGCGGGGGCGGGTCCGGCGAAGGCCGAGGTCAGCTCGCTGCCGGCGACGGCGGCGAGGGCCGTGCCGGTCAGGGCTGAGGAAAGCAGGGTGCGTCGGGAGAGCGTCATCGACAGCCTCACTCGAATCAGGGGGTTGAGTGGGAGGGGCACGGTCAAAATACCGCTGATTCTGCGGAAGAGAGTCAAGACTTCGCCAAGAAAAGGGCTGGGAAATCTGATTTCCGAGTGCGGGGAATCGGTCTATTAAGTTCTCGAAGCCGCATGTTGTCAATAAAGACGGTTGACGTGTCCGGGAAGTGAATTCCGGGTCGGTGCCGGCCTCACGCGTCACGGGTCGCGCGCCAGGCGCCGGCGCCCACGAACACGACCAGGTAGAGGCCGAGATCGAACAGCGAGAAGGCGAGCGAGGGGATGCGCGCGGCGTGCGCCCCGGTCGGCGGGGTGAGCGTGGCGAGCCGGGTGGCGGCGTTGATCGGGGTGAGGTGGTCGAGCAGGTAGGTGCTGCCCTCGAAGGTGCGCGCCACCGGATAGGTGAGGAAGATCAGCGCGAACATCGCCGACAGCGCCGCGGCGGTGTGGCGCAGCAGCGCGCCGAGGCCGAACCCGGCCATCGCCACGACGGCCATGTAGAGCCCGGCGCACGCGACGGCGCGCAGCACGTGGGGCTCGGTGAGCGAGATGTTCAGGTGCTGCCGGCGCAGCACGAGCTGGCCGAGCAGGAACGTGGCGAAGGCGAGCAGCTGCGAGAGGACCAGTGCGAACGCGCCGAGCGTCAGCGCCTTGGCAAGATAGCCGCGTGACCTGCGCGGCACGGCGGTGAGCGTGGTGCGGATCATGCCGGTGGCGTACTCGTTGGTGACGGCCAGCACCCCGAGGGCACCGAGCGCGAGCTCACCGAACTGAAAGCCGCTGAGCGGATCGCCGACTGGATCGAACGCCGCGCGGTCGGCGGCGGACATGGTGGCCCAGTGGCCGGTGACGGAGAGGACGTCCATCAGGCCGACGCCGAGGCTCAGCACGACGGCGATCGCGACGGTGATGGTGGTGGAGCGGATGGTGCGGAGTTTGATCCACTCGGCGTGGAGGAGGGCTGGGAAGGGTGCTCGGGTGGGGGCAGGGGTTGGGGTGGTGGTGAGGCTGGTCATCGGCGGTCTCCTGGAAGGTGGCTGGAAGTTGGCGGAAGCGCGAGCGGCGAACTGAACGGCGGCGCGCGGTAGAACCGCGGTAAAACAGTGAGCCGGCCGGCGTGGGGACGGCGCTGGCGAGTACCGAGCGGCAGGCGGCGCGAACGAATGGCGTGCGGTGCTGCGTAATAGCTCCTGCCGTGCCTGCCGCGGCCTAAGAAATCGCCCGGTACTCCACCTCCGAGGCGGTCAGCCGCATGTACGCGTCCTCCAGCGAGGCGCCCGGTCCGGCGTCGGCGAGGAAGCGTGCGGCCTCGGTGTCGGCGAGGAGGCGGCCTCGGCCGATGATGACCAGGTGGTCGGCGGTCAGGGCCATCTCGCTGATCAGGTGGCTGGAGACCAGTACTGCGCGGCCTTCGGCGGCCAGGGACTTCATCAGGGTGCGGATCCAGCGGATGCCTTCCGGGTCCAGGCCGTTGACCGGTTCGTCCAGCAGCAGGACCGGGGGGTCGCCGAGGAGTGCGGCGGCGATGCCGAGGCGCTGGCGCATGCCCAGCGAGAACGAGCCGACCCGCTTGCCCGCCACGCCCGACAGGCCCGTCAGCTCCAGTACGTGCTCCACGCGGCCGGCGGGCAGGCGGTTGCTCGTCGCCAGCCACGCCAGGTGGTCGCGGGCTCGGCGGCCGGGGTGGACGGCGCCGGCGTCCAGGAGTGCGCCGACTTCGCGCAGCGGCTGGGGGAGCGTGCGGAAGGGGCGGCCGTGGATCAGGGCGCGGCCGGCGTGCGGGGTGTCCAGGCCCAGGATCATGCGCAGCGTCGTGGACTTGCCGGCGCCGTTCGGGCCGAGGAAGCCGGTGACCTTGCCCGGCGCGATCTGGAAGCTGAGGTCGTCGACCGCCGTCTCATGGCCGAATCGCCTGGTCAGGCCCTGGACTTCGATCGGCGGCGGGGAGCTGGGGAGGTTCATGGGCCAACCGTGCCCGGCCGCCGGATCCGGCACATCTACCGGCGGCCGGGTGGCGTCTATGCCCGCGGGCATACGCCGGGAGAACGATGCCGCGCCCGCCGCGCGTGCCTACGCTGACCGGTATGGATCTTCCCGCGGTCCCGCCGCTGTTGGCGTGGGTGCGTCCCGCGTGGTGGCGGGCTGCGGACGCCGCGGCGGCAGTGCTCTTCGGCGCGGTGTCCGCCCTGATGCTGGCCAAGCACGCCGACGGCACGCTGCCGATCCTCGGCGCGCTGGTCGGCGCCGTGGCGTTGGCCTGGCCGATCGCCGCCCGCTCCCGGCGCCCGGCGACAGCGTTCCTGCTCTCGCTCGTCGCGCTGGGAGCCATCGCCGCCTGGCAGCCGCGCTCGGCCCCGGCCGCGCTGGTCACGGTCGGCGTCACGCTCTACGCGGTGGCCGCACGCGCCAAGTCTCCCGCCGCGATCGCCGCACTCTGCGCCGGGATCGCCGCCGCCACGGCCACAGCACTCCCGGACTTCAAGCACTCCGGCGGCGCGGTCCTGTTCGGCTCGATCTACCTCGTCGTCTGGACGATCGGCTTCGCAACAGCGATGCACCGCCGCTACACCACCCTCACCCTCCGCACCCGACTCGATCGCCAACGCATGGACATCGCCCGCGAACTCCACGACGTCGTCGCGCACCACATGAGCGTGATCACCGTCCAAGCCGGATACGGTGGCCTGCTCCTCGACGGCGGCGGCGGTGATGACGACTGCGACGACGACGCCGCCACGCCCGACGTGGCACGCGCCCGCGAAGCACTGGCCGTCATCGAAACCACCGGCCGCCAAGCCCTGGAAGAGATGCGCCGCCTGGTCGAAGTACTGCAAGCCGAGCAGGGCGCCCCACCAGAAGCGGGCCTTGCCCCAGCCCCGGGCCTGGCCGACCTGCCACGCCTGATCGACCACGCCGCGAACGCCGGCGTCCGCGTGACGCTGACGACCAGCGGCCCCGAGCGCGCCCTCCCACCCGGCGAGGACCTGGCCGCCTACCGCATCGTGCAGGAAGCCCTGACCAACGTGATCAAGCACGCCGGCACCGACGCGGCCACCCTGAACCTCTCCTTCAGCGACGAACACGTCGAGATCCAAGTGAGTAACGGTCCTGCGAAGCCCAAGCGCGGCGGTCCCCACGACGCGCCGCCGTCCCCAGCCCGCGGCACAGCCGGAATGCGCGAGCGCGCGCAGCTCTACGGCGGCGAACTTCACGCCGGTCCCACCACCGGCGGCGGCTACCGTGTCCGGGCACGTCTACCGCTGCCGTCTCCCACGGAAGCGCCGAAGGCCCCATGACCCTCCGCGTCCTGGTCGCCGACGACCAACACCTCCTGCGCGCCGGCATCAGCGGAATCCTCCGCGCCGCCCCGGACATCGAGGTCGTCGGCGAGGCGCGCGACGGCGAGGAGGCCGTCGAGCTCGCGCAGACCCACCACCCCGACGTGACCCTCATGGACATCCGCATGCCCGCCGTCGACGGCATCGAGGCCACCCGCCGCATCGTCGCCGCCGCACCCGATGCCAGGGTCCTGATCCTGACCACCTTCGATCTCGACGCCTACGTCTACGATGCGCTACGCGCCGGCGCCAGCGGCTTCCTCCTCAAGGACACGCCGCCCCGCAAGCTGATCGAAGCCGTCCGCACCGTCGCCGCCGGCGAAACACTCCTCGCCCCGGCGATCACCAAGCGCCTCATCGCCCGCTTCACCGCCCACCCCATCACTCCCGCGCCGACCCCGGAAGACCTCAGGGTCCTGACCGACCGCGAACGCGAAGTCCTCGCGCTCGTCGCCGAAGGCCTGACCAACGACGAGATCGCCCGCCGCCTCTACATCGGCCAGGGCACCGCCAAGACGCACGTCCGCAACCTGCTCGCGAAGCTGGGCGCGCGCGACCGCGTCCACCTGGTGATCCTTGCCTACCAGACCGGGCTCGTCGAGATCGACAGGCGCTGACCGTTACTCCGGCGGCGTGACGAACTCGACGTCGTCGGCGCGCGCGAGCAGCAGCGTCGCGTCGAACATATCGGGCGCTGCTGACCTATGTGTGGGTGCTGGTGGCGGCTGCGATTTGTTTGTGGGTTGATAGTCAAGGGCTTTTTTGACGGCTTCGCAGGGTTTTAAGAAGGATCCGCTGGGTGGCGCAGTTCGGTGGTGTGCCGCTGGTTGTGCTGGCGGCTGGCGGCCGGTCTGGGCACGACCGCGCGCGGGTCTGCGTCACTGCGCATGCGTCGGGTGGGCGGGTGGCGGCCGCGTGTGGTGGGCACCTGAAAGTCAAGAGCAGGCGCCTCCGGCGGGGGCACTCGAGACTCTGAGGGATCCCCAACCCCCCGCGTCGGCGGCGGTTTGTGTGTTGGTCGCCGAGTCCCGGATCCCTCGTCGCTGTCGTCGCCCGGAGGGAACCAGCCCGGCCTGGCGGGGTAAAGCCGCATCACACGCTGCTGTGGTCGGGCTGCGTTCGGCCGGACACCGCCAGTCCGGGATGGTTGTGCAAGCACCGCCGACAGCGACGAGGGATCCGGGACAACCCCACCTGTGGGAAGGATTCCCGCGTCTTGGGCACGGCACGTCACCTCCTGCAGGTGTGCGCGCCCGGGTGGACCGTGTCCACACCACAGGCCGGGGTTGTCCGGGGAACCCGGGACATAGGCGACCACAAGCAGTGTCCGGCAGCAGACAGCGCGGCCCCCCTCCCCGGAGCGAGTGCCGCTCGCGGCGCAGGCGTCGCCGGAGGCCCTGTCTTTGACCTTCGGGGCCCACCACGCTCGACGATTGCCGCCTACGCAACGCATGCGCAGTGACTTGGACCCGCGCGCGGTCGTGCACACGAACAACCGCCAGCCGCCAACGCAACCAGCGGGGCACCACCGAACTGCGCCACCCAGCGGATCCTTCTTAAAACCCTGCGAAGCCGTAAAAAGCCCTTAAAACCACCAACAAACCGCACCCGTCGCACCCACCACACCCCAGCCACCCACACCCACACCCACACATCAAGCAGGGGCGCCACATATCGTCACCGTCCCGGCGTACCCGCTCCAACCCGCACGCCGAGACGGTGACGCCCCATCAGCAGGTCGAACTCGACCCCGTACTGCTGACCTTCACCGCGCCGCCGGCCGTCGTCTTACTGTTCGCGACGCAGTACCCGGACACGTTCTGGAACCCGAAGTCGTAAGGACTCTTACTCCCGCGCTGCACCGTGAACCCGTTGAACCCCACCGTCCCGGCCGCGTTCGCGATGACCGCCGGGCGGGCGTCGTCCGCGGCGAGGCGGACGGAGCTGTCGGTGAACTGGATGCCGTCCACGTTGTGCAGGTACCAGCCGTACGCCGGCCGCGTCCCGATGCTGTTCGGGTTGTAGTCGCCGTTGTCGCTCGGCACGCCGGTGCCGACCGCGCCGCTGCCGCCGGGCAGCGTCAGGTTCACGCCGTCGAACGTGACGCCGGTGATCCGGTGCGCGGCGTCCAGGCCCCACAGCGTCGGGCTGTACTGCGGCGACGCGACGCCGGAGCCGGTGACGTTCGTGAAGGTGACGTTCGAGATGTGCCCCGCGGTCGGTGTGCCGCCGCAGCGCAGTCGGTTCCCGATCTTCTCCATGATCGGGGAGCTGACCCCGGATAGTGTGACGTTCGAGTAGTGCACGTCGGAGATGTCCGCGCCGTCCATGCTCACCATCCCGAGCCCGGACTTGCCGGCGCCGGTGATCGTGATGTGGTTGAACGTGTAGTCCGTGAAGGGGCCGCAGGTCTCCGAGCCGAACATCAGGGCGTTGCAACACTGCGAGGACAGCACCGCGCCGTCCACCGAGACGTGGCCGCTGGGCAGCGTCTTGCCCAGGGCCCAGTCGCTCTTGAAGACCAGCGCGTCGTCGTTGGACGCGATCTTGATGTTCGTGATGGTGACGTTCGTGGTGGAGATGATGTTCCAGCCGTCGCGGTTGCCGGTGGTGGCGATGGTCAGGTGGTCGGAGACCACGTTGGTGCAGCCGTTGACCAGTGCCCCGAAGTGGCCCCCGCGGCGCAGCGTGATGCCGCTGAGCGTGAGCCCGGTGCAGCGGGTCAGGGAGATGATCTTGTCGGCCTGGCCGCTCGCCGGGGTGCCGGGGACCAGGTGGCCGCCGCCGTCGATGGTGCCGGAGCCGGTGAAGCCGATGTTCGAGAGCTTGTCGCCCCAGATCATGGCGTCGTGGAAGTGGCTGTGTCCGTAGTCCTGGTACTTGTCGTACGGGTTGGGCTCGGGCGCGTCGTAGGTCTTGGCGCCCGACCCGACGATCGTCGAGCCCGCGTCCAGCTGGATGGTGACGTTGCTCAGCATGTGGATCGAGTTCGCCGACAGGTACGTGCCCGACGGGACCTCGACGACGCCGCCGCCGCTCGCGGCGTTCGCGGCCACGATGGCCTTGTTGATCGCGGACGTGTCGTTGTGCGTGCCGTTGCCGGCCGCGCCGTAGTTCTTCACGTTGAAGACCGGGAGCGCGGCCTGCGTCGCCGGGTGTGAGGCGGCGGGTGCGGCGAGAGCGGTGGACGAGGCGAACGCGCCTGCCGCGGGAACCGCGACCACCAGCGCCACCAGCGGAAACAGGGACTGTCGCAGAACTCGGACGATGGATCTTCGCATATCAGGACCCTTCCGGAGCATCGACGGAATCGCCATACGATATACGATGTATTATCGAATCCGAGATTTCTTGTCAAGGTTCCTAACAAGTTCGTCTCAGGGGACGGAGGTCTCAGGGGGTGGAGATCAGCGGCCCACCGGAATCGTGACCCGCACCGCCAGCCCACCCTCGGGAAGGGCGCTCGCCGTCACGATCCCACCGTGCGCCTTCGTGATGGACCGCACGATCGCCAGCCCCAGCCCGTGCCCGGACCGATCACTGCCGACCCGCGGCTGGGCCCGCTGGAACGGCTCGAAAAGCCGCTCCACCGCGTCGGCCTCGATCCGCGGACCGGTGTTCCGGACCGTCAGCACCGCGTCGTCGGCGCGCAGATCGACCATCACGCCGACCCGACCGCCCTCGACGTTGTACGCCAGCGCGTTCCCCACCAGGTTGGCGATCAGCTGCCGCAGCAGCGCGGCGTTCCCCGGGACCAGGCACTCCGGTTCGGTGTCGACATCGACCGTGATCCGCCGCGTGGCAACGGTGTCCCGCTGCTCGGCCACGGTCTCTGCCACCGTCTCGGCGACCAGTGCGCTCACGTCGACCGGCTCCTCGTCCGGCAGCATCCGGTCGGCGGCGGCGAGCTGGAGCAGCGCGGTGACCACCGCGATGCTCCGCTCGTTGGTGGCACGTAGCATCGGCGCGAGCTCGGCCAACTCCTCACCGCTGCACTCGCTCTCCGTGACCTGCAGGATCGCGCGCGTCGTCGTCAGCGGCGTCAGCAGCTCGTGCGACGCGGTCGCCGCGAAGCGCTGATGCGCCGCGAACGACTCCTCCAGCCGGGCCAGCATCGTGTCGAACGTGTCGGCCAGCCGCTTCAGCTCGTCCGGCGGACCGGTGGCGTTGATCCGGTCGTGCAGATGCCCGTCGGCCGCCCGGCCCGCGGCCTCGCCGATGGCGTGGATCGGGGCCAGCAGGCGGCGGGAGAGGATCCAGCCGGCCACCAGGCCCGCGGCGGTCACCACCAGGAGCGCGGCGACCGAGACGAACAGCACCGCCGACCACACGTCCTGTTTGCTGCTGATCACGGTCGTGTGCGCCAGCGGCAGCGTCGTGGAGTGCTCCAGCTTCATCGTGGCGATGTCCGCCTGGCTGATGGGGGTGCCGGGCCGCAGGTCGTAGCTCGGCACGAACCGGATGCCCAGGTAGATGATCGCGACCATCAGCGCCGCCGCGACGCCGAGCGTCGCGCCGAAACCGGCGAACAGGCGCGCGTGGATGCTCAGCACCCGAGGGCGCGGCCGCCTCACGCCAGGCCCAGCCGATAGCCGGAGTTGACGACCGTCTGCACGAGCTGCGGCTCGCCGAGCTTCCTCCGCAACGTGTGCACGACCAGCCGCACCGCGTTCGGACCCGGATCGGCGAGGTCGTCCCAGGCCTTGTCCAGCAACTCCTCGGTCGTGACGACGCCCCGGTCGGCGCGCAGCAGCAGCTCCAGCACTACCAACTCCTTCGGCGCCAGCCGGACCTCCGAGCCGGCGCGCGTGACGTGCCGCCGATGCGTGTCGAAGGCGAGGTCCTGGAACGTCAGGACCGGAGCGTGCAGCACCGGCCCGCGCCGATACAGCGCACGCAGCCGGGCGACCAGCTCCGGGAAGTCGAAGGGCTTGGTCAGGTAGTCGTCGGCGCCCAGGCCCAGCCCCTCGACCTTGTCGCCGAGCCGCCCGGCCGCGGTCAGCATCAGGATCCGGCATCCGGGGTCCATGCCGACCAGCCGCCGGCAGACCTCGTCGCCGTGCAGGCCCGGCAGGTCGCGGTCGAGCACGACGGCGTCGTAGTCCTGGACCGCGAGCCGCGCCAGGGCCTGCGCGCCGTCGTGCTCCACGTCGACCGTCATCGCCTCCCGGCGCAGTCCTATCTCCAGGACCCGCGCCAGGTACTCCTCGTCCTCGACCACCAGAATTCGCACGCGATTACCTTTACACCATTGCGTATGTGAGCCGTATGTGAAGCGCGGACAATGCAGGTTCCGGCGGCAAATACGGCTCACATCCCGGCGTCCCTAGCGTAGTTCACCGCGTAGGCAACAGATCCCGAACGAAGGGCCAGAAGCTGTGAACTTCCTAAAACGTGCCTGGTGGCGACTCCGCGGCCATCTGGTCAAGACTATGATGCTGACCGGACTGTTCTTCGTCGTCTGTACTCTCGTGCTGTCCGGATTCCTCATCCAATCCGCCGCCGCGCGCGCCGCAGACGGTGCGAAGAAGTCCGTGGGCGCGGTGGTCACGATGCAGCTGGATCTGAATGCGCTCATGAACTCCGGAAAAGGCGGTTCGGCCTCGAACGGCCAGACCCCCGGCGTCATCGGTCCCAATGGCGACCTGCACATCGACCTCGTGGACAGGATCTGCAAGTCCCAGGTCGTGGTGCAGTGCAACTACACCACCGAGAGCGGTGCCGCTCCGGGCTCGGACAGCAAGCTCTACCGGCCGGTTCCGGCGTCCGCCGGCACCGGTGGCACCGGCACCGGCGGCCTCAACAGCGGCGGTGTGGACTTCTTCAAGGCCGACGGGGTGCGCGATCTCAGCGTCGTGGACGACTTCCGCAACGGCGACTCCAAGCTCGTCGCCGGCACCGGCATCGGTCCGAACTCGCCCGCCGACAGCGTCGTCATCGAGAAGCGGCTGGCCGACGCGGACCACCTGAAGGTCGGCGACAAGGTCCACTTCAAGATCGGCGAGATCGACCCGGCCCTGGACCACAGCAAGGAGTTCGCGTTCACCGTCGCCGGCATCTACACCAGCGACAAGGTCTCCGCCACCGGCCAGAACGCGCCGGCCATGCTGGACCCCGGCAATCAGCTCTACGTCACCGCCGCCGGGGCCTCGACCCTGCTGGGCAAGGGCACTGACAGCGGCGGCGGCGTGGTGAGTCAGGCCACGTTCACGCTGTCCGACCCGGCCGACCTCGGGCGGCTCAAGGCCGACGCCACCGCGGCCGGGGCGGATCTGACGATCTTCCCGCTGTCGGTCAACGACAAGCAGTACCAGACTCTGGTCGGGCCGATCACCAAGACCGCGGGCTTCGCCACGGTCACCGTGTGGCTGGTGTCGGTCGGCGGCACCGTCATCCTCGGCCTGATCGTCGCCTTCTCGCTGCGGGAGCGGCGCAAGGAGATGGGCGTCCTGCTGTCGCTGGGCGAGAACAAGCCGCGGCTGCTGGGCCAGCACCTGGTCGAGGTCTTCGCCTGCGCGCTGCTGGCGATCGGCGGCGCGACCGCGGTCAGCGGCGTGCTGTCCCGTGCGGTCGGCAACCACATGCTGGCCGGCGAGGTGTCCTCGGCGGTGAACGCGCCGAAGGATCAGACCCCTGACTACAGCGGCGTCAACGGCATCCCCTCGCACGACACCCCGGCCGTGGCCCCGATCAGCAAGCTCGACGTCCGGATCGGCTCGGCCGACATCGCGCGGATCGGCGCGGCCGGCCTGGGCATCGCCGCCGCCGCCACGCTCATCCCCGGCATCGCCGTGCTGCGCCTCAACCCCCGCGAAATCCTCACGAAGGGCGACTGACATGACCTCGACGGCTCCGTCGACCACCGACGGCACGGCTTCGACGACTCCGGTGCTGCAACTGGCCGGCGTCTCCCACTCCTACACCTCCGGCGGCCGCAAGCGCCCGATCCTGCGGAACGTGAGCAAGTCCTTCGAGTCCGGGCGGATGTACGCGGTCGTCGGACCCTCGGGCAGCGGCAAGACGACGCTGCTGTCGCTGGCCAGCGGCCTGGACTCGCCGACGTCCGGGACGGTTCGGTTCCGGGGCGGCGACGTGGCCGAGCTGGGTCTGGGACGTTACCGCAACCGGCATGTCGCGACCGTGTTCCAGAGTTTCAACCTGCTGAATTACATGACGGCCGTGCAGAACGTGGTCTCCGCCATGGAGATCACCGGCGCGCGCGGCGGACGCAAGAAACAACGCGCGGCGCAGCTCCTGACCCGGCTCGGGGTCGAGGAGGCCGACCAGCATCGCAGGACGCTGCAACTGTCGGGAGGGCAGCAGCAGCGCGTGGCGATCGCGCGGGCTCTGGCGTGCGAGGTCGACGTGCTGTTCGCCGACGAGCCGACCGGGAGCCTGGACCAGGAGACCGCGGCCGAGATCGTCGCCGTGTTCCAGCGGTTGGCGCACGAGGAGGGCAAGTGCGTCATCGTCGTGACGCACTCGCGCGAAGTGGCCGCGGCGGCCGACGAGGTGCTGCGGCTTCGGTCCGGGGCTCTGGTCAGGGGGTGAGGCGCGCGCAGCGCAGGACGTGCAGGGCGGTGGCGAAGGCCGTGTCCTTCCCGGCGGCGAGCTCGGCCGGCGGGAACACCGGGATCCGGATCTGCGGCGGGATGCCGGTGATGTCGAAGGTGCCGCCGTTGGGCGCGGTCGGGTACTCCTCGTTGGGGAGCTCGAACTCCCAGCCGTTCGGCAACACGCGGTTCAGCGTGTCGGAGAACGAGCCCTGAGTGTTCTCGCCGATGCGGACCGGCGCGGGGGAGCGGTGCATCAGCGCCTGCGCGAACGTCTCCCCCGCGCTGACCGTGGAACCGCCGGCCAGGAGCGCGATGGGGCCGCGGTAGATCGGCTTGGACGAGGGCGTGACGCGGATCGGCTCGGGGGTGCTGAAGGCGGCGGGGTCGGCCGGGTCGTCGCGGTGCTTCTTCCAGTAGGCGGTGTAGGGCTTGGCGGTCAGGCGCGCGACGACGTCCAGGGCCAGGACGTCGGAGCCGCCGCCGTTGACGCGGTCGTCGATGATGAGGCCGCGCAGGGCGTTCGGGCCCTGGGTGCGCTGCGGGGTGAAGATCGCGTCCAGGGCTTTGGTGAGCTCGGCCTCGTCGGAGGCGAAGCCGGCGCTGTCGTCGGGGCTGGTGTAGCCGGCGAAGGAGGACAGGCGGAGGTAGCCGATGCCGTTCGGCAGGTCGGCGTAGGCGATGTGGCCTCGGCCCCACTCTTGGAGCGGGGTGGCGGGGCCGAGGTCGTGGGTCTGGATGAAGGCCTTGATGGTGGTGTCGTAGGCGCGGCTCGGGCCGATCGTGCCGGGGCGTGTGGGGGAGACGGTGGTGGTGCCGTCGCTGAGCGCGGTGTGGGCGTCGTTGAGCGGGGCGAAGGCCTCGGTGAGCAGACGGAAGAGATCGGCGTCGGTGGTGGTCGGCGTGATCTGGGCGCGGAGCCGGTTTCCGGTGGCTTCCCAGTCGATGCCGCGGGCGGCGAAGAAGGGGTAGTTCTCCTCAAAGGTCTGCCAGAAGATGTCGAACACGGTGCGCGGGTCGGTGGGGGTCGGCTGGGTGCAGCGGGTGGGGAGGGCCGCCAGGCGGGTGAGGTGGCGGGTGCCGGCTGATTGCTGGATCGTCATCGATATGGCGCGGGCACGCTGCCCGGGGTGGAGCGTGAACAGCGTCGTGTCGACGGCGAAGGTGGTGTCGCCGTGGGGCCCGGGCGCGCCGGTGGCGGTGGCGGTGAATTCGGGGAGGCAGCTGATGGCGGTGGTTTCGTAGGACGTCAGGGTGCTGCCTTTGACGTCGAGGACGAGGCCGTAGCCGGCCATCTGCCAGACGCCGTCGAGGGATGTGGCGCCGCTCTTTGCTTCGGCGCCGGCTGCGGTTCCGGCCGCGATCAGGGCTGCGGCGGCGGTGATGGCAGCGATGCGTGCGCTGGTTCGGTTCATGGCGTCAGCCTGCTGCGACGGGGCGGGGCGGGGCATCGGCCATCGGTTCTCGGTATGGCTCATCCCTCGGGATGAACAACAGCGACGAAGGTAGGCTTGCGGCCCTCGCGCGCCACCCCTGAGCAAAAACCTTGCGGCGCCTCTCAACTTCCGTGCGGTCCGGAGGCTCTACCCAGTGTGCGCGCCGAGACCACCGGCGCGCGGGCGAGGAAAGGAGAGCGGGGTGCCGCCGAATGGCGCTCACCGAGCATGAGGAGCAGGCGTTCTGGCAGTTCGTGGCCAGCCGCAGGCAGCAGCTGGTGCGGACCGCGTATCTGCTCGCCGGCGACCACGGGCATGCCGAGGACTTCGTTCAGGACGCGTTGATCCGGGTCCATCGCAACTGGCGCCGCATCGAGCGGGTCGACCAGCCCGAGGCCTACGTCCGCAGGATCATCGTCAATCTGGCGAACTCCTGGTGGCGGCGGGCGCTGCGGCACCGGACGCACGTCGAGTGGCAGCCGCCGGACCGCCCCGACGAGTACGACGGCCACGCCGCCGTGGACCGGGAGGACGAGCTGTGGCGCGCGCTGGCCACGCTGCCGCCGGGCATGCGCGCCGTGATCGTCCTGCGCTACTACGAGGAACTCACCGAGGCCGAGACCGCCGCGCTGCTGGGCCGGTCGATCGGCACCGTCAAGAGCCAGGCCTCCCGCGGGCTGGTCCGGATGCGCGAAGCGCTGTCCGAGGCCCGCGCCGAGGTCGCGACCCGATGAGACAGGAGTCATCCATGACGGACCAGGAGCCCGGAGGGCTCGGCGGGTTCGGGGAAGAGGTCTCCCGCATGCTTCACGCGCGGGCGCTGCGGTACCCGGACCACACCGACCCGGTGGGCCTCACCAGGAAGCACCTGAAGGCGGCCGGGCACCGCCGGCGCGCCATGGTCGGCGCCACCACCACGCTGGCGGTGACCGGCGGGGCGGTGTTCGGCATCGTCGCGGCGTACCCGTCCGGCGGCGGCACCGGCGCCGGCAGCGTGGCGCCGGCCCCCGACTACGCGGCGGTGTCCGCGTGTCCGGAGAACACGAAGGTGCCGGTGGACGTCCCGCGCGGCGCGACCGGCACGCAGATCGCCAAGGCGCTGGTCCAGGCCGGCGTGGTCAAGAGCACGCAGGCGTACCTCGAGGCGGCGAACCAGAACCGGGCCTCCAGCGGCATCACCCCAGGGACTTACGCGCTCTGCCGGGAGATCTCCGGCACCAGTGCGGTGTCGGAGCTGTTGAAGAAGTCGAACGTGTCGGACGCCTCGCAGATCATCGTGACGCCGCACGAGTGGGGCAAGGACGTCATCGCGAGCCTGATCGACAAGCGCAAGTGGAAGCAGGCCGATTTCGACACGGCGATCGCCGACAACACGATCGGCCTGCCGGCGTGGTCGGTGAACTCGACGAACCACCAGTTCACGATAGAGGGGATGCTGGAACCGGGGACATACTGGATCACCGCGTCCGACTCGCCGCGGAGCATCCTGACGCAGATGGTGGCGAACCGGATGGCGTTCCTGAAGACCGTCGACTTCGAGGCCAAGGCCGCGACGCTGACCTGCGGCAGTGACAACGGCGGCGGCAGCACCACGTGCACGCCGGAGCAGGTGCTGACGGTCGCCTCGATCGCCGGGAGCCAGGTCACCGACCCGACCGACGGCGCCCGGGTCGCCGAGGGCGTCTACGCGCACCTGAAGTCCAACGACTACCTGGGCATCGACTCCACCGCGCTGTTCGAGATCGGACACCTTCCCGCCGGCAAGCCCCCGACCGCGGCCCAGGTCCGGGATCCGAGCAACCCGTACTCGACCTACGCGCCGCACCACGGCCTGCCGCCGACGCCGATCGACGTCACGTCGGACGACATGATCAAGGCCGTGTTGGCGCCGACGCACGAAGGCGACTACTACTGGTGCGTCACCAGCACCGAAACGAGCTTCTTCACCAGGGGCGAGCAGAAGTCTTTCAACAACTGGTGCAGCACTCACCACTGACCGGAACAGCAAGCGCGGCGGCGTGCCAGGGACTGTCTGGCACGCCGCCGCGGTCTTGGGGGTGACGCCGCCGCGTCAGCGCACGTTCAGCGCGGTGTCGTCGAGCACGAACGAGGTCTGGAGCTCGTAGTCCTCGCTGCCGGTGAACTTCAGCGTGACACTCTGGCCGATGTAGGTGGCCAGGCTGAAGGAGTGCTGGGTGTAGCCGTTGCCGGCGTTGAGGTTGCTGTACGTCGCCAGGGTGCCCAGGACCGTGCCGGAGGCGTTGAGCACCTGGACCTTCAACGTGTCGTACGCCTTGGTGGTGCTGGTCTCGGCGGTGTCGACGTGCAGCCAGAACGAGAAGTTCGCGCTGGTGCACGACGCCGGGATCGTCACCGTCTGGGCCAGGGTGTCGGTGTGGGTGGTGCCGTAGCCGTCGAGCCAGGCGTCGTAGCTGCCGGAGTGGGCCGGCTCGGACGTGGTGTCGCTGTTGATGACGCTGGCGGGGGTGACCCACGGCGAGGCGCTGCCGGTCTCGAAGCCGGGGTTGCCCAGGAGCTGCGCCGCGGCGCAGCCGCCACCGCCGGAGGAGCTGACGGTCCAGGTGAAGGACGTCGAACCCGACGCGGTGCCCGAGGAAGCGGTGACCGTCACAGTGGAGGTGCCGACCGCGCTTGGGGTGCCGGTGATCGCGCCGGAGGAGCTGATCGCCAGGCCCGCCGGGAGTCCGGTGGCCGAGTACGTCAGCGACTTGCCCGCCGAGTCCGAACCCGAGATCTGCAGGGTGCTGATAGCGGTCCCGGCCGTCGAGGTCTGGGTGCCGGGGTCGGTGACCGAGACGGTTTCGGTGCCGCTGCTGCCGGTCTGCAGGCCGGCGATGCCGTTCGGCGTACCGATGCCCGTCGGGCCGTCGTAGCCGGCTCCCGCGGTGCACAGGTAGGACGGCGTGCAGCTGCCGTCGTCGCCCGAGGTGACGTCGTAGAAGTTGGCCGTGTGCTGGTAGATGTCCTGCGCCGGGGTGGCGCCGGCGTTGCCGGCGAGCGCGAACATCGCGGCCACCATCGGCGAGGACGCGGAGGTACCACCGACTTCCTGCCAGCCGCTGTTGCCGTTACTGGTGTCGTAGACGGCGACACCGGTGGCCGGGTCCGCATCCGCCGCGACGTCGTTGTCGATGCGGTTGGAGCAGCCGGACGGCAGGCTCAGCGCGGCCTGCCACGAGGGCTTCGCCTCATAGGCTGAGCAGCCCGATCCGGTGCCTTCAGAGCCCGGGGTGGTGTTCCACACCGACTCGGTCCAGCCCCGCGAGTTCGAAGCGGTGGTCAGGTTCGTGCCACCGACCGACACCACGTTCGGCGAGGTCGCCGGGTACGAAGCCCCGTAGTCCGAGTCACCCGCGGACACCGTCGTCACGATGCCCGAAGCGTGCGTGAAGTACGTGCTGTCTTCCGAGGTCTCCGAGGAGGACTCGGTGCCGCCCCACGAGTTCGATATGTAGCCGGCCACGTTCGCCGCCGCGGCCTGCGCGACGTAGAGACCGTCGCTGGAGTCGTCGTTCGCCTCGACGAGCACGATCTTGCACAGCGGGCAGATCGCGGACGCCATGTCCAGGTCCAGCGACTCCTCGACGGTCCAGTCGTCGCCCGACGGCGGCGCCGCGGGCAGCGGCGAGGTCTGGCCGTTCTGGTTCACCTTGGTGAAGTTCGCGGCGGGCAGGCCGGCGGCCGAGCGGTACGCGGCCAGGTCGGACGCCGCGTTCGCGTCGTCGTACGCGTCGACGATCGCGATGGTCCGGCCCGCGCCGTTCGAGGCCGAGGCGGAGGTGAGGTTGTACGCCGACTGGAGCTGCGAGGGACCGTAGCCGACACCGGACGGGATCGCGTTCGGGGAGGCCGAGGCCGTGGTGGGGTGGATCCCGTTGCGCTTCAAGGCGAAACACGACTGGTGGCCGACCACGATGACGGCCGGGCAGGCGTGCGTGGAGCCCTGGTTCTCCGCCGATGCGGCGGGCTGCGCGGCGTGCGCGGAACCGGCGGCCTCCGCGGCGATCAGGTTCGGGTGTGCGGACGCGGCGGTGGGGGTCGCGGCCGTGGTGGGACTCGTGGTCCCGGACGCCGCGCCGACCGACAGCGCGCCGCTGATGGCGACCGCTGTCGCCAGGCACGCGATCGCGCGCAGGCGTGAACTGATTCTCACTGAGGTGGCTTCCCTCTCGATGTGGGGAGGTGGCAGGAGTGCTGCCGTCAGGGAAGTTAGCCGTGCGAACTAAGTCGGTCAACGGACGCTGATGTAAACACACGGAGAAGAATGATCGTCAGTCACTCAGGGAGCTGACGGAACTCCAGCGCCGTGCGCAGCGCCTCTGCCTCTTCCTGCGAGAGCTGCTCCAGGAAGTGCACGAACGACACCGTCTGGTTGTCGCTGGTGGCCAGCGCGTCGCACATCAGGCGCGCGGTATAGGACTCGCGGGAGGCCGCGGCCTCGTAGGCGTACGCCCGGCCCCGGCGCTGGCGGCTGAGCCAGCCCTTGCGGCGCAGTTTCTCCATGACGGTCAGGACCGTCGTGTAGGCGAGATCCCGGTCCGTGTTCAGGTCGGCGAGGACGTCGCGGACCAGGACCGGACGGTTGTGCCGCCACACGCGATCCATCACTTGGGCTTCCAGTTCCCCGAACTGCCGCAGAGCCACGAGCAAAGCCTAATCGAATCCGCCCTTCAACATCTACTAATTGGAGTAGTAGCGTTACTTCATGGCTGTGCTGGGCGAAGCAGGTGTCGTAGGAGCGCTCTACTGTTGCGTTCCCAGACGTGGCGACGAGGATCAGACGCCGGTCGACGTGCAGGAACGGCAGGGGCGCACCCATGCCGCGGCGATCGGGGTCACGGTGCCGGCGCACCTGGTGTTCGCCGATCAGCGCCGTTCTGTGTGGAATTCGGGCAGTGCGCGGCCCGCGTGGACCAGGCTGCTTACGGCCGTGCGTAGTGGACGCGTGCCGGCGGTCGTGGTGGTCAAACCGGCGATGCTGGTCCGCCATCGCGCGGCCGACGCGGTCGAGTTGTTGATCGCCGCGCAGGAGCACGGGGTGGACCTGTACTCGATGGGCGACTCGCTGGATCTCGCGGATCCGCGCGGCCGGGAGGACGCTCTGTCCCAGGCCCGGCAGCACGCCGGCAAGGCCGCCTCGCTGTCGAAGACCGTGCAGAAGCTGCGTCGTCAGACCGCTGATGACGGCCTGCCGCACGGCGGCGGCCGCCGGGCCTACGGCTACGCCCCCGGCATGCGGTCGCTGATCCCGGAGGAAGCGGAGACGGTCCGGGAGATGTACGCGCGCTACCTGGCCGGGGACAGCCTGCGCGCCATCGCCGGGGATCTGAACGCGCGCGGCATCCCGACGGTGACCGGCGCCAAGTGGACCACCGGCGGCGTCAGTCGGATCCTGGTCGCCCCGCGCTATGCCGGGCTCCGGGTGTTCCAAGGCGGCGTGGAGTCCATCGACGGCCTGCGACAGGCCGTGTGGGAGCCCTGTATCGGGGTCGAGGACTGGCAGCGGGCCCAGACCGAGCGGGCGGCCCGCGCCGCCGTGGCCGATCGCCGGCCGCGCGCGGACTACCTGCTGACCGGTCTGGTGGTGTGCGAGCGGTGCCGGGACCACATGGTGGGCTCCATCGTCGGCGACTACCGGATGTACGCGTGTCCTTCGAAGAACAAGCCGCAGCCCGACCGGTGCAACCGGCACATCGGCGCCAAGTCGCTGGAGGACTACGTCCAGCAGGCCGCCGTCGAGGCGTTGCAGAACAGCAGCAGCACCCTGGCGCCGTCGGACCTGCCGGTCACGGTGCGCCGCGGCCCGGTCGGCGCGCCCGGCCGCACGAACCAGTTCCGGGTCGGGCACGGCCGGGTGGAGACGCAGAGTGCGAACGTCCTGGACGGCGTCGTCACCGGCCCCGAGGCGCCCGGCGCCTGGTCCCGGCTGCCCGAGCAGCGGCGCCGCGCCGTTCTGCGGTTCCTGTTCGCGTCCGTCGAGATAGGGGACAAGACCACGAGCCGCAGTGTCTTCGACACCAGCCGGATCAAGATCCTGCCGGGGCTGTCGCTCGATGAACACGCCGTGGGTGGCGGGCCGGTGTCCGGTCCGCCACCCACGGCTCAGGAGAGCGTCACGAGGGTCAGTTGACGTTCAGGGCGTTGTCGTCGACCACGAAGGACGTCTGCAGGGAGGAGTCCTCGGTGCCGGTGAACTTCAGGGTGATGGTCTGGCCGATGTAGCTGGCCAGGCTGAAGGAGTGCTGGGTGTAGCCGCTGTTGTGGTTGAGGTTGCTGTAGGTGGCCAGGGTGCCGAGCACGGTGCCGGAGGCGTTGAGCACCTGGACCTTGAGGGTGTCGTAGGCCGTGGTGGTGGTCGTCTCGCTGGTGTCGATGTGCAGCCAGAAGGAGAAGTTCGCCGTCTTGCAGGTGGAGGCGATGCTGACCTTCTGCGACAGGGTGTCGGTGTGGGTGGTGCCGTAGCCGTCCAGCCAGGCGTCCCAGTTGCCGGAGTGGGCCGGCTCGTCGATCGTGTCGCTGTTGATGACGCCGGCGGTGGCGGACCACGGGGCCGCGCTGCCGGTCTCGAAGCCGGGGTTGCCGAGCAGCTGGGCCGCGGTGCAGCCGCCGCCGGAGGAGTTGACGGTCCAGGAGAACGTCGTCGAGCCCGAGGCGGTGCCCGAAGACGCTGTCACGGTCACATTGGAGGTGCCGGTGCCGGTCGGGGTGCCGGTGATGGCGCCGGAGCTGCTGATCGACAGGCCGGCCGGGAGTCCGGTGGCGGAGTAGGTCAGCGACTTGCCGGCGGAGTCGGTGGCCTTGATCTGCAGGGTGCTGATGGCAGTGCCCTGCGTCGAGGTCTGGCTGCCGGGGTTGGTGACGCTGACCGTCTCGGTGGACTGCGAGTTGACCGTCCACGTGAACGAGGCGCTGCCGGAGGCGGTGCCCGAGGACGCCGTCACCGTCACGGTCGAGCTGCCGGTGCCGGTCGGGGTGCCGGTGATGGCGCCGGAGCTGCTGATCGACAGGCCGGCCGGGAGTCCGGTGGCCGAGTAGGTCAGCGACTTGCCGGCGGAGTCGGTCGCGGAGATCTGCAGGGTGCTGATCGCAGTGCCCTGTGTCGAGGTCTGGGTGCCGGGGTTGGTGACCGAGACGGTCTCGGTGCCGCCGCCACCGGTTTGCAGGCCGGCGATGCCGTTGGGGGTGCCGATGCCGGTGGGGCCGTCGTAGCCGGTTTCGGCGGTGCACAGGTAGGCCGGGGTGCAGCTGCCGTCGTTGCCGGAGGTGACGTCGTAGAAGTTGCTGGTGTGCTGGTAGATGTCCTGCGCCGGGGTGGCGCCGGCGTTGCCGGCGAGCGCGAACATCGCGGCGACCATGGGGGAGGAGGCCGAGGTGCCGCCGACTTCGTTCCAGCCGGTGTTGCCGTTGGAGGTGTCGTAGACGGCGACGCCGGTGGCCGGGTCGGCGTCGGCGGCGACGTCGTTGTCGATGCGGTTGGAGCAGCCGGACGGCAGGCTCAGTGCGGCCTGCCAGGAGGGCTTCGCCTCATAGGCTGAGCAGCCCGATCCGGTGCCTTCCGAGCCGGTGGAGGTGTTCCAGACCGACTCGGTCCAGCCGCGGCTGTTGGACGACGTGGTCAGGTTCGTGCCACCCACCGACACCACGTTCGGCGAGGTCGCCGGGTAGCTGACGCCGTAGTCGGAGTCACCGGCGGAGACCGTGGTTACGATGCCGGAGGCGTGGGTGAAGTAGCTCGAGTCCTGCGAGGACTCGGTGGAGGACTCGGAGCCGCCCCAGGAGTTGGAGATGTAGCCGGCCAGGCTCGCGGCGGTGTTCTGCGCGACGTACAGGCCGTCGCTGGAGTCGTCGTTGGCTTCGACCAGCACGATCTTGCACAGCGGGCAGATCGCCGAGGCCATGTCCAGGTCCAGGGACTCCTCAAGGGTCCAGTCGTCGCCGGCCGGCGGGGCCGAGGGCAGCGGCGAGGTCTGGCCGTTCTGGTTCACCTTGGAGAAGGTGCCCGCGGGCAGACCCGCGGCCGAACGGTACGCGGCCAGGTCGGACGCGGCGTTGGCGTCGTCATAGGCGTCGACCAACGCGATCGTGCGGCCCGAACCGTTCGAGGCCGAAGTCGACGTCAGGTTGTACGCCGACTGCAACTGCGACGGCCCATATCCGACGCCGGACGGGATGGCGTTCGGCGAGACCGCGTTCGACGAGACGCCGACCCCGTTCCGCTTCAGAGCGAAGCAGGACTGGTGGCCGACCACGATCACCGCCGGGCAGGCGTGGGCCGAACCCTGGTTCGCGGCCGTGACGGCCGGCTGCGAGGCGTGCGCGGACCCGGCCGCCTCGGCCGCGATCATCGCGGCGTTCGCGGAGGCGACGGTCGCCGAGGACTGCGCCGTCGACGCGGTGGCGCCGGTCGCGGAGCCGACGGCGAGAGCGCCGCCCATGGCGACGGCGGTGGCGAGGCACGCGAAAGCGCGCAGGCGTGAGCTGATTCTCACTGGGGTGGTTCCCCTCTCGATGCGTGGGGGAGTGCGTGAACCTGGGCGGCCGCAAAGCTCTGATCTACGCGGTACTACCGTGGGTAGTGATGACCGAACGGTCGGTCGTGAGGCCTCGACTAGGGAAGCTAGCGCCGTGGAGTGGGGAGGTCAACGGCGATTCGGACATACGGTCGAGAAGTCCTGTGCGGGATTTCACCGCTGCATCGGTTTTGTACGGAGCGACCCGTATATCAGACTCCATACAGGCCGCTCCGACGGCTTCACGAAACCACGTTGATGTAGCTCATCATCCCGTTGTCCTCGTGCGCGGCGATGTGGCAGTGGAACATCCAGCGGCCGGGGAAGTCGTTGAACGGCACGCGGATGACCACCTTGCCGGGCACGCCGTTCACCGCGTGCGGCACCGGGACCGTGTCCTGCATGTGCGTGTACGGCTGCGCGACGCCGTTGATCGACATCACCTGGAACGGCGAGACGTGCAGATGGAAGGGGTGGTCCTCGCCGGCCTCGTTGAGGATGGTCCACTCCTCGACGGTGCCCAGCTTGGCCGGGGTGGCGAACACCGACTGGTTCATGTCGAACTGCTTGCCGTTGATGTAGAACGACAGGCCGTCGGCGCTCTCCGACAGGTCGACCGTGCGCTGCTGGGCGATCGGGGCCGCGGCCAGGTCGGCCGGCGCGGTGCGGACCGCGCCGCTGAACTCCGGGAGCCGGGTGAGGCCGGCGCCCTGCACGGACACCTTGACCAGCTCGGTGTCCGGGTACTGATCGCCCTGCGGGCCGTTGCTGTAGGCGGTGGTGCGCAGCCAGGTCTGACCGGCGTTGGCGTTCGCCGTCACCAGCACGTCGTAGCGTTTGCCCGGCGGCAGCAGCAGGGTGTCGGCGGTGCGGGTCCGCGCGACCGGGACGCCGTCCTCGCCGACCACGGTGAAGTGGTAGCCGTCCAGCTGGAGCTGGTAGAAGATGTCCGCCCCGGCGTTGGCCAGGCGCCACAGCTGGGTCTGGTTCGGGCGCAGCGTCAGCGTGGGCCGCAGCTGGCCGTTGACCAGGCGGACGGTCGGGGCGTTGGAGTCGATCGAGGTGGTGGCGGTGTTCTGCACGATGTGGCCGCCGGAGTCGATCTGCGCGTCCTTGAAGACGAACGTGTGCGCCTCCACGCCGTGGTAGGCCGCGGGCAGCAGGGTGCGGTCGTCGCCGACGACCATCGCCCCGGACAGGCCGGCGAAGATCTGGTTCTCGACGTCGCCGGGCATGAAGGGCGCCGGTGTCGGGGTTCCGGTCGTGGTCGGCGTGCTGGTCGTGCCGGACGTGCCGGACGTGCTGCTCGTGCTGCTGGTCTCCGTCATGCCGGGCATGTTCGCCATGCCGGCCATCGAGGTGTCGACGTCGTCCATCGCGGCCGGGCTGCCGGGCGCGGGGCAGGTCGTCCCCATCGCGTGGCTGTGGTACCAGTACGTGCCCTGAGGATGGTCGGCGGGGATCGCCAGCTGGTAGGTGAGCGTGGTGCCCGGGGCGGCGCACAGGAACGCGTCGTCGGAGTGGTCCTCGGGGGAGACGTGCATCCCGTGGAAGTGCAGGTTGGTGGCCACCTTCAGGTCGTTCACCAGGTGGATCGTGAGCTGTGCGCCGGGGTTGAACCGCAGCGTCGGCGCCACGAACCCGCCGTCGTAGGACTCGCCCCACACCTTCTTGCCGGCGAGGCTGAAGTGGGTGTCGGCGGCGTCCAGCGTGATGGTCAGGTCGTGGTTCGCGCCGGCGTCGATGTCGGCGTTCGCCGGATCCTTGAACGGCGCGCCGACCGTCATCCCCTGCTCCTGCTGGGCGGTCGACGGCGGGCCGGAGGAGGACCCCGGGGCCGCGGTCAGCGCGACCGCGCCGCCGGTGGCGGTGAGCAGCGCGGCGACGGTCATGAGAACAGAGGCGCGGCTTGCTAAGAAAGTGCGCAGCACGGATATCACCCATCAACCGGTGTATCGACAGGGGCAAGGCAGAATGCCTCGCCGGCACGGCGGATCGCCGTACTACTAGGCGACACAGTAGCTAGGGTAACCAGTGGTGGGAAGGGGGATTCCCCTGCCGGAGACCCCTATCAGACCCCTACTCGTTTCAGGGTCCGCAACACCGGCGCGCTCTGGATCTCGCGGATGCCGGGCAACGCGCCGACGCGGTCGGTCAGGAACTGGTAGAAGGCGGTGCCGGTGGTCGTCACGACGGACGCCAGCACGTCGGTGGGACCCGTCGTGGCGCCGGCGAAAGCCACCTCGGGGAATTGGGCCAGTGCGTTACCGACCGTTGAGATCCGGGCCGGTTCTACGGACAGCCATAGTAGAGCACTGAATCCGAAGCCGAGTGCCCAGTTGTCGACGTCGAGGTCGAGATACAGCGTCCCGTCGGCCAGCAGCGCGGCCAGACGGCGGCGGACGCTGGACTCGTCCAGGCCGGTCGCGGCGGCCAGGCCGGTGAAGGGCGCGCGGCCGTCGCGGGCCAGCTCGGCGACGAGGACACGGTCGGCGGGGTCGAGGACGGTCGGTTCGAGGACGGTCGCTTTGAAGACGGTCGGCTCGGCGGGGCCGGGTTCGGGCCTTGATTCAGGCCCGTGCTCTGATTCAGGTACGGACCCTGATTCAGGTCCGGATCTGTGTAGCGCGGCGGAAGTCAGCGCGGCGATCTGCTCGTCGCTCAGCGCGGTCGCCACCGGCTGCCAGCCGTCCTCGTTGCCGGTGAAGGTGTGCACCACGCAGTAGGCGCTGATCGCGATGATCGGCTTGGTGGCCGGAAGCCGTTCGAGCAGCAGGGCGTCCCGGTCGTCGTCGGGAGTCAGGATGCTGCACAGCACCTCGGTCCCGCCGGAGGCGATGCGAACCCAGGAGGTGTCGGCGCGTTTGGCGAGGGCTTTGGCGATCGCGGTCGACGAACCCGGCGCGCACTGGAGCCGGAGCACCCAGGTGGTCAGGCCGAGGCGGTCGGCGGACAGGCCGGCGACGACCCTGACCGTGCCGTCTCGGCGGAGCGCCCGATAACGGCGGGCGATCGTCTGGTCGGAGACCCCGAGGACCGCGGCGATGCGGCTGAAGGACGCCCGGCCGTCGAGGCAGAGGGCGTGCACGAGCTGGCGGTCGAGGAGATCCACAAGATCCATTCTATGTCGAGAACCGGCACAGAGGATGGATCGGTATCGGTTTCCGGTGGGATCGCTCGCCTGAATGGTGCATCGCGATTCGGCCGGTTCAAGGTGGATCCGCAAATCCGTACCGCTTCAGGGAGATTCACATGGGCGTTCTGCCCGCCACCAGTCACGAAGTCCGCCTCGTCGCGCGTCCGCACGGGCTGCCGACCGCCGAGAACTTCGCCGTCGTCGAGGTTCCGGTGCCGGTTCCGGCCGAGAACGAGGTTCTGGTCCGGAACCACGCGTTCCGCGTCTCCGCCTCGGTCCGCATGATGATCAGCGAAGGCGCCGAGGCCGTCGAGGGTGTTCCGTTCCCGGCGTTGGGGCCGGGCGACACGGTGGCCGAGCAGGCTGTGGGGGAGGTCGTCGCCGCACCTGGCGACAGCGGCCTGGAACCGGGCGATCTCGTCTCGCATCACCTGGGATACCGGGAGTATGCGGCGGTGCCGCTGGCCGGACTTACCCGCCTGCCGGAGCGTCCGGACGATCCGATCGTGCATCTCGGGCACGGCTGGACCGCGTACGCCGCGCTGACTCGTGGCGTCCCGATCCAGCCGGGCGACACGGTGTTCGTCTCCGGCGCCTCCGGAGCCATCGGCTCGATGGCCGGGCAGATCGCCCGGCTGCTCGGCGCGGGGCGCGTCGTCGGCAGCGCCGGGTCGCAGGCCAAGGCCGATCTGCTGACCGGCGGCCTGGGCTACGACGCCGTCGTGCTTCGCGGCGCCGGGCCGATCGCCGAGCAGCTGCGGCGGGCCGCGCCCGACGGCGTCGACGTGGTCCTGGACAGCGTCGGCGGCGAGCAGCTCGCGGCCTCGATCGCGGTGGCGAATCAGGGTGCTCGGGTGCTCGTGATCGGCGCGCTGTCCGGCCAGCTGGCGACGACCGGCGCGGGTCGGACCGCGCCGGTTGAGCTGGACTCCTTCCAGCTGCTGCTGAAGAAGATCTCGTTGCGTGGCTACAGCGCCGACGACGACCCCGAGGCGCTGCCGGAGTGGAACCGGGCGTTCGCCGACTGGCTCGGGGCCGGGGCGATCGCGTTCCCGCACGAGCGGATCAAGGGCCTGGCGAACGCGCCGCAGGCGATCCTCGACACCATCGGCGGACGGTATCTCGGGACGGTTGTCGTCGAGGTCTGATCCGGCGGCCTGAACGCGGCAGGCCAGTGAGCCGACTTTGAGGTTCGCCAGCGCAATTACGGCAGTGTGCTCTCGCCCGACCTGCGCGTTGGCGCAGAACTCGACTCACGGGGTGTCGGCGAATCTCGAAGTCGGCTCACTAGACGATCAGCGCGAGCCCGAGTCCGAGCGCCGCCGCAGCCGTCCCGGCGAGCAGGCTGACGGCGACGTTCGTGCCGGCCTCGGCGATGGAGCCGTCCTCGACCAGGCGCATGGTCTCGTAGGAGAACGTCGAGAAGGTCGTGTAGGCGCCGCAGAATCCCGTGCCGAGCATCGCGAGCATGCCTTTCGGCATGCCGTGGTGCACGGCGAGGCCGGTCAGCAGGCCGAGCAGGAACGCACCGGTGAGGTTGATGGCCATGGTGCCGAGCGGGAGTCGGGAGGTGCGGCGGCCGGCGATGGTCCGGTCCAGCAGGAAGCGGGCCGGGGCACCGATCGCGGAGGCCGCCGAGACGGCGAGCAGGGTGAGCATCAGGACTGCTCCGTCGACAGGGCCAGCACCGACGCGGGCGCGGGGTGTTCGAGGTGTCTGCGGCGCTTGCCCCGCCAGGCGGCGATGCCGCGGCCCAGGCTCAGCCCCAGGCTGGTCGCCGCGATCCCGGCGGCCAGGCTCAGGAACACGTTCGCGGCGGCGGTGCCGTAGGCCCCGGCGGCCAGCAGGCGGTCGGTGTCGACCATCCACGTGGAGAACGTGGTGTAGGCACCGAGGAAGCCGACGCAGAAGAAGGGGCGTACGTAGGCGTTCGGCGGCCAGACGTCGAGGATGAACACCATCAGCAGCGCCAGCACGAACGATCCGGTGATGTTGATCGCGAAGGTGGTCGCCGGGAAGGTGTGCGGCGCGGTCGGGAAGGCCAGGCCGAGGCCGTAGCGTGCGGGACCGCCGAGGGCTCCGCCGGCGGCGATGGCGGCCACGACGCGGCGCGGGGTGCGGGGTCGGGGCGCTTGCGGCTGGGGGTTCGATTCCGCCGGGTCGGATTCGACCAGGTCCGGATCGGTGGGAAGGTCGTCGGCCGGTGTGAGGTCGGCGTCGCGGGTCACGTCACAAGCTCCTACTCGTCCCAAGATGACGGCAGCACGCGTCATCGCGTTGGAGTAGGGACCGTTGGCCAGGCACTGGCGGTTGTACGGCGGGCCCCACCGCCGGTGATACCGCGCCATGGTAGCGGGACTGTCCGCGATCCGCTAAACGCCGGCCGGGTTACCGATATACTTGCTCGCGCAAGCAGTGTGGCGCAACCTCACGGAGGCCGGGTCTGATGGCAGCGAGCGACAAGGTGCAGCGAGCGCGGAGTGCTCAGAGCGACCCGGTGCAGCCCCCCGCCGCCGAACTCGGCCCGATGGTCTCCGGACTGCTGGAGGAGACCGCGCTGTGGCAGGCATTCCTCGGCACGCACCGCCGCCTGGTCGACCGCCTCGCCGACCAGATGCAGACGGACCACGGCCTGCCGCTGGAGTGGTTCGACGTGCTCATCCACCTCGCCGACGAGCCCGGCGCGCGCCTGCGCCAGCGCGAGCTGCGCGACCGGATGCTGCTCAGCGAGAGCGGCGTGAGCCGGATGCTGGCGCGGATGGCGTCAGCGGGCCTGGTGGAGCGCCGGCCCGCCGACGACGACCGCCGCGGCGTCGAGATCGCCCTCACCGACGCCGGCGCCCAGGCGCTCGCCGCGGCCCTGGAGTCGCACCGCGCGCTGGTCGCGACGTCGTTCACCGACCGGCTGACCGCCACCGATCGCCTCGCGCTGGAACACATTCTGGGCAGGCTCACCGAGCCGGCCGAGGGCTGATGACGAGGCCCGCGGTGGTGAACGCCAGGCCGCCGGCCCAGGCGAGCGGGCCCTGGAGCCCCGGCCACAGCGGCATGTAGTGCGGCACGAGCACGAAGAGGATGAAGCTGACGTCGGTGACGAACGCGATGCCGAGCACCAGCCAGAACGCCGGCTGCCACGCGCGGACGACGGCCAGCACCGCGAACGCCGCGATCAGGCCGGCGGCGAAGTAGAGCGTCCACGCGTCCTGATACAGCCGGGCCTGGACCATCGAGTGGTGTTGGGCCCGGCCGAGGCGTGCGACGGCGTTGCCGGCCTGGACATGGAGAATCGCCCAGAGTAGGTAGAAGGCGTACCCGGCAGTGCTGAGAATTCGGGCGGGCGTTCGTTCGGATATCCGAGCAGGCATGAGCTGCCGCCTCCCTGGTGAAGAGTCAGCGGATGCCGAACGGGCCCAGGACGTCGCCGTCGATGCGCAGCGATTCGAGCATCGTGTAGGCGTTGTCGACCGTGTAGACGTCGGCCGCGCCGAGCACGCCGGTGTACTTGGCGGCCACCGGTGCGGCGGCTGCCTCGGCGACTGCGGACAGGTAGGTCTTGAAGATCGCCCAGGCGTTGCCGGTCGGGCCGTACTTGGCGAAGAACTCGGTCGGGTCGAGTGATGCGATCGCCGCTTGCGTGCTGCTTTTCAGGTCGCTGACATAGGCCAGCTGCGTCTCGGCGTCCGCACGGCTGCCGAGCCGTCCCAGGTGTCCGCCGACCAGGGTCTGCCAGGGGTAGTCCAGGGCTGTCTGGTGCGCGGTGATCCAGCCGGGGACGTCCTGGGAGAAGCCGAGGTTGCCGAAGGGGACCCAGCCCGGGAACAGGACGTCGACGACCATCAGCGTGTCGTGCGCGGGGACGTGGATGAAGATGTTGCCCGGCGCGTGGTTCGGCCCGTGGTACTCCAGCAGCAAGTGTTCCCCGCCGACTTCGACCTCGTGGCGGCGGGTGAACGTCACCGTCGGCGCTGGCCGCCGCGGATCGGCGTCGCGGGCCAGCGCGTGAGCGGTGTCGACGTGCGCGATGCGGACTGTGTCGGGGCCGCCGAGCAGCGCGGCGGCACCTATGTGGTCGGCGTGTGAGTGCGAGTAGATGACGTGCGTGACCTTGGCGGACCGGCCGTTGGCGCGAGTGACGTCGTCGATCGCCCGCAGCAGGTTGTGCCCGATCGTCGGCGGCGCGTCCACGACCACCACGCCGCGCGCCGTCGACAGGAACATCGCTTGGTAGTAGCCATCCGTGACCCAGTACAGGTCCCCGGATATCCGGCCGACGTAGTAGCCGTTGGCATTCAGCGCAGGCCCGAATGCCTCAGCGGGCACCGGCGCGAAGTCCGGCAGGCCGGGAGCGGGAGGCGCGGCGTCTGCGTCTGCGTGCGCTGTGCCGGGGGTGACGGCACCGAGCAGCCCGGATGCGGTCGGCACGGTCAGGGCGGCGGCGGTGGTCATCAGGAACCTGCGACGGTCGGTTGCTTGCGTCGGCAATGAGTTCATGGCGGTTTGGTCGCTTCCATCGAGGGCTGTCAGTGGCTGGCCGCATCAATGTAGCTCTAGGTGCTTGCGCAAGCAAGCTTCTGCCGCGACTACCGTCCCGCCGCCTCCGGCCGGGTGACCTCGAGAAGGTCCAGCCCGAGCCGCTCCATCTGCGCCAGCACCCCGTACAGCGCCGAGAGGTCGAGCAGTCCGGTGAGCACCGTCTGCGCGCCCGGGTCCCGGCACTCGGCGACCAGCGTGGGGAACGCGGACAGGACGGTCTCGCCGAGGTGGCCGCCGACGCGGATCGAGTACAGGGCCGGTTCTGCGTTCATGCCTGCACGGTCCCGCCGGGTCCGGTGACTTGCCATCACCTGGACCCGGTGATCCGTACCCGACACGGCTACCGTGTCGGCCCGGTTCCCAGCAGGTGCAGCTCCCGGGCGCGCTGCACGGCCGAGGAGCGGTCCGTGGCCTGGAGCTTCGCGTAGATCCGGCGCACGTGCGTCGAGACGGTGTTCACCGACACCGACAGCTCGCCGGCGATCTCCGGACGCGACAGGTTCGTCGGCAGGTACCGCAGCACCCGCAGCTCGGTCGCGCTCAGCTCCGGGGCCGGCCCCGCCCACGGGTTCACCGTCGCCGAGGCCGGAACCGCGCCGTGGATCACGTCCAGCACCTCGGTGAGCCACGGGCCGTACGCCGAACGTAGCCGTGGCACGGACTCCAGCAAGGCGCCGGCGTCGGCCATCACGAACGGCAGGATCAAACGCTCGGGCTCCGACGCCGCCAGCGCACGGTCGACAGACTCCCACGCCCGATCCCGCGCCCCGACCGCATCGTGCGCGAGCCCCGCCAGCACATGCGCCTCGACCACCGTCGAGGCATGCGTCGTGTGGATCGTCCCGTCGACGACCGCCGACGTCGCCGCCAGCGCCGCGCCCGGATCGCCGGAGACGAGCGCGATCACGGCCCGCGCGTTCGACACCTGAGCGGAGCCCGCCAGCGCGTCGTCCAGCGTGGCCAGCAGCGCCCGGGCCTCGGCGACCGCGCCGAGACGGGCCCGCGTCGCGGCCAGCCAGCCGACGACGAAGCCGCCCAGCACATGCGGATGCGACATCCCCGCCCGCATCTCGTACCCGGCCGTGAACTCCGCCTCGGCCTCGGCCATCCGGCCGCGCGCCAGATGCAGCAAGCCCCAGCTGAAGCGATGCAACACCCCGATGTCGGGCCCGGCGTCGGTGCGCAGCGCCTCGTCGGCCTGGGTCAGCGTCGCCTCGCAGCGGTCGAACTCGCCGTTGAAGACCTGCGTGCACGCCTGCGCGACCAACGCCGGCGCCAGGATCGGCGCGGTGTCCCAGCCGTGCTGCGCGGCCAGCGCCAGCGCCTGCTCGCTGATCCGGCGCGCGTCGGTGAAACTGTGCAATTTGGTGGCGAACCCCAGCTGCGCCAGCGCGGCCACCTCCAGGTACGGACGCCCGATGAACCGCGCCAGCTCCACGGCCTCGGCCAGGTGCTTGGCCCCGTCGGAGAGCCCGAGGGACCAGGCCTCGACCATGCCCAGGTTCATCAACGCCACCACCCGCAGATCCGCGCCGAGCGCGATGTCCTCGGCGGAGGTGGAGAATGAGCCAGGACCGGAACCCGTGGGCGGCGCGGTGAGCAGTGCGGCGTGCCGCATCACCTCGGCCACGTCGCCACGCCGCCGCGCCAGCTCCAGACTCAGCGCACTGACCGTCGCGTCGGCGCGCGCCGGCCGCTCCGGCGGCGAGTCGGTGATGCACGTCGTGGTGGCCGCCAGGTGTGCGGCGGCCTCGTCGAGCCGGCCGCGCCACAGGTCGAGCATCGCCCGCACGGCGCTCAGCTCCGGCAGGTCGGCCGTCGAGGGGGACGGGAAGGCGTCCAGCAGCGACTGCATGGTCTCCTGCTGGCCGTCCAGCATCAGGCCGAAGGAGTGGTTGCCGAACAGCTTTGCCGCCGCGTCCCAGTCGCCGGCCGCCTGTGTGTGCCGGACGGCCTCGACGACCATCCCGGCCTCCGTGAACCAGGCGGCGGCCCGCCGGTGCAGCCCGCGCACCTCGTCGGGATGGACGCGGCGCAGCTCCAGCTGCAGCAGGTCGGCGAACAGGTGGTGGTACCGGAACCAGGTGCGCTCGGCGTCCAGCGACACCACGAACGCGTTCGCGTCCTCCAGCCCCAGCAGGATCCGCTCCGAGCCCGGCCGGCCGGTGAGCACGTCGGCCAGGTCGCCGCTGATCCGGGTCAGGATCGAGGTGCGCAGCAGCATGTCCTGGACGTCCTGCGGCTGCCGGTCCAGCATCTCGGCGACCAGGTACTCGGCCACGGTGCGGTCGCTGCCGCCGAACTCGGTGACGAAGCGTTCCGGATCCGGGTGCCCCTGCAGCGACAGCACGGCCAGCCGGAGCCCGGCGGCCCAGCCCTCGGTGCGCTCGTGCAGCCGGGCCGTCGCGCCGTCGGACAGCACGATGCCGGAGGCCTTGAGCAGCGCGCGCGTCTCGTCCTCGGTGAAGCGCAGGTCGGCGGCGCGCAGCTCGGCCAGCCGGCCGTCCAGCCGCAGCCGGTGCAGCCGCAGCGGCAGGTCCCGGCGGGCGGCCAGGATCACGTGCGCGTTGTCCGGCAGCTGCGTGAGCATCCGGGTCAGCTGGGTCTGGGCCTCGGGGGATGTCAGCTCATGGACATCGTCGATCAGCAGGCTGACACGGTCCGGGCACGCGGCCAGCTCGTCCAGGATGCGGTCGACGATCGCCTCGCTGCTGAAGTCCGGTGCGGCTACCGCCGGCAATTCCTCTGTGTGGTCGCGGTCCTGCGCCAGGCCCCGGACGGCGTCCCACACCGCGAGCCAGAACAGCTGGCCGTCGAGCTCGTGCTGGACCTGGACGATCGCCGGCCGGTGGCTCTGCTCCTGGCGGTCGGACCAGGAGCGCAGCAGGGAGGACTTTCCGCTGCCGGCCGGTGCGGTAATGATCGTCACTGTGCGGCTCGCGGCCTGTTCCAGCGCCGCCAGCAGCCGCTGCCGGGCGATCAGGTGCGGATGCCCCGGCCCGGTCGGCATGTCACGGTAGGAGGAGTGCAGGGGAGCTGCTGGGATGACCGACACTCTCCACTCGACCATTACGCGCAACACCTGTCAACGCGCCACCTCGATCACCTGATCCGGATGACGCGCGATCACCTGACCGGTGGTCATCCTGAACGTCAGGACGAGGAATCGGCAGACGCCGCACGCGGCGTCGTGAGAGACAAGGTGATGGAGATGACCGAGCGTGTCGCGTTGGTCGTCGGCGCCGGCGGGCCCCTGGGCCGGTCGGTCGTGGACAAGCTGGTAGCGGCCGGGTACCGCGTGGCCGGGGCGGACCGGAACAAGGACGGCCTGGAGGCGCTGCCGCCGCAGGTGCTGCGCGTCCCGGGCGACGCCACCGACCCGGAGGACGCACGGCGTGTCGTGGAGACCGTGGTCTCCGAGCTGGGGACCCCGGCGGTGCTGGTGAACACGATCGGCGCCTACGGCCTGGGCGAGGCGCTGGCCGCGACGCCGGACCAGCTGCGGCTGATGATGGACGTGAACCTGGGGCCGGCGCTGTGGCTGACGCAGGCGGTGGTACCCCACATGCGGGACGCCGGCGGCGGGTCGATCGCGTTCGTGTCCTCGCGCTGGGGCGCCGAGGCGGAGGCGGGGGTGGCGGCGTACAGCCTGAGCAAGGCGGCGCTGAACCACCTGGTGGTGGTGCTGAACCACGAGCTGCGGGAGTCGGGGATCCGGGTGAACGCGGTGGCGCCGCAGCTGATCGACACGCCGCTGAACCGGTCGTTCCTGCCGGCGGACGTGATGGCGCACGCGACGGCGCCGGAGGCGATCGCCGATCAGCTGGTGCATCTGGTGACGGACGCCGGTGGGCCGGTGTCGGGGGCGGTTCTGCCTGCGTACGGGTTCTGATGTAGCTGGTGCTGGTGCTGGTGCTGGTGCTGTGCGGCCGGTCCGGGATCTCGATGAGGTCCCGGACCGGCCGCCTGGTTTCGCTATCAGGCTACGGATGCACCTGCGACCCGACCCCGAGGTCCAGCCGGATCGACTCCAGCAGCACGAAGGCGTGGCTCTGCGTGTAGACGTCCGCCGCGGCCAGCACGCCGGTGTACTTCTTGATGACCGGGTCGGAGGCGTACTTGGTCTGCGCCTCCTGGTAGGTCTTCACCGCGGCCCACGAGTTGTCGCCGTACTTGGCGAAGAACGGAGTGGGGTCGACCGCCGTCAGCGCGGCCTTCACTCCGGCTATGAGGTCGTTGACGTACTGCTGGTAGAGCATCATGTCGTCGCGGGTGCCCAGGCGTCCCATGTGGCCGCCGACGTAGTGCTGCCACGGAAACGCCAGTGCCTTGCCCGGCACTGCCAGCGAGCCGGGCACGTCCTCGTTCAGGTTGAAGCTGTCGAACGGCACCCAGCCGGGCAGGTTGATGTCGACCAGCATCAGGGTGTCGTGGTCGGGGAAGTGGATGTAGATGTTGTCGGGGGTGTGGTTGGTGCCCAGGTGCGCCAGCTCGATGCGCTCTCCGCCGATGTGCAGGGTGCGGCGCTCGGTGAACGTCTCGTCGGGGGCCGGCCGCGCCGGGTCGTTGTCGCGGAGCAGCAGGGTGCGGGTCTCGGCGTGTCCGATGCGGGTCACGTCCCGTCCGAACAACGACGAGGCACCGAGGTGGTCGGCGTGGTGGTGCGAGTAGACGATGTGCGTGACCTTGTTCGAGGTGCCGTTGGCGGCGGCCACCTCGTCGACGGCACGCTGGAGGTTGTGGCCGATCGTCGGCGGCGCGTCGAACAGGACCACGCCGTCCTTCGTGGTCAGGAACGCGGACATGTAGGTGCTGTCGGTGACCCAGTAGAGGTTCCGCTGGATGCGGCCGACGTGGTAGCCCTGCGCGTTGACGGCCGGGCCGAGTGCGGACGGCGGGATCGGGGCGTAATCGGGGAGGTCGGAGCCGGTATCCGCAGATGCGGGTCCGGCGAGGACGCCGCCTGCCACGCCGGCCAGGGCCGGGACCGCGGCGACGGTCGCCGAGCGGGTCAGGAACGAACGGCGGTTGGTGCGGGAGTCGAGCACTGACATGGTGCGCACTGCCTTTCGGCCGAAGGGGTTGATCAGAGCACGGAATCAGAGGTCTGACACAGACGTGGAAAGTGCCGGGAAGCGCGCCAGCATCGCCTCCAGCTCGGTCGCGGCGACGTTCGCGCCGAAGGCCTCGCTGCCGGGCTGGAGGCGTACGCCTTCGGCCAGCGGCCCGGCGATGACCGGGTCGAATCCGAAGGCGTCGACGAGGTGCGCGACGGCGTCCCGGTCGCGCGGGTCGTCGGCGGCTATGGCGATGGCTTTGCGGCCGGGGGTGCCGGTGCGGCGGCCGCCCTCGTCCAGGTCGTGGTAGCCCATGTGATTGAAGGCTTTGACGACGTGCGCGTCGTGGAAGTAGGCCTGCACGAGCTGGCTGGAGGTGGTGCGGGGGTCGGTGAGGTCGGGGCGGATGCCGTCGATCTCCCACCAGTAGTTCATGGCGTCGATGACCAGCTTGTTCTGGAGGAGGTCGGCGGGGATGTCCCGGAACTTCCCCAGCGGCAGGGCCAGGATGACGATGTCGGCCTCGGCTGCGGCGGTCGCCGTGGTGACCGCTGAGGCGCCGGGCGTGAGGATTTCGACGGTCAGCGCGATCTTGGCGGGGTCTCCGGAGCCGGCGACGAGGACGCGGTAACCCGCTGCCAGTGCCAGCCGTGCGAGCACGGTTCCGACCTTGCCGGCGCCGAGGATGCCGATGGTCTGAGCCACGGATCAGCCCGCCAGCAGGTCGCGGACCATCGGCACGACCCGCGTGCCGAACAGTTCCACGGTGCGCAGCCGTGCGCTGATGGGCTGTGCGCCGTTGGTGTAGATGAGGTCGAACCGGCCCACGCCGAGGGCCTTGATGGCGTCGGCCATCTTCCGTGCGACGGTCTCCGGGGAGCCGACGTAGAGCGAGCCGTGCTCGACTTCGGCCTCGTACTCGTGCTTGCGGATCGGCGGCCAGCCGCGCAGCGCGCCGATGCGGTCGCGGATCACCTTGTAGTGCGGCCAGTGCAGCTCCCGGGCCTGCTCGTCGGTGTCGGCGATGAAGCCCGGGGAGTGCATGCCGACCGGGTGCGCGGTGGTCTCGAACTGCTCGGCGGCGCGCTGGTAGAGGTCGACGTAGGGGGCGAAGCGTGCCGGCGAGCCGCCGATGATCGCGATCATCAGGGGGAGGCCGTACTGCGCGGTGCGGACCACCGACTGCGGTGTGCCGCCGACGCCGACCCAGGTGGTGAGGCGGCCGGATTCGGTCTTGGGGTAGACGTCGGCGCCGTCCAGCGCGGGGCGCTTGGTGCCGGTCCAGGTGACCGGCTTCTCCTCCAGGAGCTTGGCGAACAGGTCGAGCTTCTCCTCGAACAGGACGTCGTAGTCGCGCAGGTCGTAGCCGAAGAGCGGGAACGACTCGGTGAAGGATCCGCGTCCGAGGATGATCTCCGCGCGGCCGTTGGAGAGGGCGTCGAGGGTCGAGAAGCGCTGGAAGACGCGGACCGGGTCGTCGGAGCTGAGGACGGTCACGCCGGAGGACAGGTGGATGCGCTCGGTGCGCGTGGCGATGCCGGCCAGGACGGTTTCCGGGCTGGAGATGGCGAACTCGGGGCGGTGGTGCTCGCCGAGGGCGATGACGTCGACGCCGATCTGGTCGGCCAGGACCGCCTCGTCGAGGACCTGGCGGATGGCGCGGGCGTCGGAGACGGGGGCGCCGGTGTCGTCTTCGGGGACGTCGCCGAAGGTGTCGAGGCCGAAGACAAGGTCAGACATGGGGACTCCTGGTCGAGATGTGGTTCTGGTGCGGTTCTTGAAGCGGCGCTGTGCGGCCTGCCTGCACACAGCTTCGGTGTGGACCAGGTGAGTCCCCATCACCCGAAGGCGGTGATATCTGCCCGCATTGGGCGCTGACAACGAACGGAGCCCGCCATGAACGCAGCCGCTGCTACAGGTATCGCCGCCACACCCGCCGAGGCCTTCAGGCGCAGCCTGGACGCCTTCCTCGCCAAGGACATGAGGGCCTGGGCGGACCTGTGTGCCGAGGATGTGCTGGTCGAGTTCCCCTTCTCGCCGGAGGGGCTGCCGTCGCGGCGGCGACGGCATCGCGGCGATGACCGTGGCCCCGGGTCTGACCAGGACACCGGCGACAGCAGTGGTGCCGCCCGAGGAATTCGCCGACGTCGCCGCACACCAGGCGCTCGACCGCCCGCTGACGCCAGAGGACACGGCCGCGGTCGTCGCGATGCTGGCGCGGGACGATGCGGCGGCGCTGACGGGGCAGACGCTGGTCGCGGATGGGGGATTGGTGCTGATGTGAGGTTGTCGGGGGCCGCGATTTCGCGGGCTGAGTCGAGGTGATGCCCCGTCATCGCACCATCGACCTCCACGTGCCCCACAGCGTCGCGTACCGGCCGTCGCGTGCGAGCAGTTCGTCGTGGGTGCCGTTTTCGACGATGGCTCCGTCCTCCATCACCAGGATGCGGTCGCAGGCCCGCGCCTGCGACAGCCGGTGTGCGACGACGAGCGCGGTGCGGCCGCGGGCCAGGGCGGTGGCGGCTTGTTCCAGGTCGCGGGCGTGGGCGCTGCCGGCTTCGGCGCTGGCTTCGTCGAGGACGACGATCGGGGGGTCGGCCAGGACTATGCGCGCCAGGGCGAGTTGCTGCGCTTGGGCGGCGTCGAGGTGGAGGCCGTCGGAGCCGATGGGGGTGTCCAGGCCGGCGGGGAGGGTGGCGGCCCAGCGTGCGCCGACGGTCGCCAGGGCGGCGCGCAGCCGGTCGTCGGTGGCGGCGGGGGCGGCCAGGGTCAGGTCGTCGCGCAGGGTGCCGGTGAAGACGTGCGCGTCCTGGGCGACCATGCCGATCCAGCGGGCCCGGCCGGTTTCGTCGAGGGCCGCGGTGTCGACGGCGTCCCGCGCGTCGCGCAGCGCGGTCGTGCCGGACGTCGGCGGCAGGAGCCCGGCGATGATCGCGGCGAGCGTCGACTTGCCCGCGCCGCTGGCGCCGACGATGGCGATGGACGTGCCCGCCGGGACGGTGAAGTCGGCGGCGTGTACGACCTCTGTCTCGCCGTCGTAGCTGTGGCGCACGCCGCGCACATCGATCGTCACCGGCCCCTCCGGCGCACGCACGGGTTCGTGCTCTGCGAAGGGCATCCGGGCGACGCCCACGATGCGAGTCAGGGCGGCACCGGCACGCTGGACGTCGTCGAACGAGTTCAACAGCGTCCCGAGCGGGTCGAACAGCCGGTGGAACAGCAGCGCGGCGGCAGCCACCGCGCCGACGGCGATGGCGTGGTCGTGCACCAGGAGTGAGCCGGTGAGCAGGATCGCTGACAGGCCGAGCGCTTCGGCGGCGTTCATCGACTTGGTCAGCCAGAGCGACAGACTCAGGGCACTGATGCCCGCCTCGGTGGCGCGCGCGGAGGCTGCGGCGACGCGGGCGGACTGCAACGGCGCCATGTCGTACGCCTCGACCGTCGCGGCTCCATGCAGGGACTCGAGAATCGCCTGCGTACGTTCTGCGGCGGCACGGCGTTCGGCGGCGTACCGTGCGCCGGCCTTCGGAAGGTAGGCACGCAGGCTGACGGCGTAGACCGGCACGACAATGACGAACGCGGCAGCGAGCCGCCAGTCGAGCGAGCCGAAGCCGACAAGCGAAACGGCGACGGTCACCGCAGCGGCGAAGACCTCGGCGAGTAGCGGCGCCGCCTCCGAGAAGATCTCCATGTCCTCCGTCACGCGCGAGGACACATCGCCGCTGCCGGCTTCGTGCACGATCGTCGCGTCCAGCGCCATGATCCGGGCAAGGATGCGTTCGCGCAGTCCGGCGGTGATGCGGGACGCCAGGACAACGATCGCACGCTGAGCCAGCGCGCTCAGGACCGCGCCACCGATCCCGGCCACGGCGAGCAACGCTATGAGCGGCAGGGCCTGGTCACGATGCCTGCTGCCGACCACGTCGACGAGCACGCCGAACAGCAGCGGGCCGCAGACCGTGGCTACGGCGGAGGTGACGGTCCAGACGGCGGTCGCGGCGCAGTCGCGGGGGTGGCGGCGGGCCATGCGGGCGATCGTGGAGAGGGCTTGGCGGCCGGTGGCTATGGGGAGCGTGGCCGTCATCGCAGGACCGCCGCAGCGTATCCGGGCTCGGACATCAGGTCGGCGTGAGTGGCGGTGATGGCGGTTCCTCGCGTGTCGATGTAGAGAACGTGGTCGCAGCGCGAGAGCAGCGGCGGCGATGTCGTGATGAGAAGCGTCGCGCCGCCTTGCGCGCGGCGGATTGTGGTGAGGCGTTCGGCGACCTGGTCTTCGGTGACGGCGTCGAGCGCGGTGAGGGGATCGGTCAGCACCAGGACGGCCGGTTCGGCAGCCAGCGCGCGGGCCAGGGCGACGCGTTGACGTTGGCCGCCGGAGAGGTTGGAACCGGCTTCGGTGAGGTGTTCGGGGAGTCCGTCGGCACTCGCCGCATGTAGCGCTGCCTGGACACGCGCCGCGTCAGTGGCCTTGCCGGTGTCGAGCGCCTCGGTCAGCGTGCGTCCGAAAAGGTGGATCTCGTGCGGGGCCAGCAGCAGCCGGCCGCGCAGGTTATAGCGCTCGCCACTCAGGATGGCCATGAGCGTTGCGGCCACTGCAGGATCCAGGGCTACCAGGCCGACCACGGATCCGGGATCGAGCCATAGCGTCAGGCCACGGAGCGGCCCTGCGAACACCCCCTCCAGGACCACAGTTCCGGTGTCCACCATCTCCCGGTGGTCGACACCATCGCGCGCCACTTCCCCGAGCAGAGGCGCTATCCGCGCCGCACTCGCCCGGGCAGCCGTCAGCTGCTGGATCCCGGACGCGATCCGGCTGACCGGGTCCCCGACGAACGAGGCCATCGCCACGACCGTGACGAACTGGCCGACGTCGATCCGTCCGTCGAACGCCATCCAGCCGGCCGCCGTCGCGAGCGCCACGGTCACCGTCGCCGTCGCGACCAGCCCGACGGCCGCGACGACTGCGTTCGCCGAGGCCGCGGCGATGTCGGCGTCCAGGCAGCGTGCGGTGGCCGCGCGGTAGCGGCGCAGTGCCTCACCGGCCCCGCCGAACGCCCGCAGCGGCGCCAGCGCCCGGACCAGCTCCGCGGCGAGCGCGGCGGCCAGCCCCGCGGCTTGCGCACGCTCGCGCAGCCGCGCCTCCAGGCGGGGGCTGATCGCGTCGATGCCGAGGATGAGCGGCGGCACGGTCAGGAGCGTGCCGAGGCCGAGCCACACATCGATGTTCAGCAGCACCGCGGCCGTGACGGCCAACCCCACGGCCCCGGACAGGACGTTCGAGCCGGCGCGCGCGGCCTGCGCGGTGGCCGTGGCATCGGAGGTGAGGATCGACGACCACTCCCCGGCACTCCGTCCGCCCCCGATGCCGCGATCGCCGAGGATGCGCGCCACCCCCTGGCTGCGCAGAACATGCGCCTCCCGCAACGCACCCCCGGCGTTGAGGTAGAACGCCAGCCCGCCGCCGGCGGACAGCACCACGAACAACGCGAAGACGCAGCCGACGGCCACCAGCGCATCGCCGAGGCGGCCACTGGCCACCGCGTCCTGCACCACCAACCCGATCGCCAGCGGCACCAACGCCTCGCACGCCTGATGCACGCACGACCCGGCGGCCGCGACCGCCAGCGACCACGACCGCCTCCGGACCACCCCGCGCAGGACCTCGCGCGCCGACGGAACACCCGCAGGGACAGCTGGCATACCGGCACCTTTCTTCAGCAGAACGGCGCCACGGTAGGGGTGGGGATTTCGGGGGCTCAAACGATTCGGAGGTGCCGAATCCTGGATCGGCGGGGAGGGGACCGTTGGCCAGAACCGCGGCGAGCGGCATGGATCAGCAGGAGATTGCGGCGCGCCGCCGCCAGCGTGAACAGGTCAATTGGCGACCAGCGCGAGAGATTTGGCGGCCGGGGCACATGGTCCGGCGACGTGAACGGTTTGGCGACTAGCGAGCAGGCGCCTCGGTGACCGCCACGCGCGCTTCATCGCCGTGCGCACCGGTCTCCGTCCCCGCCTGAAACAGCGCCAGCAGCACCTCACCCGCCGGCTCGAGCTCGTAAAACACCCGCCGCCCCGACCGGGTGCGCCGCGCGACCCCCGCCGCGACCAGCGACGTCAGCTGTTCCGACACCGTGCTCGGAGCCGAGGGCCGCCAGCAGTGACTCGGGGCCGAGCGAGGCCAGCGACCGCGCTCGTAGCAGCACCTCCTCGTCCAGTGCGGCGCGCATCTTCGGCCACAGCGGCTCCACCGCCTGATGCCAGAAGTGCTCCAGCGCGTCGGCGAGGGCGTCGATGGCCGTTGCGAAGTCGTCGCGGAACGGCACCAGAAGCTTCGGCAGCTCGTGCGGGAAGTGCCGCGCGAGCTGCGACGCGACCACCTCCGGCGGGGTGCCGCGCAGCGATGCGAGTTCCGTGGCCATCTCGGCGTGCGGCGCCTCGGGGACCGGCTCGAAGAAGTCGGGGGTCGGCCCGTGCTGCTGCCACTCCTGCAGGTGCCCGTAGATCCGCAGCGGCGCCAGCCGCCGCTCGTCCGCACGCAGCACCTTCCACGCACGCTCCGACCACGCCGTGTACGGCCACGGAGCGCGCGGCCCGAACCGCTGCACCAGCTCCAGGGCGCAGACCGACTCGGCCAGCGGGCTGGTGGTGATCCGGGTGCGGGCCAGGGTCGCCGGATCCAGGTGGATGCGGATCATGGAGCCCCTACGTTACGCCTACGGCAGATACCAGATCTGCTGCAGATTCCCCGTCACGCACGGCGAGACCGTCAGCTGCGACCCGAGCCCGGTGTCCGTCAGGCAGTCGCTCGTCATCACGTTGTGGATGTAGTACGCCCCCGACACGGTCGACGAGGCCAGCCACCACAGCTGGTTCGTCCCGGTCAGGCTGTGCCACAGCGCCACGGTCCCGGCCGACACGTTGAGGTCCATCACCGAGCTGGTGGTGAGGTTGCTCTCGAACAGCAACCCGCTGTGCCCGTTGTACGACGTGTTCACCACCGTCCAGTGCTGGTCGGTGATCCCCGGCAGGGTGTGCCACGCGACCATCGTCGCCCCGTCCGCCGTGTTCCCCTGCACCACCCCGGCCGAGCGCTGAGCGAGGTCGGTCAGCATCCCCGCCTGGTGCGAGTACGTGGGGCTCGGGGACGCGCTCGGGTGGCTCGGGGAGGGCGCGCTGGGTGCGGGCGGGTGCGCGGACGACGGCGCCGAGCTGGGCCGGGAGGACGGGGCGCGGGCCGACTGCACTGGGGAGGGGGTCGAGGACGAGGTCGGCGGCTGGGTCGGGCCGGGGCCGGAGCTCGAGCTGCTGCTCGACGACGTGGCGCTGCTCGGCGACGACGAATGCGACGAAGACGACGAAGCAGCCTTCGAAGGCGACGAACTCGACGAAGCGCTCGACGAGCTGTCGCTGAACGCCAGCGACGTCGTAGGTGTCGGCGTCGGGGTCTCCGACGACGCCGCGCCGGCCAGCGTCTGGTGCGCGGGGGTGGTGCCCGGCACCAGGATCAGGCCGATCCCGACGGCCATCAGGCTGACGCCGCTGACGGTCGCGTGGCGCTGGGTCAGGAACTTCACGTCTCCCCCTCGTCTGTCGCACCCGCGCTGCGTCCGGACACCCGGACGCCAGTGCGACACTACGTTCGCCGTTCGGCCGATCTCCGGTCAAGCCGGTGCCTCAGCATCCTTCGTCGCCGACGGAGCGGAGGCCAACGCCGGGTTTCGGTAAGGAAATTTCGCGTGAAATCTGGCTGCCGATCGTCGTCGTGAGCAGAATGTGGGCGCAAGATGATCTGTGGGTTCCTGCACGAGTCCAACGTTGTAAAGCTCAACGCCCGTTGTCGTGAATCGGTTGGATAGTCCTGAATTCGGTTAACGTATGCGGCAATAACAGGCTTCACATGTTGTCAGGGGAGTGGCTGTGCCTGACTCGGGCGTCGAGCTCAATGATCCGGAGGTGCGGGCTCTTGCCGAGGCGACCATCCGCGCTCTGCACCACCAGCACCGGACGCCGTTGCTGCAGTACGTACGACAGCTGATCCCCTATGATCCGCATCGTGCTGAGGACGTCGTGCAGGAGACCTTCCTGCGGGCCTGGTTCCTGGTCCGGACCGGCGCCGACCGGCCCGGTTCGCTGCGGCCGTGGCTGTTCACCGTGGCCCGGAACCTGGTCATCGACATGAGCCGGCGCGACCGGGCCCGGCCGGTGGAGGTCAGCGACGAGGCGAGCGTGGCGAACGTGCCGGACCTGCGCGACCTGGCCGACTCGGTGTCCCAGACCCGGCTGGTCGTCGACGCGCTGGCCGAACTGCACCCGTCCCAGCGCGAAGTACTCGTCCACGTGCACTGCCTCGGACGGACCCGGACGGAGACGGCGCGGGTGCTCGGCATACCGGCGGGCACCGTGAAGTCCCGGAACCACCACGCCGTGCGGGCGCTGCGGCGAGTGCTCACGGACTGCGGCGCGGCACAGTGCGCATGATCGGTATCCCACAGACGGATCGGCAGATGGATCTCTACACGCATCAGTACATTGCCACCGGGTCGCACACCGAGCCCTGGAACATCGCAGGGTACGTGCTCGTCGCGGCCGGCGCGGGCCTGCTCGTGTACGTGGGCTGCTCCCACGTCGCGCGCCGCTACCGGACCTGGCGGGAGAACCTGCCGGAGAAGGGGCTGACGCCGGCGGAGTTCGCCGCCGCGCTCGCCGATCCGGACGGCGCGCGCCTGCTGCGTGTCGCGGCGCCGCTGGAGCCCTACGTGGTCGAGCTCGGCGCCGAGAACGTCGTCGTCCGCCTGGCCGGCATCGACGCCCCGGCGCCGGTCGCGCCCTGGACGGCCGAGGACGACGACCGGGTCCGCTCGGCGGTACGGTCGCGCCTGCGCGACGCGGTCCAGGCCGAGGGCCATCCGTTCATCGCGGTCGGCACGCTCGGCACGGCGCTGGTGTTCATCGATCCCGCGCAGTGTCCGGGCGCGATCTCCATCCACGGGGATCAGAACGCTGCGACGGCGCTCGTGGAGCTGCTGCAGCGGCAGAGCGACCAGGCGGGGCACGACATCCGCTTCGTCTTCGGACCGGCCGACGGGGCCCAGTGGCGGTGGACGCTGGCCGCCGACGGGGAACTGGACACCGATGTGCTCGGGGTCCGCGTGCAGACGGCGCACTTGGCGACGGCCCTGAAGGCGCTGGACACGATGAACACCGCACCCGAGACGGACGCGGCGGACGGGGCCGAAAACGCCAACCAGGCCAATGTCGACAAGGCCGCCAAGCCTCACAAGCCCAACAAGGCCGCCACCAGCACCAGCACCAATCCCGCCGAACCGGTCGAAACAGAGCCCGAACAAACCGAACAAACCCCCGCCCCGAAATCACCCGCCGACCTCCTGGACCGCCTCGGCACCCTGGGCACCCCGCCCCGCCGCGGCGCCGCCCCGGAACAGACGACATCCGCGAAGGCTCTGCTCGTGGCCCGTGCCGACCCGCACGCCGACCTCGACGCGGTCAGCGCCGCCGATTCCGTCCGCGCGCAGTCAGCAGACCTGGAGTAGACCCCTCGATGCGCATAGCCCTCACCGTCCACGGCTCCCGTGACGGTTCCGACACGACGACCGACGTCGTCCTGGAGACCTCCCCGGCTTCCGAGCTGGCGGAGGCGGCGGCCCGGCTCGCGGCGCTGTCCGACGCGGCGGCCGCCGCCGACCACGTCGCCGAGTACGTCCCCACCCTCATCGAGATCGACGGTGTCAAGGCCGACCGGCGGGGCCTGCTCGGCCAGACCGGTCTGCGCGACGGGTCCCGCGTCGTCCTCGACGGCGCGGTCGCCGGGGTGGCGCTGGAGGACTACGGCCTGACCCCGCGTCAGGCGCTGCTGGAGATCCGCGCCGTCGGCGGTGCCGGCGTCGGCCGCACCTGGCGCCTGGGCCTGGGCAGCCACTTCGCCGGTTCGGGCACGGACTGCACCGTGCGCTGGGAGGGGTTCCCCGCCGAACACACCGCCCGGCTCACGGTCCGCCCCGACGGCTCGGTGCTGGTCGCAGAGTTCGACGACGTCGAGACCGGCGCCGGTTCCGGGGCCGACGCCGGCCCCCTGGAACCCGCCGCGCGTCCGATCCGGGTGGTCACGCCGCCCGCCACCGAACCGGACACCGCGAAGCTCACCGACCGGAAGGCACAGCGGCGAGCGGCGAAGGAAGCGGCGAAGATCGCGGCCAAGGAAGCGCGCCTCGAACCGCCGAAGCCGAAGCGGGAGGACTCGCAGCCCGGGCAGTTCACCGTCCGCGTCAACGAGGACTTCGAACTCGCCGGCACCGTCCTGCGCGTGTCGCCCCCGGCCCTGGCCGACGCCGACGTCCGCCGCTCCGAGCGCGGTCTGGGCCTGGACTACAACCGCCCGCCGCGCATCATGCCGCCGCTGGCCGTCAGCCGGTTCCGGATGCCGTCCCTGCCGAACCCCCAGAGCAGGCGCCCCTTCACCGTGATCACCATGCTGGCCCCGATGGTCATGGGCTTCTCCATGGTGTTCCTCTTCCACTCCTACTACTACCTCGCCTTCACTCTGTTCAGCCCGATCTTCGCGATCACGAACCTGATGAGCGACCGCCGCACCGGCCGCAAGTCGCACCGGATCGCCATGATCGAGTTCCGCCGGACCAAGGCCCTGCGCGAAACCGAGATCACCGCGGCCGTCGAGGCCGAACGCGTCCTGCGCAACCAGGCCGCGCCCGATCCGGCGACGCTCGGGCTGATCGCGGTCGGGCCCGGAACCCGGCTGTGGGAGCGGCGCCGGGCCGACGGCGACCACCTGACCGTGCGGGTCGGCACCGCCGACGTGCCGGCCCTGGTCGTGGTCGACGAGCCAGGTACCAGCCACCTCCAGCCGGGCCCGGACTGGCGGGTGCCGGCCGCGCCGGTGTCCTTGGACCTGGCCGGGGTCGGGGTCACCGGCGTGGCCGGACCGCTGACCGCCGTCCGGGACCTGGCCCGCTGGATGGTGATCCAGGCCGGGGTGCTGCAAAGCCCGCGCGACGTCCAGATCCATCTGCTCACCGACGTCGAGACCGAACCGGACTGGGACTGGCTGCGCTGGCTGCCGCACGCGCGCTTCCCGGAGCACCACGGGTCCCTGGTCCGGGTCGGCAACGACCCGGAGACCGTGGCCAACCGGGTCGCCGAGCTCGGCTCCGTGGTCAACGCCCGGATCCAGGCCCGCGGCTCGGCCATCACCTCGGTCATGTTCGCCGAGCCGGACGTGCTGGTGATCGTGGACGGCGCGCGCCGGCTGCGCGAGGTCCCCGGCATGGTGCAGATCCTCAAGGACGGCCCCGCCGTCCGGGTCTTCTTCGTCTGCCTGGACCAGCGCGAGGGGCTGCTGCCCGAGGAGTGCGCCGCCGTCGTGGCGCTGGAGGACGGCGCGCGGCCCGGCGGGTACTACGCGACCGTGCGCCAGCGCGGTTCGGTGCCGGTGCCGGACGTGCGGGTCGACGGGGTCGGCGCCGTGTGGTGCGACACCGTCGCCCGCGCCGTCGCGCCGATCCGGGATGTCACCTCCGAGGACCGCGGCATGCTGCCGGACTCGGTGGCGCTGCTGGACCTGCTCGGGCTGGAGCCGCCGGACGCGGACCGGATCGTCGCCGGCTGGGAGCGCCGGCCGGCCTCGACCGCGTTCATCCTCGGCGCCGGCTACGACGGCCCGGCGGTGTTCGACCTGGTCACCGACGGTCCGCACGCGCTGATCGGCGGTACCACCGGCTCCGGCAAGTCCGAGCTGCTGCAGGCCATGGTGGCCGCGCTGGCCACCGCGAACCGCCCGGACGAGCTGGTCTTCGTGCTCGTCGACTACAAGGGCGGCAGCGCCTTCCGGGACTGCGTCCGGCTGCCGCACACCCTGGGCATGGTCACCGACCTCGACGACCACCTCGTCGACCGGGCCCTGACCTCGCTCGGCGCGGAGCTGCGGCGCCGCGAGCAGGTCCTGGCCGCCGCCGGGGCCAAGGACCACCCGGAGTACCAGGCGATGCGCGCCCGGGACCCGGAGCTGGCGCCGCTGCCGCGCCTGGTCATCGTGGTCGACGAGTTCGCCACCCTGGCCCGCGAGGTCCCGGACTTCGTCCACGGCGTGGTCAGCATCTCCCAGCGCGGCCGGTCGCTCGGCCTGCACCTGGTGCTCGCCACGCAGCGGCCGGCCGGCGCGGTCACCGCGGACATCCGGGCCAACACGAACCTGCGCGTCTCGCTGCGCATGACCGACGCCACCGAGAGCCGCGACGTCATCGACACCACCGACGCGGCCGGCATCTCGGCCGCCACGCCGGGGCGCGCGCTGGCCCGGCTCGGGCACCAGATGGTCGTGCCGTTCCAGACCGGGTACGCCGGCGCGGCGCGGCCGGTCGACTTCGGCGCGGACGCCGCGGACGACGCGCCGCCGCCGCTCTCGGCCGCGGCCGCGATGCCCTGGCAGCGGCTGGGCCGGCGGCTGCCGCCGACCGCGCTGGCCGCCGGCGCCGGTCCGGTCGGGACGGTCGCCGAGGTCGGTCCGACCGACTTGTCAGAGCTCGTCGACGCCATCGGCGAGGCAGCCCGGCTGGCCGGCTGCGAGCCGGGCCCGAGTCCGTGGCTGGCGCCGCTGCCGGCCAAGCTGCTGCTGGAGGACCTGCCGCAGATCCGTCCGCTCGGCGCCGCGCGCCACGGCACCCGCCTGATCCCGGTCTCCTACGCGCTGGACGACCTGCCGGCCCGGCAGGCCCAGGCGCCGCTGGTGTTCAACCCGGACCGCGACGGACACCTCTACTTCGTCGGCTCGGCGCGCTCCGGCCGGACCCAGGCGCTGCGGACGCTGGCCGGCGCGCTGGCCCGGACGGTGTCCACGGCCGACGTGCACATGTACGGGATCGACGCCGGCGGCGGCGCGCTGACCGTCCTGGAATCGCTCCCGCACTGCGGCGCCGTGGTGCAGCGCGCCGACCGGGAGCGGATCGAGCGGCTGCTGGCCCGGCTGGTCGCGGAGCTGACCCGCCGCCAGGACCTGCTGACCGTGCACAACGCGGCGAACCTGGCCGAGCTGCGCGAGACGCTGCCGCCCGGCGAGGTCCGCCCGGCGCACATCGTGGTGTTCGTGGACAGCTGGGAGGCGCTGAACACGGCGATCGGCGAGTTCGACAACGGCCGCCTGGTCGAGATGGTCTCCCAGCTCATCCGGGAGGGTGCGGCGGCCGGCCTGCACATGATCATCTCCGGGGACCGCGCGCTGCTCAACGGCAAGCTCGCCGCGCTGAACGAGGACAAGTTCCTGCTGCGGATGAACGACCGCTCGGACTACATGCTGATCGGCATGAGCCACGCCGACCTGCCCACGGTGGTGCCGCCGGGCCGGGGCTGGCGCTCCGACGAGTGCACCGAGTCGCAGATCGCGCTGCTGGCGCCCGACCCGTCCGGAGCGGCGCAGGCCGAGGCGCTGCGCCGGATCGGCGAGACGGCCCGCGAGCGGGACAAGGACGTGTCCAAGGCGGCGCGCCCGTACCCGATCGCCTCGCTGCCGACGTCACTGACCTTCGCACAGGCCTGGGAGCGGATGCCGGTCGAGCCGCCGCGGCCGCTGTGGGCGCTGCTCGGGCTCAGCGGCGACGACATCGCCCCGCGCGGCGTGGACCTGGCGGCGCGCGGCGCCGTCGTGCTCGGCCCGGCCGGCACCGGGCGCAGCACCGTGCTGGCCACGATGGCGGTCTCGCTGCTGGCCGGCGGCACCGGACTGGTGGTGATCACGCCCCGGGACTCGCCGCTGCGCCGGCTGGCGGGCCAGCCCCGGGTCAAGGTGATCAGCACCCCGCAGCTCAGCGGCCCGGAGATCACCGAGGCGCTGGCCGAGGTCGGCACGCCGGCGGCGATCCTGATCGACGACACCGACCTGCTCCTGCACACCCCGGCCGACAACACCCTGCGCGACCTCATCGCCACCGGCCGGGACCAGGGCATCGGGATGGTCGCGGCCGGATCGCCGGAGACGTTCGTGCAGGCGGTCATCGGCTGGGTGGCGGAGCTGCGCCGTTCGCGCACCGGAGTGCTGCTGGCGCCGCAGAGCCTGGCCGAGGGCGACTGCATCGGGGTGCGGCTGCCGCAGGACCTGGTGCGCCGGCCCGCACGGTTCGGCCGCGGGCTGACCGGAGACGCGGCGACGGGGAACGTGCTGTCGCTGCTGATCCCGCATACCGAGTTGAAATGACGAAGGTGAAGGAGGGGACGGATATGAACGGTCTTGCTCTGACCCGCAAGCAGGCGGGGATCGCCGGCGCCGCCGCGATCGTGGTGGGGGTCGGACTGATCCTGGTTCCCGGCGGGGGACCGTCGTCGCAGCACGTGTCGGCGGCGGACGCGGCGGCGCGGGTGGCGTCGAGCTCGGCGGGCTCGGGGGGTTCGCCGAGTCCTTCGGGGTCGGCGGGGTCGGCGGGGTCCTCGGGTCCTTCGGCATCGGGCTCGTCGGCGGCGGCCGCGCCGTCGTCCAGCGCCGCGGCGCCCTCCTCGGCGGCACATCCCGCGCCGCCCCCGGCCGCGACCACGACCGTGACGCAGGCCGGACCGAACTCCGGCGGCGGGCAGCCGCCGCAGGCGTCGTCGGACCCGGCGTCGGCGCCGCGGACCTCGGCGAAGCCGTCCTCGGCACCGTCTCCGCACGCACCCGCGCCAACGACGCCGAAGCCGGCACCCCCGACGTCCAACCCGCCCGCCCCGCCCGCGGGCTGCGCGGCCGGCTCAGGATCGAGCGGCAACGCCTTCGCCCCCATCGCAGGAGTCGAACACACCTCGTGCTGGGGCCTCACCACCGAGTCGACCGCCGACGACCCCTCCCGCGGCGGCGGCCAGGACCTCGGCAACCTGGCCAACGGCGCCTGGGCCGAGTACCCGAAGGTCAACTTCGGCACCGGAGGCAGCCAGTTCTTCGGCCGCGTCGCCTCCGGCGCGGTGGCCGGCATCAGCGGCCTGGTGAAGGTGCACCTGGACAGCCTGAGCAACGCGCCGGTGTCGGTCTTCGAGATCGCGAACACCGGCGGCTGGCAGAGCTGGCGCACGATCCAGATGAACATGAACCCCACGAGCGGCGTGCACGACGTCTACCTGACCTTCGACAGCGGGCAGCCGCAGCCGTTCGTCAGTCTGCACTGGTTCGACTTCGGGAACTGATCGGGGGGTGGTTGGTGGGTGGTTGGTGGGTGATTGGCGGGTCGGGCGATCGGTGCGCGTGCTGTTGAGCTATGTGTGGGTGGCTGGGGTGTGGTGGGTGCGGTGGGTGCGGTTTGTTGGTGGGTTTTTAAGAGCCTTTTACGGCTTCGCCTAAGGTTTGGTGACCTCGCTGGGTGGCGCAGTTCGGTGGTGTGCCGCTGGTTGCGCTGGCGGCCGGCGGTGTTGCTGGACACGACCGCGCACGGGTCCGAGTCACTGCGCATGCGTTGCGTAGGCGGCGATCGTTGGGCGTGGTGGGTGCGTGAAAGTCAAGAGCAGGCGCCTCCGGCGGGGGCACTCGAGGCTCTGAGGGATCCCCAACCCCCCGCGTCGGCGGCGGTTCGTGTGTTGGTCGCCTCGTCCCGGATCCCTCGTCGCTGTCGTCGCCCTAAAGGGAACCATCCCGGCCTGGCGGGGTAAAGCCGGATCGCACGCTGCTGTGGTCGGGCCGCGTCCGGCTTGACCCCGCCAGTCCGGGCTGGTTGTGCAAGCACCGCCGACAGCGACGAGGGATCCGGGACAACCCCCACTGTGGTGTGGACGGGGTCCACTCGGGTGCGTGCACGTGCGGGTGGTGACGTGGCGTGCCCGAGGCGAGGGAATCCTTCCCACAGGCGGGGTTGTCCCGGGTTCCCCGTCGCGTCGGCGGGCGTAGCCAAGCTGGCCGGGCCGGTGGTGTCAAGTCGCACGGAACCCGACCCAAGCAGCGTGTGATCCGACTTGATACCACCGGACCGGTCTGCTTCCGTCAGGCGACGATGCGACGGGGAACCCGGGACATAGGCGACCACAAGCAACGACCGGCGCCCAACAGCGCGGCCCCCCCCTCCCCGGAGCGAGTGCCGCTCGCCGCGCAGGCGCCGCCGGAGGCCCTGTCTTTGACTGTTGGTGCCCACCACACGCGGCCGCCAGCCGCCCACACGACGTGTGCGCAGTGACTCGAACCCGCGCGCGGTCGTGCACACGAACAACCGCCAGCCGCCAGCGCGTCCCCAGGCACACCACCGAACTGCGCCACCCAGCGGATCCTTCTTAAAGCCCTGCGAAGCCGTAAAAAGCTCCTAAAACCCACCAACAAACCGCACCCGACGCACCCACCACACCCCAGCCACCCACACACCAAGCAGTAGCGCCTCACTTTCAAACTCTCGAACCACCGGTCAGCGCAGCAGCGCTTCGATCAGATCAGTGCCCAGCCGGGCGCTGCGAACGATGTCGATTTCGTAGAGCACATACCGCCCACGCCGCGTGGAAGTGATGAGGCCCGAGTTCTTCAATACCGCCAGGTGCCGCGAGACCTCTGGCGCGCTCACCATCCACGCGTCGGCGAGCTGCGCCGTGGTCTGCGGGGCGCGCAGGATGCTGCGGACGAGTCGGAGCCGGAGTGGGTGGTCCAGAGCGTGCAGCCGGTCCTGAATGTCGGCCACGGACACCGTCGGCTCTTCGAGGCCGGCCAGGATCGGGTAGTTGAGTACCGGGCGGCGGCCGGCTGCGTGGACGACCAGCAGGTGCGGGTGGGAGAACGTGCTGGGCAGGAACGTCAGGCCGCGGCCGCTGGCCGAGGCGGTGCGGTCCTGCAGCTTGTCGACGACGATGCGGTCGCCCGAAGGTGTCAGCGTCAGCGCCGGGGACACGGCGGCGAGCATCGCCTCCAGTCCGTGCCGCTCCAGCAGGTCGTGCTTGTGGCGGGCGTCCGCCGCGAGCCGGCCGACGACCCGGGTCCAGGCGTCGGCGAAGAACCCGCTGTCGCAGTCCTCCAGCAGACGGCGGATCCAGCTGCGGGTGGCGCCCGGGCGGGCGAGGATCTGGTCCACGAAGTCCAGCGCGCGCGGCCCCCGCGCGCCGGCCCGGTCGCGGGCGATCTTGCGCGCGACGTCGTCGACCAGCGGCGAGTCCAGGTCGTCGCGCAGCGGCACGACACCACAGCTGCTGGTCATCAGGGCGTCGCGGACCCACGCCTCGTCGTCGAGGGTGTCGAGGACGTCGAGCTCGGCGGCCAGCGTCGGCTGCGGCACGGCGGGCAGAAGCATGTCCGAGCGGGAGGTGCGCCACAGGTAGTCCGCGACCAGGATGCGGTCCATCAAGTCCGGGGCGATGCCGGCCGTGGCCGCGGTGACCCAGCCGTTCTGCGTCTGGTGGTGCGCGGGCTCCACCAGGAGGTGCAGGGCGGAGCCGAGTTCGGCCAGCGGGGAGGGCGCGAAGAGGTACTGGTCCGCGGACACGCTGGTCACATCGATGCTGACGCTCATAAGGGAATCGTCGCAGTTGGCGGCGGGTTCGCCGCCAGAGTTGACGATTACCGTTAACCGGATGCTGTCGGAGGCGGTACGACTCCCATGGTGGCTCCATGCTCACCGCCGCGAACACCCCGCCTCAGGGAAGACCAGGAACACCTGGCCCGTCGGGCCTGTCTACACCACCGGCCCCGGCCCCGGCCGAGGCCGCCCCAGCCCCGCCGTCGAAGCTCTCCACCGTCCGTCTGCTGCGCGGACTCGGCGGCGGACGCTACGCCTTCGCCGCCGCCGTGTCCGCGCTCGGCGCCGGGCTCATCCGGCCGTTCCTGCTCCTGTACGCGGTCACCATCAGCCACCTCAGCCCGAGCCAAGCCGGCCTGGCCTTGTCGGGCGGGTTCGTGGCCGGACTCCTGCTGGTGCCGGTGGCCGGACGCTGGGTCGACGCCGGCGCGCGCCGCACCGTGGTGGTCACCACCATCGGGCTGCGCGTCGCCGGGTTGATCCTGCTGCTGGTGGTTCCCGGCCCGGCCGGATTCATCGGTGCCTGCCTGTTGCAGGGCATCGGCAACCAGACCGGGCCGATCGCGCAGGGCGCCGTCGTGTCGAGTCTGGCCGTGGGCTACGAGCGGGACGCGGTCCTGGCCGCGCTGCGCTCGCTGGGCAACGCGGGGCTCGGCGCCGGTGCGCTGCTGGCGACCGTCGCGTTGGGGTCGGGGGCGGTGGGGATGCGGTGGCTGGCGCTGGCGACCGCCACGGGCTACCTGATCTCGGGCGTCCTGATCTCGACCGTCCGGCTCCCGGACGAGCAGCCTGGCCAGGCCGGACGCCCGCAGGCACGCCGGGCGGGGAAGCTCCGCCAACCCATCGCGCCGGCCGACCGGCCCGTCATGCGCCGCCTGACCATCATGAACCTCGCGAACCTGCCCTTCGCGTTGTGCTTCGACATCCTGGAGGTCGCCCTCCCGGTCGTCATCGTCACCCAGCTCGCGGCCTCGCCCGCGTGGTCCTCAGGGATCTTCGTGGCGAACACGGTGATGGTGATCCTGATCCAGCTGCCTGTCGTGGTCTGGATGTCGCGGCGCCCGCGCCGTCACGTGTTCGGCATCGCCGGCGGCGTCCTCGCCGCGTCCTACCTCGGATTCCTCGCCGCCGGTGCCGCTCACGGAGCCGCCGGCGCCACGGCCATCGCTGCCGTCTCGGTCCTCTACACGCTCGGCGAGGTCCTCTACACAGGCGTCGGCACCCCTCTGGTGATCGACGCGGCACCATCCCATCTGCGCGGCACCGCGTTGGCACGGTGGCAGCTTTCACTCGGTCTCGGCCGAGCGATCGCCCCGCTGGCGATTACCTTCGCCCTCAGCGTCTCCTCCACCGCACTCTGGCTGCCACTGGCGATCACGACGCTCATCGGCGCCGCCGTGATCGTGCGCCATGCTCCGACCGACTCCAGCCGCCAGGACCGGGGTGGCGGCACTCCGGCTGGCACCCGCGAGCGGTACGGCCAATGGTCCGCCCGGCGTCGGGCGCGAGAGCTGGAACAGGCGGAACTCAAGCGCCGGTTGTACGCCGACGGCTATCGCCCGGACCGGATCAGGAATGGCCCTCCGAGGTGATGAGACGAGCCGCCCCAGACCGGCGCGCACTCCGAGTTCGTGCCCTGCCGTCTGCACGAGCCCGGGGAGCCCCCGGCCCCCGCATCAAGCCGCGCCACAGAAGGCCGCGGCCGGCTCGAGTACCCCGCCCGAACCCCTACTGGACGGAGCGTGGTCGGCGCGCTGTCTCAACGACGAGCGGTCAGAGGGTACGCGGCAGAGCGCCCCCTGCCGGAATGACCGGCGGTGGCAGGGGTGCCGGACCGAGGGTCGTCGTGCCGGGCCGCGCCAGGCGGGTCAGGCCGTGCCGGTAGGCCTCGACGGCTTCGCGGGTGCGGCCTTGGCGGTCCAGGAGGTCGCCGAGGAGCCGGGAGGTGTCGGCCAGGTCGCCGATGACGTCGGCTTCCTGTTGGAGGTGGATGGCGGTGCGGTAGTGCTGCTCGGCTCCGGCCGGGTCGCCGGCGTGCTCGCGGATCTGGCCCAGCAGATGGTGTGCCGCGGCGGCGTGGATCGTTCCGTGTCCGGTCCCGAGGCCGTCGAGCAGGCGGCCGAGCAGGCCTTCGGCTTCGGCCGGGTGGCCGAGGCGCCAGCGGACGTCGGCGAGTTCGACCTCGACCTGTACCGCGTAGAAGGTGGCGCCGGTGGCGCGCAGCATCTCCGCGGCGGCGCGCAGCTCGGCCTCCGCGTCGTCCAGGCGGTTGTGCTGGGCGTGCAGGTACCCGCGCATCCAGTGGCACTGCGCCAGCTCGACGCGGATCTCCCACTGCTGGTACACCTCGGAGGCCTTGACCAGAGCGGCTTCGGCGTCCTCGAACCGGCCGCCGGATGCCAACGTGCGGGCCACGGAACGGTGCAGCGTGGCGATCGCGACCGGGTCGGTGACCTGGGGTGCGAGATCGAGCGCGAGCGAAGCCGCCTTCGTCGCGCGCTCCATCGCGCCGAGTTCGAGATAGGGGCCGATCACCGCGGCGTACAGCAGCATCAGCGATCCCGGATCCGGCAGCCCGCCGCTGTTCAGTTCGTTGATCGTGGACTCGAGCAGGTAGCAGGAGTAGCGGACGTCGCCTTCGAGGTAGTGCGCCGTCGCGCGACCGCGGATGGCGCGCACCCGCGCCGGCAGCGGCTGGTCGGCCAGCAGTGCCTCAGCCTGCTCGAACTGTTCGCGGCCCGCGACCAGCTCGCCCCGCCGCAGCAGGAATGATCCCAGCGTACTGCGCAGCTCGGCGACCAGGTCCGACAAGTCGTTGTCGGTCGCTTGACCGATCAGGTCCGCCATCAGGGTCTCGGCGGGCTCCGTCTGCCCATCGTCCATCAGCCGGCGCGCCTCGGCCTGCCCGTCGTGGATCCGGACTCGAAGCCCGCCGGGTACGCCGGTCGCGAGTTCCTCGTAGCCGACCTCGAGGCGCTCGGCGAAGTACCGCAGCGCCGCCTCGGACGGCTGCGCCTTGCCCGCTTCCACCGTGGAGACGTACGCGGCGGTATATCCGGGTTCTGCCAAGGCCCGCTGGGACATGCGGCGGTCGGTGCGCAGCCGGTGCAAACGAGCGCCGAGCCGCTGCGGACTGTCGTCACCGGCGGCGGAACCGGGCATCGGGGGCGTCCTCCTCGTTCTGTTTCGGGCTGCTCACCGCACTCCTATCACGAATCCCCCGGGGTCTTGTGTCCCACGGCCTCCTGCCCTATGTTAACCCGCACAGTAACTGAAGTTACTACTTCATTTAACGCAGAGGGGTGAGACCGCGTGCGACCCGGAATCCGGCTGACCGACCACGTGTTCACGGTTCCGCTGCGACACGCGAGCCCGGGCGGCGAACTGATCGAGGTCTACGCCCGGGAAGTCACCGCCGACGACGGCCCGGCCGAAACCCGGCCGTGGCTGCTGTACCTGCAAGGCGGACCCGGCCACCGCTCCCCGCGCCCGCTGGACGCCGACCTGTCCGGCGGCTGGCTCGGCCGCGCCGTCCAGGACTACCGCGTGCTGCTGCTCGACCAGCGCGGCACCGGACGCTCCACCCCCGCGACCCGGCAGACCCTGCCGGCCCGGGGAGACACCCGGCGGCAGGCCGAGTACCTCACCCACTTCCGCGCGGACTCGATCGTCCGGGACGCGGAACTCATGCGGCGCCTGACCGGCGGCGCCCCGTGGAGCGTTCTGGGCCAGAGCTTCGGCGGCTTCTGCGCCGTCAGCTATCTGTCGTTCGCGCCGGACGGCCTCGCCGAGGTCTTCATCACCGGCGGGCTGCCCTGCCTGGACGGCGACGCCGACCACATCTACCGCGCCGCGTACCCGCGGATGGAAGACAAGAACGCGCTGTTCTACCACCACTATCCGCAGGACGTCGCGACGGTGCGCAGGATCGCCGCGCATCTGTCCGATCACGAGACAGTGCTGCCGGACGGCACCCTGCTCACCGTCGAGGCGTTCCAGTCCCTGGGCATCATGCTCGGCACCACCGACGGCGCGGACCGGCTGCACTACCTGCTCGAAGACGCCCTGTGCCGGACCCCGCACCGCCAAGAGCTGTCGGACCACTTCCAGCACCAGGTCCAGGTAGCGCTGTCCTTCGGCTCACGTCCGCTGTACGCGCTGATGCACGAAGCCTGCTACGCGCAGGACCTGTCCCCGACGGCGTGGGCCGCCACCCGGGTCAGGAAGCAGTTCCCCCGGTTCGACGCCGAACGGGTCCTGGCCGAGACGGCCGCGCCGATCCTGTTCACCGGGGAGACGATCCACCCCTGGCACTTCCGCACCGATCCGGCCCTGCGCCCGCTGCGCGACCTCGCGGCAGCACTGGCCGGATACGAGGGCTGGGGGCCGCTGTACGACCCGGCGGCCCTGGCCCGGAACGAGGTACCGGTCGTCGCCGCCGTCTACACCGACGACCTGTACGTCGACACCCGGCACTCCCTCGCCACCGCGAACGCCGTCAAAGGACTGACCGTCCACCTCACCGACGAGTACGAACACGACGGTCTGACCGCGAGCGGGGCGACAGTGCTCGATCACCTCGTCCACCTGGCGCGAAACCCGCGCCCACTGCCATCGAAGGCACACCCATGTCCTCAAGACAGTCCCGCGGCGGCCGGAGAAGCCGAATAGCCGCAGCCGTCCTTTCCGCGACGGCGGCGGCCGGCACCGTGATGCTGCCCACCGGCAGCGCACACGCCGCCACCTGCTGGTTCGGCTCCTGCTTCAGCTACGTCAGCGGTCGGCAGTTCGCCACCGCCACCGGCGCCAGCATCACCATGGACCAGGCCGCGCCCGGCGGAGTCACCTCCGACGGCCACTCCCTGCAGGAACTCGCGCTGCAGAGCACGAACTCCACCACCACCGCCAACACCATCGAGATCGGCTGGAACGTCGACCCGGGAACCAACGGCGACTACCAGCCCCACCTGTTCGTCTACCACTGGGTCAACGGCCAGGGCACCTGCTACAACGGCTGCGGCTTCGTCTCGACGTCACCGACGGTCCAGCCCGGAATGGCACTCACCCCCGGCACCACAGGCACGTTCGCCCTGTACAACTACGACGGCGACTGGTGGGCGTACTACAACAACGTCGCCTTCGGATACTTCCCCGGCTCGCTGTGGGGCGGGGACTTCACGACCACGTACTCCATATCCGCCTTCGGCGAAGTCGCCGCGGACAGCCCAACAAGCTGCACCCAGATGGGCGACGGCACCTACGGCAGCGCGGGCGGGTCGTCGTGGATCTCCGGCTACCAGCTGTACGGCAGCCGCAGCCAGCCCCGTCTCACCGTCACCGCGACCGATCCGAGCTACTACGACGCCGGCTCGGTGACGCCGACCTCGTTCCACCTCGGAGGCCCCGGTGCCTGCTAAGTTCCGGGCGGCCATCACCGCCATCACGGCCACAAGCGCCATCGCCGCCATCGCCGCTGCGGCGCTCACCGCCGGCCTGCTGGGCGCGACGCCGGCCGGCGCGCACACCATCGCTCCGGCTCCCCCGCCGCCCGGCCCGCCACCGGCAACCGCACCCGCCGCAACCGGGCCGATCTGCTGGTTCGGAGCCTGCTACGACTACGTCAACGGCCGCCAGTTCACCAACACCACCGGCGTCAGCGCCCTGATGAAGATCGAGGCGCCGGTCGTGAACCCGGCCCAGACCGGCGAACACAGCCTGCAGGAGATCGCGCTGCAGAACACCGCACGGACCTCGACCGTCGAGATCGGCTGGACCGTGGACCCCGAACTCAACGGCGACCGCCGGCCGCACCTGTTCGTCTACCACTGGGTCGACGGCCAGGAGTCCTGCTACAACGGCTGCGGCTTCGTCCAGGTATCCCCGATCATCCGCCCCGGCATGGCACTTCCGCCCCACAGCGCGGCCGAGTTCGCCATCCGCAACATCAACGGCGACTGGTGGCTGTCCCTCGACGACCTGCCAGTGGGCTACTTCCCCGGGACCCTGTGGCAGGGCACGTACACCACCGCACAAGTGGTGTCGGTGTTCGGAGAGGTCGCGGAGAACGCCGCCGACTCCCCCAGCTGCACCCAGATGGGCGACGGCCGCTTCGGCAGCTCCGGCGGCTCCTCCTGGATCCGCGACTACCGCCTCGCCGGCAGCACCGACAAACCCAACCTGACCGTCACCGCCACCAGCCCGGCGCGCTACGACTTCGGAGCGGTGACCCCGACCTCGTTCCGTCTGGGCGGACCCGGAACCGGGCCCTGCGCCACGTCCCCCGGCACCACCGGCACCCCCGGCTGAGGCGGGCCACGGTTCTCCCCTCGGCCCCGTACTGCCGACCGCCGCCGAACCCTCCCGGTACGGCTGCGGTCGGCAGCGAAAAACAACACCTCCGGCGGCGGGTCAAGCATCTAGCCGCACTACGCGACGGCCGTCAGAACAGCGTCGGCGCGTCCTCGATGACGGAGTACTCCTCGTCGACGATCAGAATGCTCCGCCACTTGTCGAAGGTCGTGCAGGGGTGCGACACCGACAAACCGACCCCGTCGCCGACGGCCAGTGGGTGATCGGCGGGGAGCCGGAGGTGGAGGTGCTGGTCGTTGAGGGCCGTCACCGCGAGGGTCCCGAGATCCGGTGTGGCAGCGCCGTGGCCGGGCACGCCCTGATTCTGGAGACCGCGCCGCCGGATCCGGCGTACCGACGGCAGCCCGGCGTCGTAGGACACGTCCCGCCGGCCGATTCCGATGACGGCCAGCTCCGGTTCGGGTCGGGAGAGTACCGTTCCCCAGACCTCCAACGCCTCCCGTAGCCGGTAGGGACCGGTCGCCTGGCTGCCGAACGGGGACAGCCGGTCATAGTAGCCTCCGTCGTGGGTGACGTAGCAGCCGCTGCGCAGCACCAGGCGGGGAGCAAGGCCGGACAGCGCTCGTACCGCCCGGTCGAAGTGGACGCTGCCGCCGAGGGTCACGATGCCGTCGATCCGCTGCGCGAGGGCTGACAGGCGCTCCAGTAGCGCGTCGAGGCTGGCTCCGGGGTCCAGGATGCCCTCGAACGCCGCGATGCCGCCGAGGGTGAGGGGTCCGGCGTCGATCCGGCGGGCGAGGTCCAGGGCGGCCGTGTCGTCCCGGAGTCCGGTGCGGCCGGCGGGGACGCCGATCTCCACCAGGACCCTGAGTCCGGGGAAGGCCACTGATTCCAGGGCTTCCAGCGAGGCTGTCGAGTCCGCGTAGCAGTAGACCTCGCGGTCGCGCAGTTCGTGCAGCTGCCGCAGCGATCCAGGGTCCACGACCTGGTTGGCGATGAGGATCCGGGGCGCGTCCAGGGCCAGGGCCTGGCCCGGGGTGGCCACGGTGACGGCCCACGCGCCGGCCCGGAGCTGGCGGGCGACGATCGCCGGACACATCGTGGTCTTGGCGTGCGGGGCGAGGCGGACGCCGTGGGCGCGGCAGTAGGCCGCCATGGTCGCGATGTTGTGCTCGAGCGCGTCCCGCAGGACGACCGCCCGCGGTAACGCGATCGTGCCGTCGAACAGACCGTCAGCCACGTCGCAGCACCTTCCCCGGACGCTCCGCGCCCACGTTCCCGTCCCGCATCACGACCCGGCCCGCGACGATCGTCAGCGCCACCCCGGCGGGTGCCCGGCGGGGGTCGGTGAAGGTGGCCCGGTCGGCGACGGCCGTCGGATCGAAGGCGACCAGGTCGGCGACCGCGCCGGCGCGGATCCGGCCGCGGTCGGCCAGACCCAGCCGGTCCGCCGGGGCGCTGGTCATCCGGCGGACCGCGTCGGCGAGCGCCAGTTCCCCGCGCTCGCGCACGTACCGTCCCAGCACCCTGGGAAAGGTGCCGAACGACCGCGGGTGCGGCTTGCCCCGGCCGGCGACCGGGACCGCGTTGCCGTCCGAGCCGACCATGGCGAGCGGGTGGGTCAGGAAGGCCCGGACGTCCTCCTCCCGCCGGTAGTGCAGCACCGCCTGGACGGATTCGCCGTCCGGCGCCGCGCACAGGTCCAGCACCACTTCCTCCGGGGGCCGCGCCCACAGGTCGGCGATCTGGCCGAGCGTCAGCCCGACGAGCTCGGGATCGGCGGCATCGGAGATGGCGACGCGGTCCCAGTGCCAGGGGATCCCGCCGTACCAGCCCTCGGCGATGGCGGCCAGGGCCCGGCGCCGGTCGGCGCCGGCCGGGTCCTTCTGGACCCATTCGGGCAGGTACTGGATCAGCGCGGAGGACGAGGCGTCGTAGGGGTAGACGTCGAAGCCGGCGTCCAGCCCTGAGGCCGCGGCGTCCTCGAACCGGCGCAGCGCGTCGGCGTGCCGGCCCCAGTTCCCGGGCTCGTTCAGGGCCAGGTGCGAGTACTGAAGCCGCACGCCGGTCCGTCCGGCCGCGCCGAGCGCTTCGTCGACGGCCGCGAACTCGCCTCCGGCGACGGCCCTGGCGTGGGTGGCGTACAGCGCGCCGTGTCGGGCGCAGACGGCGGTCAGTGCCTCGATCTCGGCCGCCGGGGCGTAGGAGGAGGGGGTGTGGGTCAGGCCGGTGGACATGCCGTGGGCGCCGGCGGTAAGCGCGTCGTCCAGCAGCCGGGCCATGGCGGTGACGTCCCGCGGGGTCGCCGGGCCGTACGGGTCGTCCATCGCGGCGATCCGCAGCGCGCCGTGGCCGACCAGGGTGGCGACGTTGAGGGCGAGCGGGCCCAGGGCCGCGGCGTAGTCGTCGAGCCCGGTCCAGCCGATCCGGGCGGGTGCGTCGCCGAGCCGGCCGAGGTGGGCCGTCAGACCCGCGGTGTGCGCGGGACCGGGGCCGACCGGGAAGGCCGAGAAGCCGCAGTTGCCGACGACTTCGGTGGTCACGCCCTGCAGGACCTTGCTCTCCCCGGCCGAGTCGTGCAGCAGGCTGACGTCGGAGTGGGTGTGGATGTCGATGAAGCCCGGGGCGAGCACCAGACCGCGCAGGTCGATGGTGTGCGCCGCCGCCGACACCGCTCCTGCGGCGATCCGGTCCCCGACGATCGCGACGTCCCGCCGGACCGCGGCATCCCCCGTGCCGTCCAGGACCAGCGCTCCGTGCAGCAGCAGATCGGCGTGCACCGCGAACCCCTCGCCTCAGCCCTTGTGGATTTCGATCAGCGTAACTAGGTTTGCCGATCAGGGCAATGAAAATGGAACGCGAGGTTCATTAATGCGCATCGGCATCGGCGGCATCTGGCACGAGACGAACTCCTTCGTCCCGGAGCCGACCGGGCTGGCGCAGTTCCGCGCCTACCAGTACTTCGCGGGTGCCGACCTGCTCGACGCGCTGCGCGGCACCGGTACCGAGCTCGGCGGCGCGCTGGAGGCGATCCCCCGCGCGATCCCGCTGTTCTTCGGCGCCGCGCTGCCCTCGGGCCCGGTCCGCCGGGACGCGTTCGAGTCGATGCTGCGCGATCTGGCGGTCCGCACCCGCGCCGCGCTGCCGCTGGACGGCCTGGTACTCAGCCTGCACGGGGCGATGATGGCCGACGGACACCCCGATCCCGAAGCGGAGATCGTCGGCACCCTGCGGGAGATCGTCGGCCCGGTGCCGATCGCCGTCACCCTGGACTACCACGCCAACCCGGGGCCGGCCCTGGCCGCGGCCGCGGACTTCCTGGTCGGCTACCGCACCTATCCGCACTCCGACATGGCCGCGCGCGGGGCCGAGGCCGCCGAGCTGGTGCTCGGCAACCCGGCGGTCGAGCACAGTCTGCTGCGGCTGCCGCTGCTCACCCCGCCGGCCACCCAGGAGCACCGGGCCGAGCCGATGCGCTCGATCCTGGCCGCCGCCGACCGGCTCCGCGCCGAGCCGGGGGTCCGGGCGGTCAGCACGCTTCCGGGGTTCGCCTACGCCGACTGCGACCGGCTCGGCTTCGCGGTCTACGTGGCCGCGCGGGCGCGGGCGGCCGAACGGGCCCGCGCCCTGGCCGCAGAGGTCTGGTCCCACCGTGCCGCGTTCACCGCGGAGCTGAGCGATCCCGACGAGGCCGTGCGCGAGGCGCTGCGCGAGCGCTCGACCGACCCGGGCCCGGTGGTCCTGGTGGACGTGGCCGACAACGTCGGCGGCGGAGCGCCCGGCGACGGCACGGCGATCCTGCACGCGCTGGCTCGGCAGGGCGCGACCGGCGCGGTCGCGGTGCTCTGGGATCCCGCCGCCGTCGCCGCCGCCCACGCCGCCTCCGGAGAGCGGCAGGAGCTTCGGATCGGCGGCCACAGCGCCGATCTCATGGGTCCGCCGATGACGGTCCGCGGCCGGGTCGACCCGCGCGGGCCGGTGACCTACGCCAGGACCGGTTCCTACATGCGCGGCCAGCGGGTCGACATGGGACGGGTGGCCGTGGTCGAGACCGGCTTCGGGAAGGCGGTGCTCACCGAGAACCGGGTCGCGCCCTTCGACGACGACCACCTGCGGGCCGTCGGGGTCGTTCCCGAGGAGGCCGCCTTCCTCGTGGCCAAGGGCGCGATCGCCTGGAAATCCGGCTTCGGCGGCTACGCCCGCAAAGCCGTCTACGTCGGCACCCCCGGCTACTGCCCCGCCGATCTCGCTCGACTCCCCTACCGCTTCCGGCCCACGCCGATGCATCCGCTGGAGCACATCGGCCAGGACGGCCTGCCCTTCCACCCGCACGACGAGGACGGACACTGACATGCGGATCCTGATCACCGGCGCGCGCCGCGGAATCGGTGCGGCCCTCGCGCTGGGGCTCGCCGAGGAGGAGCTGGTCCTGCACCACCTGGGGGCGGCGCGGGAGTGCGAAGCCATCGCCGCCGGCTGCCGGAACGCCGAGGTGGTCGAGGCCGATCTCGCCGATCCGGCCCAGGTCCGGGCGCTGGCCGCGGCCGCGGGTCCGGTCGACGTCATCGTGAACAACGCCGCGTTCGCCTCCTACACCACATGGGACGCGGTCCCGTTGGAGGAGTGGAACACAGCGCTCGCGGTCAACGTGACCGCTCCCATGCTCCTGGCCCAGGCGCTCGCGCCGGGCATGCGGGACCGGGGCTGGGGACGCATCGTCAACATCACCTCGGCGACCGTGCGGATGGGCGGTCCGTCGGGTCCGGCCTACGTCGCGGCCAAAGCCGCGCTCACCGGTCTGACCGGCTCGCTGGCCCGGAGCCTGGGCCCGCACGGCATCACGGTGAACGCGGTCTCCCCCGGCGCCGTCCGCACCGAGAGCGAGACCGAGGGCCTGGCCGGACGGACCCAGGAGCAGCTGGACGCGGACGTCCTGGCCCGCCAGGCGGTCCAGCGCCGCCTGGGCCCGGACGACCTCGTCGGGTGCGTCAGGTTCCTGATCTCCGACGGGGCGGCGGCGGTGACCGGTCAGGTCATCGAGGTCGGCGGCGGTCTCATCGCGCTGTAGCCGTTCAGGCGTCCCGGCGGGTGACGCCGCTGATGAGGTAGTGCGTGAACCCGAGGTAGGCCAGCAGGTCGCCGCCGGCCTCGACACTCGGCCGGTCGGCGGAGCGCCACCCGGGCTCGTCCTCGACCCACGGCCGACAGCGCTCGTAGTACTCCGTGAGAGGTTCCCGATAGGCCCGGTGCGCCAGGGCTCGGCTAGTGCCGGAGAGTTCGCGCGCCTCGGCGAGCCGTCCGTCAGGCAGCTCCACCGAGACGTCGAAAGTCGGGTCGAAGAAGGCCCAGCGACCGTCGAGGCCGAGTTCGACCGCGGTGTGTCCGCACCGTAGATTCGCGTGGTAGACGAAGCACAGCCGGCCGGCGGTCCCGCCGACCTCGCACAAGGAGATCAGCACCCTGGCCTGCTCGTTGCACCAGCCGGCCCCGGAGGCGATGATCTCCTCCTCGGACAGCGCCCGGTCCGGCGGCACGCGTTCGTCGAGGTGGTGTGGGTGGACGACGTGCTCGTGGACCCACCGCATCGCGGCTTCGGCCCGGGCCCGCGCCGTGCCGCCGCCGAGCGTGGCCACGATCCGTTCCAAGACCGGACGCGAACCGGGCTCATATCGCAGAGACGGCGGGCCGGCATACAGCGCACTGTCCGTCTCGGGGCAGTACCGCAGCTGGCACTGTGCCTGAACCCGGTCGACGCCGCCGACCCCGACCGCGGCGATCGCCGCGTCCAGATCGCCGGGGAAGCCCCGCGCGATGTAGTCGCTCAGCAGCACGGTCCACCACTCTCCCACCGCGGTGCGCGCGCGGCCATCGCCGAGGGCTGCTCGCCCCTGGTCGGATCGGCCTCAAGCAGCTCACCGATCACCTCGACCACGACAGCCTCCGACTCCGGCGCGACCCGCGACGGCGGTCCGGTCTCGTAGCCGCCCTGGCTGTAGGAGTGCGCCGTGCCGATGTAGCCGGGACCGTAGTCGCCATATGCCGCGAGCGCCACGAACAGGTCGGGACGCAGCGCCTTGGCGAACAGCTGGTACTCGACGAACAACTCCCCCGGCAGGTGCAGCACCCGCGCCGACCCGAGCCGCAGGCAGCTCACCTCGATCGTGCCCCCGGCCGCGCAGCGCCGGCTCCACGCCAGGTCGCGCGCGGCGGTGAAGTCGCGCCGCTCCTCGAAGGCGGCCAGCGCACCGCCGTCGGCCAGGTGCGGGGCCGGCGGCAGCGCGATCGACCGCGTCAGCCAGCCGAGTTCGGTGTCGGAGGCCGGCACGCGGTGCACCGCCGACGCCTCCAGCGCCGCGGCCAAACCGTCTGCCAACCGCCCCGCCAGCACCGGGCGGTTGGCCGGGCTGCCGTCGTTGTACTTGCCGGCGGTGATGTTCCCCGCGGCGCCACAGAAGTGGACGACCACCGCCTGCGGACACGCTGCCTGCACGCGGTCGCGGGCCATCCCGACGAAGTCGTGGGTGACAAGGCGCTCGCTGTAGTGGCTCTGCGGATGGGTCGCGTAGTAGGTCAGCGCCGCGAGCAACGTCTCGCCGTCCCACAGGCTGATCACCTGGGCGTCCGGGTCGATGACGCCTTCGGGGGCGGCCCGGACGTGCGCTTCGGCGGTGCTGCTGTAGCGGACGTGCGCGACCGTGCCGTCGGCGCCGAGCACCCGCCGCGTCGAGGCCACCCGGTGGACGCGCGCCGAGCCGGTCCCGACATGCGTGACCGGAAGCGGGCGGCCGAGTGCGGCCCGCACCGCGGCGCGCACCCGCAGCAGGGCGCTGTCCACGAAATCAGTGTCGTGACCTCGGCCTGGAAGACCGTGCGCGGCCATGATCGCCTCGGCGCCGGGATCCGAGCCGGGAGCGTCGTGCTGGTGCAGCGCGTGGACCGCCACCCGGTCCGGCGTGGTACCGGCCGCCTCGGCGACCACGGTCCGCCAGGCGTCGTGGCCCTCGCCGGCCACCCCGGCCCAGTCCAGCGCGCACAGGACCAGCGGTGGACCGGAGCCGAGCAGGATCACGCCCCGGCAGGTCAGGGCATCCGTGACGGCCACCGCCGGAGGCACCAGCCCCAGACAGAGCGGGCTCCCGGGCGGTGGCGTCACGTCGGCCACGAACGTTGCAACCTGCATAACCGTGATGCGCTCCTTCTCAGGTGATCGAAGTCGTCGCGGCGGCGGGCGAGCCCACGGTGTAGGACGAGTCCGGCTGGATCGTGACGCTCACGGTCCGGGTGTCGGTACCGGCATCGGGACGGCGCGTGCCGAACGACACCGTGACCGAGGACTGCCCGGCCGGGATCACCGCGGCCCCCGGAAGCCCGTCGAAGTCGTACCGCTGCACGGCCGTCCCGCCGACCGCGTAGCTCACCGGCAGCGGCGAGCTGACGTCGGCGCTCGCCCTGGTGAACGTGAGCTGGATCGGCGCCCCGGCCGCGACCGTGGCCGGGGACGCGGCCACCGAGACGGTCGCGGCGGGCAGTGCGGGCATGTGCGTGATGGCGAAGGTGATGTTGCGCGGGCTCGATCCCAGGTCGGTGGAGACGCCGCTCGGGTCGACCACCGTCAGCGTGCCGCTCAGGTTCGCGACGGTCGAGTGCGCCGTGGTGTCGTCGACGGCCTGCATGAACGGCGGCGCCTGGTCGGTGACCATCAGGAAGTTCGAGAACACCACGCCGCCGTACTCGCTGACCGGAGCGGCACCGCTGAATCCGTCCGCCTGCAAGGTGAACGGCTTGAGCGTGCCGGCCGCGTTGCCGAGGTCCAGGCTCGCGGTGTTAGTCAGCTTGAGCTTGGTGCCGGTCGGCGGCTGCACCCCGCCGGCCGGGTCGATACCGCCGGACCAGCTGTGGGCGACCAGGATGCTCCCGGAGTTCGGCACGGTGCGGATCAGGGAGTTGCTGAGCGTCACGGCCCCGCCGGGGTCCTTGCCCTCGTCGCCGGGACCGGCGTAGATGAAGCTCGGCTCGGGCGCCGCCTGCCCGGCGGCCGCCTGCTGCGGGCCGATCAGGATGCGGTCCAGCGTGATGCCGATCGGGCTGGTGGTCGGTGCGCCGGTGAGCCAGGCCGCCTGGACCAGCACCCCGGAGTTGACGTTGCCGACCATGGAGCAGTCGGTCACCGTGATGTTCGCCAGCCGGTTGTAGACCGGCTGGGTGTAGGGCGAGGGCGACTGCAGGGCGGGGAGCGGCTGGTCCGGCTCGAAGTCGATGCCCGCCGACGGTCCGGTGCCGTTGGAGTTGGTGAACGCGCTGCCCGAGACGGTCATGCCGTCGCACGAGTTGACGCTCATGCCGTTGCGCCGGTTGTTGTCGCAGTGCACGTTGACGACCGTGACGTTGCCGCAGTAGCCGTTCACGGCGTAGTTGCCCTTGGTCGCGGTGACGGCGATCCCGTCGCCGCCGGAGTCCCGCAGCGTGAGCCCCTCGATCCAGATGTCGCCGGCACTCACGAGCTTGATGACGTGCCGCTGCTCCCCGGTCGTGTACTCGCTCTTGTTCATCGCGAGGGTCGCCCCGTAGCCGCTGAGGGTGACGCCGACGATCCCGAAGCCGCGGTTCGCCGTCGTCGGCCGCGCGGCGTTCCCGCCGTCGATGGTGAGCAGGCACTGCGCGTCGGGGTACGACCCCGGCCGGGCCTGCACCGTCACGCCGGGCTGGAACAGGACCGTGAGGTGGAGCAGGCCCTTGCTGATCGGCGTGTGGTTGATGAGCAGCGGGTCGGTGACCCAGTTCTGGCCGACGTCGGGGACGACCACGGTGGCCGCGGTCCCGCCGGAGGCCGCCGCGGCGTCCAGGGCGGCCTGGATCCCGCTGGTCGGGTCGGAGGGGGTGAAGACCGCCGTGAACGTCGGGCCGCCGTCGGCGTACGCCCGGCTGCCGGCCATGCCGGTCGCGACGGGCAGTCCCGTGGCGACGACGGCCGCCGCGGAGAGTTGGAGAATGCTTCGTCGCTTGGGGCCGAGACTACGGTCCTGGGAGTGTGCCGACATCGGATCGTCCTCCGGTTCGGTCAGGCGGCTTGGATGATGATCGGGTTCGAGGTCACGTGCCCGCCCGCGGCGAGGAACGCGCGGGCCAGCAGGGTGTGCGGGCCGGGGTCGGCGTAGATGGCGGCGATGTTCGGCGGCGTCGTGGAGTAGTCGATCCGTTCACCGTTGTGGTAGAACTCCACCCGCTCGACCGAAGCCGGGTCCGAGGCGACGGCGGTGACGACGACCGCGCTGCCCGCCGCGACCTGCGCCCCGTTGGCCGGTCCGCTCAACACCAGCGAAGGCGACGTCGTAAAGGTTGCCGCGGTACTGCGGTGGTCGGGGTAGCTCAGGTACTTCGACATGTCGTAGCCCAGCGCCTCGCCCTGCTGGAGCTTGGCCTGTACGGCACGGACCCCGTCCGCGGCGCCGGCGAAGGCGGTGCCGGACCACCAGCTCATCTTCTCGCTGTAGAGCCACACGTACTCGCTGCTCTTGAGCGCGGCGTGGTAGAGGTTGTGCTCGTACCACTGCTGGAAGTCGCTCTGTGCGTAGGTCTTGTAGCAGCCGTAGACGGCGGCGATGTTCGACGACGCGTGGCCGAGCGTGAGGTCGAGGTAGACCGTGGAGGCCAGCACGTTCTCCGACCACTTGCACCGGTTCTCCGGCGACACCGCGAACCAGCCGCCGCGCTGGTACTGCGCGTCGTAGATCCACAGCGTGCTCTCGTCGAACCAGTAGTCGGTCTCGCTGCCGTCGTGGATCGTCGCCTGGGGGCCGCGCGCGTCGAGCATCCCGTCGACGAAGGACAGGAACAGGGCGTACGGGTTGCTCGCCAGCTGGCCGCCGAGGAACGCCTGGTACTCCGGCGTCAGGTACCGGAGCAGGACCGACATGTGCAGGATCAGCACCTTGATGTCCGGCCGGGCGGCCTGGAGGGCGGACATGAACTGCGCGCCCCGCATGCGGACCTGGGCCTGCGCCTGCTCGAAAGTGTTGTTGGGAAAGAGCGTGGCGTTGTACTGCCAGGCGACGTTGCCGGCCGAGTTCTCCGGATCCAGGAAGACCCCGACCGCGCCGGAGGCCTGCAGGGCCTGGCCCAGCAGTCCCAGGTTGGCCTGGATCGTCGTCCACTGGGTGTCGTCGAACCAGTTCATCGGGGTCGCCGGCGGTCGGCCGGCGGTGAGGACCAGGAAGTTGTCGGTGAAGGTCTGCCAGCCGATCGCCGACAGCACGTCGAGGTGGACGTCGGCGGCGGTCAGCGGAGTGGGATCGAGCGGGTTGACCAGCTTGGTCGCCCCGGTGCCGCCGGACAGCGACGGGTTCTCGTTGAGGTTGAAGGCGACGCCGTCCAGCGGCTGCTGCTCCATCGCCTGGATGTGGTCGCGCAGGTAGACCGGGCCGGGCACGTCCCAGCCGTACTCCACGAACTTGCGGCGTGCGGTGCCGGCGGTTCCGGCGGCGCCGGCCGCGGACTTCGGGGCCGGCCTCGGTTTCGCCGAGGCCGGGCCGAGCAGCATCGCGCCGGGCGCCGCAGCCCCGCCGATCTTGATGAACGACCGCCTGTCCAGACCGCTCACGATGGCCTCCGGCTGGGAGTGATGGGAGTTTTGCTGAATGAAACACAGTTTTCACGAGTGGCTTGAAGCGAAGGTAAGAGCTGGCGACCGGGGTGTCAACAGTCGGCGCTTCACCCGTTCCTCGTGAAATTGAAATGGATGTTGCATTGAGTGAATCGATTCGGTCATACTCCCGGACATGGCCCTCCCTGGCGGCACCCCCGTCCGCACCGCGCCCCTGCCCACCTCCCTGGACTCCTCCGGACGCATCCTCGGCCGGGCCGAGCAGGAGGCGGTCGAACGCGTCATCGCCTCCGGCGTCCTGTGGCGGGTGACCGGAACCGAGGTCGCGGCGCTGGAAACCGAGTTCGCCGCCCTCATCGGCACCGCGCACGCCGTGGCCAGCACCTCCGGCACCTCCGCGCTGCACCTGGCGGTGGCGGCCGTGAACCCGGAGCCGGGTGACGAGGTCATCGTCCCGCCGGTCACCGACTTCGGGACCGTCATCGCCGTGCTGGCCTGCAACGCGGTTCCGGTCTTCGCCGACGTCGACCCGGTCACCGGCTGCCTGACACCGCAGAGCGTCGCGGCGAAGATCACCAGCCGGACCCGGGCGGTGATCGCCGTGCACCTGTTCGGCGGCCCCGCGCCGGTCGGAGAGCTGGTCGAACTGTGCCGGCCACAGGGGATCACCGTCATCGAGGACTGCGCACAGGCCTACCTGACGGTCCCGCACGGCGGTACCGACTACGCCGGCACCCGCGGCGACATCGGTTGTTTCAGCCTTCAGCAGACCAAGCACATCACCGCAGGCGACGGCGGGCTCACCGTCACTGACGATCCGGAGCTGGCGCGCCGGATGCGGCTGTTCGCGGACAAGGGCTGGCCGCGCGACACCGGCGAGCGCACGCACCTGTTCCTCGGGCTCAACTACCGGATGACCGAGCTGGTCGGCGCCGTGGCCCGGGTCCAGCTCACCCGGCTGGAGGGGATCGTCGCGGCGCGCCGCGCGGTGGCCGCGCGGCTGACGAAGGAACTCGACGGCCTGGCCGGGCTCCGGCTGCCATCGCCGGAGGAGATCGGCCGACACTCGTTCTGGCTGTACCCGATCCTGCTCGACCCGGCGCTCGTCGGCACGACGAACGCGGACTTCGGCGCCGCACTTCTCGCCGAGGGCATCCCGGCCTCTGCGGGCTACCTCGACCGCCCCGTCTACCTCACCCCGGCGATGGCCGAGCAGCACACGTACGGCACCTCGGGGTTCCCGATCCGCGGACGCCGCTACGCCAAGGGAGACTGCCCGGTGGCGGAGGACATGATCGACCGCACGCTCGTCGTCCTCCAGTGCAACGAGCGCTACTCCGACCAGGACGTGGACGACATCGTCACCGCGGTCCGCCGGGTCCATGCGCACTTCGCGGGCTGAGGCCCGGTGAAGCCGACCGACGTCCGGATCGTCGCGGCGGTCCCGAGCTTCCGGCCCGTGCCGTTCGCCGTGCCGCTGACCCTCAGCTCGGGCCCCATCACCGGACTCACCGAAGCAACGGTCACCGTGTCGGTGGAAGCGCGGAACGGCCGCACCGCCAACGGAGTCGGCAGCGTCCTGCTGTCCCACCCCTGGGCCGGCGGCACCGACGACGCCATGCGCGCCACCGTGCGCGGGCTGGCCGCCGCGCTGCCCGCGTTCGGCACCGCCGACCCGCTCCAGCACGGCGCGGGGCTGCTCGACCTGGTCGCGCGGTCCGCCGGACCGCGCCTGGCCGCCGAGGTCGCGGCGGCCCCGGTCGACCAGGCCGTGCACGACGCCTGGGCCAGAGCCGCCGGGCTCAGCGCCTACCGCATGTACGACGAGCGGTTCCTGAACGCCGATCTCGGGTCGTATCTCGGCCCGGACTTCGCCGGCTGCTGGCCGGGCGATCAGCTCTCTGCGACCCCCGCGACCACGCTTCCGGTCCAGCACGTCTTGGGCGTGGACGCACCGGCCGCCGACGCGGCCGGCCGGCGCTGGGTCAAGCTGAAGCTGAGCGGCCAGGTCGACGTCGACATCGAGCGGGTACGCGCGATCGGCGCCCACGGGGCGCGCGTCTCGCTCGACCCGAACGAGGCCTACACCGATGCCGCGGATCTGGCCCGGCTGCTCGGCTCGGTGCACGCCGACTACGTCGAGCAGCCGGTACCGCGCGGCGCAGCCGGCCCCGGCGCAACCGGTCCCCTGCCGGTCCTGGCCGACGAAGGGCTGCCGGACCCGCGCGAGCTGGACACCCTGACCGGCTGGGACGGCATCGTCGTGAAGACCTGCCGCGGCCAGACCTCGGCTTTGCTCGCGTACTGCTGGGCCCGGAAGCGCCGGCGGTTCGTGGTGCAGCAGGACCTCACCCACGTGGGCCCGGCACTCGCCCACGCGGCAGTGTTCGCCGCGCACTGCTCCTACGCGGTGCCCGCGTTCGAGTGCAACAGCCTGCAATACGCCCCGGCGGGGAACGCCGAGCTCGCCGTCGAGCGGCCCGGGCTGGTCACCGAACGGGACGGTTGCGTCGAGGTGTCGGCGTCAGGCGTCGGCATCCGGTAGCGGAAGTCGGCCGTCCCACCACCGATCGTGCAGCGCGGGAACGAACTGCAGCGCGGCCGCGACGACGTGATCGGCCACGCCGCTGGCCGAGACCGGATTGCCGGCACCGGCTTTCCAGAACAGGTCGTGGCTTTCGCGCCACGCCCGCAGATAAGCCGGATCCCCGGTGCTCGCCGAGCAGTAGGCCAGCAGTCGCGCCAGCGTGTCGTGGTGCCAGTACGGCGGCGGGGTCGGCAGTGGCAGAACCTTGCCGGTCCGCAGATCCTCGTGGGACCGGCGACCGTCGTAGTCGTGCTGGTAGGACCAGCCTCCCTCGCCGCGTTCGGCCAGCAGCCAGGCGCCGAACCGGAGCACGGCGTCATGGCACGGCCCGAGGCCCGCCTCGTCCGGCCGCACGCCGTCCGGCAGGAGTTCGAGTCGGTCCAACACGCCTCCGAGGGCCAGCAACCCCATCCACGGCTTGGTGATGTACCCCATCCAGGCGTGCATGCCCGCGCCGCCGCCCTGGTCGCCGAAGGTGCCGTTGGCGCGCTGGCTCGCCACCACGGTCTGCGCGCCCTCGTCGGCCAGCGCGAGGAAGTGCTCGTCGCCGAAGTAGCGGTGGAGCAGGATCGCGGAGCGCAGGTAGCACGCGTCACGGCCGACGGCGAGCCGCGGCCAGGAGTTCAGGTGCGTCGCGTGCGCACTGTCCACGACGGCTCGTGCCGTCCGCAGCAGGAACGGGTCACCGGTCTCCAGATAGGCGGCGATCGTGCCCTGCATCCGGCTCATCGGCAGCGACAGCGCGTTCGGCGGGTGGCCGTGCATCCGCATGAGTTTCGCGGCGTGGTCGACCGCGATGTCGGTGATCGCGTACGCGGCGCGCAGCGCGTCCTGGTACCCGTCGCCGGTCCGCCACGCGTCGAGCAGCAGCGCGTACGGAAGCTCGCCCTCCCAGCCGGGTTCGTAGCGCGGGCCGTCGGGCAGGTCCCATCGCTGGAGGTCGTTGCGCGGGACGGTTCCGTCCTCGAACCCGCCGCGCACCATGTGATCGCGGACCCAGCGCCGTGCGGCCCGCAGGCTCCGGTCGTCGTCCGCGCTCGTGACCGGTAGTACGGGTCGGGGGGTGAGCTCTTCGCAGAGGCCGTACCACCAGTCCGGCGCGAGATAGCGGACCACGACCGGTGAGCGGTCCAACAGGCTCAGTGAGAAACGCAGCGCCCGCGCCATTCCGCGCGGGAAGACCCGGTCTTCGGCCCGGAAGAGGAACGGGTCACCGGTCTGCTCGTCGGGGCAGGATCCGCCGAACACCTCGACGCCCGCGTACGGCTGGAGGACCACCCAGCCGTCTTCCCTCCTGATGTCGCCGGGCCGCGCAGGCGTCGCCAGCCGGGCGACCTCGGCGAAATCGAAGCGCGCGGAGCCGACCGTGAGCAGGCGGGACGAGCCGTCCCAGCGCTCGGGCAGGTCAGGCGGATCAGCCGGCCCCTCCATCCGGATGCCCAGCACCGGGACGACGTCTTCGAGCGCCAGCCCGTCGTCCACGAACCGCGCGTTGACGTGCCGGGCAAAGACCTCGCACACGCCGTTGCGGTGCAGCCGCACGTGGATGCTCGCGTTGAGCCAGTTGTGGCGATGGACGAAGGTGTTGGTGTAGCCGGGCTGCTCCCGGTGGTCCGCGCCGGTGAGGTGCCGGTGCGCGATCACGCCGGCCATCTCGACGGTGCGGCGTTCCTCGGTCTCCTCGATCACGACCAGGCGGCAGGCCTCCCACCAATGCACCGTCCCGCCGGTCCGCAATCCCATCGCGAGGCCGACCGACCGGTCGCCGAACCCCAGTCGCAGCAGACTGCGTTCCCAGACGTAGCCGGGCTCGGTGCTCCGGGCGAAGACCTCCATCGCCGCCCACGGAGTGGAGCCGTCGCCGCCGGCGGCCTCCCCTCGAACAACCGGGAGCATCGCCGGCACAGCCCCGGCCTCCCCGGCATCCGCCGCGAGAATCAGCCGGCGCGGGAACCCGGTGCCGGGCCACCGCCCGAGCCGCAGCGCGTCGGTGGGCTGCCCGCCGAGCGAGACCGGGACCGGTTCGGCCCGCGGCCACGGCAGCGAGGTGAGCAGCAGCCCTGCTTCCTGCTCGTCGCCCACGCGGGTCAGGGGCAGCTGGTCGACCAGCCCCAGCAGATCGCTCATCAGAGCTTGACGGTGTCGCCGGTACGCGCGGACTCGTACAGCCCCAGCACCGTGGCCAGCACCCGCCGTCCGTCGGCCGTGCCGATCGCCGGCGGCCGGCCGTCGCGGACGGCCGCCACGAAGTCCCGGTACTGGGCCTTCGCCGCGCCGTAGATGTCGATGGCGTCGCCGCCGGACAGCGCGGAGTGCTCGGGGTAGGCGGCCGACGCGGCGACCCGCTCGGCACCCGGCCGGTCGGCGGTCGTGCGCATATACCCGAGCTCCCGCTCGCCGACCTGGGCGCTGCCGAGGTCGCCGTACACCGCGACCCGCGAGTCGCGTCCCGGGTAGGCCGCGGTGGTCGCGCTGACCCCGGCGACGGCGCCGGAGGCGAACCGGACGGTCCCGACCAGCGTGTCCTCGACCTCGATCCGCTCGTGGGCGAGCTGTCCGGCCTGCGCCTGCACCGCGACCGGCTCCCCCAGGAACCACAGCAGCAGGTCCAGGGAGTGCACGCCCAGCGTCATCAGGGCTCCGCCACCCTCGACAGCCGCCGTGCCGCGCCAGGCCGTCGAGTCGTAGTAGGACTGCGGCCGCCAGCTCGTCGTCTCGGCGCAGCCGGACGTGAGCCGTCCCAGATCGCCCGCGTCGATCGCCGCCTTGACCCGGACCGCCGCGGGCTCGAAGCGGCGCTGGCTCATCACGCCGACGGTGAGCCCGGTCCGGCGCTCGGCCTCGATCACCCGGTCGGCGGCGGCCAGGCTGATGTCCAGCGGCTTCTCGACCAGCACGTGCTTGCCCGCTTCGAGGGCGGCCACGACCGCGTCGGCGTGCAGGCCGTGCGGGATGCTGACCGTGACGGCGTCGATGTCCGTGCGCCGGCACAGGTCTTCCAGTCCCTCGACCGCTTCGCAGCCGAGCTCCCCGGCGACCGCGCCGGCCCGGCCGGGGGCGGCGTCGGCCACCGCGACCAGCCGGGCCCGGTCGGGCATCGAGGAAATCACCTTGGCGTGGACGACGCCGTACGAGCCACAGCCGAGCACTCCGAATCGCATGTCCTCATCAGACTATCCGGGACAGCGTTTCGTCAAGCAAAATACGAGTTTCATTCTTCGCCGGCAGTGCCGATGCCAGCGGGGAGAACCGGAGCCTCCGGGGCCGCGGTCAGCGTCGAGGCCGCGAGCTTCAGCGCGGCGGCGACCTCCTCGACCTGCCGCAGCGGGAACCGCGCCGAGGGCGCGCTCAGGCTCAGCGCCGCCGGGAACGGCATCCCCTCGATCGGCACGGCCAGGCAGCGGCCGTCGATCTCGTTCTCGCCGTCGTCGAAGGCGTACCCCAGCCGGCGCACCCGGCCCAGCTCGTTGAGGTAGTCGTCGGGCGTGGTGATGGTGTTGGCGGTGCGCGCCGGCATCCCGGAGCCCGCCAGTATCGCCCGCACCTGGGCCTCGGGCAGGCGGGCCGCGATGGCCTTGCCGAGCGCCGTGGAGTGGATCGGATCGCGGTCGCCGCGCTTGGCGGCCAGCCGGACCCCTCGGCGGCTCTCCACGATGTCGAGGTAGATCGTGGCGTCGCCGTCCAGGACGCCGAGGTTCAGCGTCTCGCCGAGGTCGTCGCGCAGCCGCTCCAGCACCGGGCGCGCGCGCTGCCGCAGCACCTCCAGGTGCCGGGACTGCATCCCGACGAATCCCAGGCCGAGCCGGAACAGGCCGGAGGCGGCGTCGCGCTCCACGTAGCGCCGCGACTCCAGCGTCCACAGATAGCGGAACGCCGAGGACTTGGGCAGTCCGGTGGCCTCCGCGACCTCGATGAGCGACACCCCGTCGACCGACTCCTGCAGCAGGTTCAGGATCGCGCAGACCCGCGCGACGGCCCGCACCGAGTAGTCGCGCTCCTCCGGGCCGTCCGTGCCGTCCGGACTGTCCGGACTGTCCGAACCGCCCGGCTCCGGAACCGCCGGCTCCTCGACCTCGTCCGCCTGTCGTTTGGCCGACCTGGTTCCTGCCACCGCATGCCTCGCGTCTCGATCAGTGAATGATGCGTTTCATCTTATCGGCCGAACGTCGGCAGCTCCAACCATGACAGCGCGTCAGGAGCGTGGACGACGGTCAGCGTATAGCGGTCCGGCAGGGCCGCGAGGCGAGGCCACGAAGCCGGCGCGACCGTCAGCCGGATCCGGTGGCCGGGCCGGACCCGCCACGCCGTCGAGCCGACGTCGAGGACGAGGTCCTGATCGCGGCCGGGCGGCCCGAACAGCCGGTGGCCGTGTTCGGCGACCGGATAGGACCGGCCGTCCGGATACACGTCACACAGCCGGAGCACCACGTCGGCGACGGCGCTCGAGGCCCGCAGGCGAAGGCCCGCCCGGATCGCGCCGACCACGTGCAGGTCGGCCGCCATCGGCTCGGAGGTGTACGTGAGGACGTCGGGCCGGCGCTCGACCTCGGCCTGCTCCGCGGGTCCCGGACGCGGCCACACCCCGAACAGCCGTCCGCCCAGGGACGGCGCCGGATCGTACGGATCATGCTCGACGGTCCGCGGACCCGACGTCGCTGTCCCCTGCGACGCCTCGCTCAGGATGCCGTCCGCGCCCAGCCGCACCGTGCGTCGCCCGGCCTCCGTCTCCGTCTCCGGCGGCGGCCAGTCCGGCAGCTCCAGCCACCGGTCGGCACCCATCTCGAAGACCGACACCGTCACTCCCAGGTCGGCCGCCTCCGGCCGGAGCGCCGCGCCCAGCCAGCGCAGGCGCTCGTCCGGGAGCCCCGCGCGCGCGGCGTTCACCCCCTGGTCCACCTCCCCCGCGACGCGTCCGCCGACATCGCCGTGCGTCCACGGCCCGACGACGAGCCGTTGCGGCTTCCCGCTCTGGCGGGCGGCGCGGAAGGCGGCCAGCGCGCCTTCGCAGAACACGTCGTGCCAGCCGGCGACGTGGAATCCGGCCACCGGCGGCGCGGGCCCGCCGCCGGCGACGGCCGTCCAGTACTTCTGTTTTGGCGAAGTCCCCCAGTTCCCGGCGGGCGGGAAGATCTCGTCCCACGGCTCCCGCGCGGTGGGCTCCGGCGCGAGGTCCCGCAGCTCCGCCGCGCGCCGGGCCGCCTTCTCGTCCGGCGCGGACCCGCTCGCGGCCAGCCCCAGCGCCCACGCGCGGGTGAACCCGAGAACCGGCACGCCGCCCTCGAACGTCCAGCCCTCGGCGAACCCGGCGGAGCTGACGTACGGCGCGATCGCGACGAGGCCGGGCGGCCCGGCCCGGGCCGCGAGCCACTGCGTGGCGGCCCGGTACGAGGCGCCGAACATCGCGACCCTCCCGTCGGACCACGGCTGTCGGGCGCACCATCGGACCGTGTCCGCGCCGTCCGCGATCTCCTGGTGGAAGGGCTCGAAGACCCCGCCGCTCGCGCCCCGGCCGCGCACGTCCTGGACCACGACGGCCCATCCGGCCCGGGCCATCCCGACGACGTCCTCGACCTGCCGGGAATGGGCCCGGCCGTACGGCGTGCGCGAGAGCAGCACCGGCAGCGGCCCGCCGCGGTCCGGACGCAGGACGTCGGCGGTGAGGACCGTGCCGTCCCGCATCGGGACCCGGGCCGTCTCGACGATCAGGCCCATGCGGTCGGGGACGTCCGGGACTCCGCCGCGAGGACGGCGTCGACCCGGTGCAGCGTGTCGGAGAGTTCTGCTTCTCCGTGCACGGCCGAGACGTACCAGATGCCGCGGCCCGCCACCCACACCCCGTGCTCGGCCAGCACCCGGGCGAACTCGGCGTACCGGACCAGGTCCAGCTCCCGCAGCCCGCCCAGATCGCGGACCGGCTCGGTCCCGGCGGCGGGTCCGGACCCTGACCCTGACCCGGGTCCGGACCCGGGTCGGGCGAAGGAGACATGGAACGCCGCAGGCAGACCCTGGATCCGCAACGGCACCTGGTGCTCGTCTCCGAGCGCCGCCAGTCCGGCGCGCAGCCTGGTGCCGTGATCTGCCACGCGCTCGTAGGGCGGATCCTCGGTGAGCACCTCCAGCGTCGCCACGACCGCGGCGGCGGCCATGACCGAGGCGTTGAAGGTCCCCGAGTGGTTGACCTCGCCGGTGCCGAACCGGCCCATCAGCTCCGCGCGCCCGGCCAGCGCGCTGACCGGCCAGCCGCCGGCCAGCGCCTTGCCATACACGGCGAGGTCCGGCACGACGCCGTAGTGCTCGGCCGCGCCGCCGAGCGCGAGCCGGAACCCGGTGATCACCTCGTCGAAGATCAGCACCGTCCCGTGGGCCCGGGTCAGCGAGCGGAGCGTTGCCAGAAAGTCCGGGTCGGCGACGATCGCGCCCTGGTTGCACATCATCGGCTCGACGATGACGGCCGCGAGCTCCGCACCGTGCGCCGCGAACACCTCGGCGAGCGCGTCGGCGTCGTTGAACGGCGCCACCAGCCAGTCGGCCAGCGCGTCGGCGGGCTGGCCGAGAGTGGCCGGACCCCCGCCGCCGGGCCCGAAATCCATCAGCACGTTGTCCACCCAGCCGTGGTAGTGCCCGGCGAACCGCAGGAGGCGGCGCCGTCCGGTGGCCGCCCGGGCCAGGCGCAGGGCGCCCTGCACCGACTCGGTCCCGGAGACCCCGAACCGGACCAGGTCCGGCCATCGGACGGCCTCGAGGAACCGCTCGGCCGCCTCCACTTCCAGGACGTGCTGGGCGCCGTAAACCATGCCGGAGCGCACCGCGCGGGCGACCGCCTCGGTGACCCGCGGGTGGGCGTGGCCGAGGAACGCCGGTCCCTGGCCGAGCAGGTAATCGACGTAGTCGTTGCCCTCGACGTCCCACAGCCTGGGCCCGGCACCGCGGTCGAAGAACACCCGCGGCGCCAGGAGCCTGACGTTCGAGCTGACGCCGCCGGGGATCACGCGCTCGGCGCGGTCGCGCAACGCCGTGGTCCGGGTGGCCGCCCGCGACGCGGTCACGCGCGGTCCTCCGGCTTCGGGATCCAGAACACGGCGTCGGCCTCGATGTCGAAGCCCGGCAGCGCGACCGGCACCGTCGTCCGCGCCGGAAAGGGCGCGCTGAGCCGCGCCGCGCAGACCTGGTTCCACTCGCCGAAATGCGCGTGGTCGCTGAGGTACGCGCCAACCCGGACCGCCCGGTCCAGACCGGTGCCGGCCGCGGCCGCGAGCGCCGCGAGGTTGTCGAAGACCGCGTGCGCCTGGTCGGCGAAGGTCTGCCCGCACCGCTGTCCGGCCGCGTCGAAGGGTCCTTGGCCGGACACGAACAGCAGGTCGCCGACCCGGACAGCCGGGGAGTAGGGACCGGCCGGGGGTGCTCCGGACGGGCTCGCGACAGCTTCGATCACGACGACGCTCCTCTTCAGAAATGAAATACACGTTCTTCTCACTGAACTAGAGCTCAGATTGAAGGAAGCGTCAACCCTCGTCCGCCGCCGCCCCCGCGCCCGGCTCCAGCCACCGCTGAGCGGCCACACAAGGCATGGCAGCCCTTGACAACACGAGGCGGGAGGGTCGAACCTCTGCACAGCAGAGTTTCAGCAACCGATACGGCGAGTTCACTAATGGAAGCGAGTGCGCCATGCGGCGACGACAACCTCCCCTCCTGGCGGGTGCGGCTCTGGTGGCGGTCGCGCTGTGCGCGAGCGCGTGTGGCGGCAGCGGCGCCGGGGCCGGCCCGGCGGGTTCGGCCGGCGGCGAGGACCACCTGACGATCTGGAGCCAGTGGCTCAAGGGCCAGCCGGGACAACAGTTCCTCCAGGCCGCCGTCGACGACTTCCAGAAGCAGACCGGCATCAAGGTGACGGTGCAGTGGAAGGGCAACGCCGTCGTCAAGTCCCTGCTGCCGGCGCTGAACTCCCCGGATGTGCCGACCGACGCCGTGGAGACCAGCGCCAGCCAGATCCAGAACGTGCTCTACCCGGCGGGCGGCATGGCGGATCTGACCGCCGCCTACCAGCAGCAGGTGCCCGGCACCTCCTCGACGGTGGCCCAGGTCGTCGGTCCGGCCGCGACCTCGCTGGCCACGCCGGTGGACGCCTCCGGACAGCCCGCGGGCGGACCGGTCGTGGTCCCGTACTGGGCCTCGGCGACCGGCGTCGTGTTCTACAACGGCCAGAACTTCCCCGCGCTGGCGAACGCCGCGCCCAAGGACTGGGACGCGTTCTTCGCGATCCTGGACGCCCAGAAGGCCAAGAACCGCCGGCCGCTGGCCCAGGACGGCAGCGTCACCTCCTACAACGCCGTGTTCTACAACGACTTCCTCGCCTCGGTCCTCGGTCCGGACGCCCTGAACAAGGCCGAGACCGACAAGACCGGCCAGACCTGGAAGCAGCCCGGCTATCTGCAAGCCGCGCAACTCGTGGAGCGGCTCGCCAAAGGCGGGTACTTCACCGAGGGCTACGACGCCTCGAAGTTCCCCGAGATGGAGGACAAGTGGGCGAACAACGAGGCGGACTTCAACGTCAACGGCAGCTGGCTGCCCAGTGAGGTCGGCCCGGTCGCGGCTCCGGGGTTCGACTACCGGTCCTTCGTCTTCCCGGCGGTCGCCGGGCACCCGGCTCCCCCGCTGAACGTGACCGTCAGCGGGATCGGCGTCCTGAAGTCGTCCAAGCACCAGGCCGCCGCTGAGAAGTTCGCCGCCTTCCTGCTCCAACGCGGCTACCAGACCCAGGTCGCGACCAAGATGCAGAACATCCCGATCGCCGCCGGCACCCCGGCCCCGGCGGCTGTCGAGGCGGTGAAGCAGGCCATCGACGCCGGGCAGATCAACACCGTCCGCTCCCCCGCCGCGCTGGCCGACTACAACGCGAAGATCTACTTCGGCCTCGACGACAAGCTCGTCTTCGGCAAGCTGACCGCCGCGCAGTTCATCGACGCCATGAGCTCGGACAGCGCCGACTACTGGAAGACGAAGGGCTGAGGATGGCCTCGGCAATCGCGGTCAGTCCCACAGCGGAAGCCGGCGGCGCGCGGCCGGCCGGGCCGGGCCCCGGCCGGCGGCACTCGCCGTTCCACCGGGCGCGCCGGCGGATGTTCGTGCCCTTCGTCTACCCGGCCCTGGCCGTCTATGTGCTGATCATGGTCGCGCCGACGCTTTTCACGCTCTGGCTCAGCCTGAACCGGTGGGCCGGCGCCGGCCCCATGCAGTGGGCCGGGCTCCACAACTACACGGCGATGTTCCGGGATCCGGTGTTCCGGACCTCCTTCGTGAACACCTTCTGGATCGTGGTCGGCGTGGGGGCCGCCGTCTTCACCATCGCCTTCGGCATGACCATCCTGCTGCAGGACATGGCCGGCCGGAAGTGGGCGCGCGCCGTGGTGTTCTTCCCCTCGCTGGTGCCGGGGATCGCGATCTCGATCATGTGGGGCTACCTGTTCGACCCGGACGGCCTGGTAAACACGCTGCTCGCGGACGTCGGGGTGCACAGCCACCCGGCGTGGCTGGCGCAGGACAACATGTTCAAGGTCATCCTGGTCGGCATGACGTGGCTGTCCTCCGGCGTCTACACGGTGATCTTCATGGCGGCCGTGGACCGGATCCCGCCGGAGCTCTACCAGGCCGCCGAGATCGAGGGGGCGAGTGCGTTCCAGCGGTTCCGCTACGTCACCTTCCCGCTGATGAAGGACGTCGTCAGCGTGTGCTCGGTGCTGTGGTGTGTCGGCGCGCTGAAGACGTTCGAATTCCTCCTGGTGTTCTCGGCCGAGTCCGGAGCGCTGCCGCCGACGAACATCTGGAACTTCGCCATGTACTCCTACGCCGAGGCGTTCAACCCCGACGGCACCGCGGACTACGGGATCGCCGCGGCGTGCGGCGTCATCGTCCTGCTCCTGACCGGCCTGCTGATCGTCCTCGCGCGCCGCGTGCTGCGCCGGGACGCCGACACCTACTGACCGCCGGGGAGCACTGATGACGAAGATCAAACGGCACCGCGGCTGGGCACACGTGGTGACGGTGCCCGCGGCGTGGGCGATCGTGGCGGTCAATGTCCTGATGATCGTGTGGATCGTGCTGTCCTCGCTCAAGTCCACCCGGGAGATGGCGCTGCACCCCTGGTCGCTGCCGAAGCACTTGCTGTGGAGCAACTACCGGACCGCGTGGGTCTCGGCGCAGTTCGGCGCGGGCGTGGGCAACTCGCTGCTGCTGATCGTCGGCTCGGGACTGGCGTGCATCCTGCTCGCCGCCCCGGCCGCCTACGCACTGTCCCGGTTCCGCGTGCGCAGCAGCGGTCTGCACACGGCGTTGTTCGTGCTGGGCCTCGGAATTCCGGCGCAGACCATGTTCATCCCCCTGTACGTGGCGTTCGACCGCATCGGCCTCGTCGACTCCGTCTGGGGTCTGATGCTGATCTACACCGGGGCCGGGATCCCCTATGCCTTGTTCCTGCTGACAGCGTTCTTCCGCTCGCTTCCCGCGGAGCTCGAGGAGGCCGCGGCGCTGGACGGAGCGGGGCCGGGCTACACGTTCTGGCGAATCATGCTTCCGCTCGCGCGCTCCGGCCTGATCACGATCTTCGTGCTCCAGGCGATCGGGCACTGGGGCGAGACGTTCTTCGCGCTCGTCATGCTGCACACCAAGACCACGCTGTCGCTGTCGCTCTACAACTTCACGCAGACGATGCAGTACACCGGATCGCGCTACTCGGTGCTGTTCGCCGGTCTGGTCATCCTGATCGCGCCGCTGCTCGTGCTCTACATCGTCCTCGGGCGCCGGATCATCGAGGGCATCTCCGCCGGGTACGGCAAATGACCGGAACCGGAGGTTCCCCGACCATGAGAATCGGCCTCGTCGGCACCGAGAGCACGCACGTCGACCACATGATCCGCTACTGCAACGTCGAAGGGCGCGGCGGGGACGCCCGGATCGTGGCGGTCGCCTCGCAGGCCGGCTCGGCCGGCGAGCGCGACGTCGGGCTGCCCGTGGTGCCCGCCGCCGAAGACCTGATCGGGCTGGTGGACGCGGTCGTCGTCACCGACCGGCACGGCGCGCGGCACGCGGCGCACGCGCTGCCGCTGCTGGCGGCCGGACTGCCGGTCCTGGTCGACAAACCGCTGGCGGTCAGCGTGAGCGACGCCGAGGCGATGATCCGCACGGCCGAACGCCACGGCGCGCCGCTCACCTCGTACTCGGCGCTGCGGTGGCTGCCGGAGGTCCGGGCGCTGATCCGGGACGCGGTGCCGACCGCGGTCGCGGCCACCGGCCCGGTCGATCCGGACAGTCCGGACGGAGGCATCCACTTCTACGGAGTCCATCCCGTCGAAATGGCGCTGACGCTGTGTCGTGGAGAGCTCGGCGCGGTCCAGGTCACTCGGACCCGGGACGCGATCGTCGCCTGTGCGGCGGTCGGCAGGACCGCGGTCACCGTCACCATGGTCCGCCCGGCTCCCGAACGGGTGCCGTTCCATCTCGCTGTGGTCGCCGAGGACTGCTCTCTGGCCACCGCCGAGCCCGTGCTGGACGACCACTACCTCTACCCCGGACTCGACGCGTTCTTCGCGATGGTGCGCACCGGCGTGCCGCCTGTTCCGTACGACGAACTACTCCGCTCTGTCCGTTTCCTCGCTGCCGCAGCCGAACCAGGAGCCCACCTTTCATGACCGTGACCTTGGCGGAAATCGCCCGGCGGGTCCACGAGCCCGACGACCGACTGATCCTGGAACTGGCCAAAACCGAGGGCGACCTGGTGGTGCTCGGCGCGGCCGGGAAGATGGGCGTCAGCCTGGCCCGCATGGCCGCCGAGGCCTTCGCCCGGCTGCCCGGCGGCCGCACCGTCCACGCGGTGTCCCGGTTCTCCGACGCCTCGGCCCGCGCCGAACTGGAGGAGGCGGGGGTGCGGACGGTCAGCGCCGACCTCGGCGACGAGGCGGTGATCGCGGGCCTGCCGGACGCGCCGAACGTCGTCTACATGGTCGGCCGCAAGTTCGGCACCGCCGGGGACGCCGGGCCCACATGGGCGACCAACGTCTTCCTGCCGGGCCGCGTGGCCCAGCGCTACGCGGGCGCCAGGATCAGCGCCTTCTCCAGCGGGAACGTCTACCCGCTGCTGCCGCCGACCTCCGGCGGCGCCGACGAGGACGTCCCGCCGAACCCGGTCGGCGAATACGCCCAGTCCTGCCTGGGCCGGGAACGGATCCTGACCTACCAGGCGGCGGCGACCGGCAGCCCGCTGGCCGTCATCCGCCTGAACTACGCGATCGACTGCCGATACGGAGTGCTCACCGACATCGCCCGCGCGGTGCTCGCGGGCACCCCGGTGGACCTCGGCAACGGCGCGGTCAACGTGATCTGGCAGGGAGACGCGAACCGCTACGCGCTCAGCGCCCTGGCGCACGCGCGCGCCGCCGGCGAGGACCCGCTGGTCCTCAACGTGACCGGCCCGGAGACCGCCTCCGTCCGCTGGCTGGCCACCGAGCTCGGCCGCCGCCTGAACCGCGAACCGGTCTTCACCGGCACCGAGGCGCCGACCGCCCTGCTGTCCAACGCGGCCCGCTGCTTCGGCATGTTCGGCTATCCGACCGTGTCGCTGCACCAGATGCTCGACTGGACCGTCGTCTGGCTCCGGGAAGGCGGGGCGCTGCTCGACAAGCCCACCCACTTCACCGAGCGCGCGGGACGGTTCTGATGCTCACCGACGCCAAGCGGCGGCGCCTGCGCGAGGGAATGGTCATCCCCGCCCACCCGCTCGCCCTGCACGAAGACCGCACCCTGGACCCGGAGCGCCAGCGCGCGCTGACCCGGCACTACCTCGACTGCGGCGCCGGCGGTGTGGCCGTCGGCGTCCACACGACCCAGTTCGAGATCCGCGACCACGGCCTGTACGAGCCGGTCCTGCGCCTGGCCGCCGAAGCGGCCGGCCCGGACCCGGTCCTGGTCGCCGGAGTCCTGGGACCCACCCCGCGCGCCCTCGCCGAAGCCCGCGCCGCCGCCGACCTCGGCTACGACCTGGCGTTGGTCGCCACCCCGGGCTGGGGCGACGCGCCGGACGCAGAGATCCTCGAAGGCGTGGCCCGGATCGCCGAGATCCTGCCCGTCTTCGGCTTCTACATCCAGCCGGCCCTGGGCAAGCGCCGCTTCGGCTACGCCTTCTGGCGCGAGTACGCACAGATCCCCGGCGTCGAGGCCATCAAGATCGCCCCCTTCGACCGCTACGCGACCCTCGACGTCGTCCGGGCCGTGGCGGACACCGGCCACGCCGACGACATCGCGCTCTACACGGGCAACGACGACAACATCGTCGTCGACCTCCTGACGCCCTACCGCGTCAACGGAACGACCCTGCACATCGTCGGCGGCCTCCTGGGCCAATGGGCCGTCTGGACCCGCGCAGCCGTCGCGCTCCACAGCGAAGCCCGCACCATCTCCCGCACCGGCGCCCCGATCCCCGCCGATCTCCTCACCCGAGCCGCCGAACTCACGGACGCCAACGCCGCAGCCTTCGACGCCGCCAACACCTTCGCCGGCAGCATCGCGGGCGTCAACGAGATCCTGGCCCGCCAAGCTCTCCTGGCCGGCAACTGGTGCCTGTCCGACCACGAACGCCTCTCCCCCGGACAGGCCGCCGAGATCGACCGGGTGACCGCGGCGTATCCCGCGATCACCGGATCGGCCGGCGCTGCCTGACCGCCGACCACGTCGACCACGGCATTCGCCGTCGCAGGCGAAGAGCGGAGCGGGGCCGGTGACGCAGGCACGATGGGAACTCACGACGCCGGCCGAGAAGATCGACACCCTGTTCCAGGTACCCGCAACCGAACCGCACAGGCCGTTTCAGCGAACGCGAGAAGGACCGTCGCCGCCCTGCGCCAGCTCGCGCAGCACCGGCCCGTATTCGGGGTCCGCGAGCGCGGAGGCGAACTGGGCTACGAGGTAGTCCGTGGGATTGCCGGTGTCGTACCAGTGGCCGTCGATGACCTGGCCGTAGACGGCTTTGGTGGCGGCGTAGGCGTTGATCGCGTCGGTGAGGTAGACCTCGCCTGTCTGGTGCTGCTCCCAGCGGTCGGTGATCGCCTGGAGCTCCTTGATGATCCCCGGCGTGACGATGTATCCGCCGATCGCCGCGAACCCGGAGGGCGCGACTTCGGGCTCGGGCTTCTCCAGCAGTGTGCTGATCCGCAGCAGGCCGTCGCCGAGGTCTTCCTTCACCTCGGGTACTCCGTAGCGCCGAGCGTCCTCGCGGTCCATCGGCATCAGTGCCAGTACGGGACAGCCGGTCTTCTCGTACGCGGAGATCAGCTGCTGGGCCCTGGGGACCTGGGCCACGAAAACGTCGTCGGGCCACAGGACGAGCATCGGCTCGTCGCCGGAGCCGCGGGCGGCGTTCAGGACGGGAGTGCCGTTGCCGTATGGACCGTACTGTTCCAGGTAGGTGATGTGCCCTTCGTGCGCCAACTCCGCGACCTCTTCCACGGCCTTGGCGTACGCGTGCTTGTTCTGTGCGTGGAGTTGGTCGACCAGAGCGGGGTTCGGCCGGAAGTGCTGCTGGATGAGGTCCTTGCCCGCGGAGACCACGATCGTGATGTCGGTGATGCCGGAGGCGACCAGCTCCCGCACCGTGTGCTCGATCACCGGCCGGTCGCCGACCGGCAGCATCTCCTTGGGGATCGCCTTGGTGAGCGGCAGCAGGCGTGAACCGATGCCGGCGGCGGGAATGACAGCTCTTCGGATCGCGGTTGTCACGGACTACCTCCGGAAGCATGGCGGGTACGGACCGGTCCGCCGCATGTCCGGGCATGATGCGGTTCAAACAGGCCGCTACACGATCCGGACGCGGCGCTACGGCAAGCGGTGACCCCTTCGGGCCGCCGGCCGACGGTTGAGGGCCAAGAGACGCCGGATCAGGGCGCTCATGAGCTCCTCCCGACGTCGGCGCTCGTACTCGGCCCGGACGGCGACCCAGAAACAGAAGACGCCCAAGGGCACCTCAACGCACAGCGCCAACACGAGGGCCACGACGAATTCCCTCGTAGTGGGCGCGGACAACACGTCGAACCAGGCGTCCATGAACAACATCACCGCCGTCATCGCCGCCGTGACCTCCACGTAGGCCCGTCGGCGCAGCAAGGACCAGCCGGTGCGTATCAGCAGTGCGCACAGCAGGAGGTCGAACCCGACCCATGAAGCGTTGTAGTGCGCGGCCTCGGATTTGTCCGGCAGGTAGACGGCCAGGTTCGCGGTCCAGGGCAGCGTGAAGACGCCCAGGGCGAGAAGAAGCCACCCGGTCCAATGCGGGACGTTCCGCGGCGGAGAGACGTCACTCTTCCCGTCGGTCACAGGACGGTTCCCGCCCTGCTCCTCGGACACCGGATCAGCACTCACGACCCCCTCCGAATCCTGCTGTCGACCGCGAACGTCACCACCGGGTGCCCCCGCGCCGTGAAGACAAACGACATCGGGCACACGGATGTGCGAAGCCACGTTTGAAGCGCCTCGGTCCGGAAACCCGGAGCCGGACAAAGGTCGAGGAGGCGAGGCCATGAGAAAACTGGCGTACGTGGCAGGGCTGATCACGGGATACGTTCTGGGCTCCCGGGCCGGCCGGGACAGATACGAGCAGCTCGCCAAGAGTGCCCGCGGCGTCATCGGCCATCCGGCCGCCGTCCGGGCGCGGACCAAAGTCAAGGGCACGATCCGCTCAGGCATCGACGCCGCCGCCGCGAAGGTCGGCTTCGGGCCCGGCACCGCGGACGACGCCGGCATCGAGGACAGCGCGGTCGTCGACGGCACGGCTTGACAGCCGGCAGGGATGTCGGCGTCAGCGAATCAGTATCAGTCGCCCTGAGCCCTGGACCACGAGCTCAGGGCGAAAATTGCGCAACTCCACCAACGTCACGACCCGACCCGACCCCAGGAGCCACACCATGACCACGATCGCCGATCAACTCGTCACCACCCTGGCCGACCTGGGCGTGCGGACCCTGTGGGGTGTGGTCGGCGACGCGCTGAACCCGGTCACCGACGCTGTGCGCCGCGAGGACCGCCTGGAGTGGATCGGCACCCGCCACGAGGAGGCCGCGGCGTTCGCCGCCGGCGCCCAGGCGCAGCTGACCGGAACGCTCGGGGTGTGCCTGGGCACCGTCGGGCCCGGGTCGATCCACCTGCTCAACGGCCTGTACGACGCCAAGAAGTCCGGCGTGCCGGTCCTGGCGATCTGCGGCCAGGTGCCGCTGGCCGAGATCGGCAGCGACTACTTCCAGGAGGTCGACAACGACGCCCTGTTCCGCGATGTCGCAGAGTTCTGCCAGACCGTCACCTCCCCCGCCCAGTGGCCGCGGCTGCTGCAGCAGGCCGTGCAGGCCGCCTACGCCGGACCGGGCGTGGCCGTGCTGACGCTGCCCGGCGACGTCGGCGGGCAGGACGTCCCGGACGGCGCGCGGCCGCACATCACCGTCCAGCAGTCGGTCCTGATGCCCGCCGACGCCGACCTGGCTCGCGCCGCCACCCTGATCAACGGGGCCGACTCGGTGACCATGCTGGTGGGCGTCGGCGCCCGCGACGCCCGCGAGGAGGTGCTGGCACTCGCCAAGCACCTGGCCGCACCGATGGTGCTGACGTTGAAGGCCAAGGAGGGCCTTGAACGCGACAACCCCTATCAGATCGGCCAGAGCGGGCTGATCGGCAACCCCGCCACGCGCAAGGCCTTCGACGACGCCGGCGTGCTGCTGATGGTCGGCACCGACTTCCCGTACCCGCAATGGCTGCCGGCGGGCACCCCGACCGTGCAGATCGACCGCCGGCCGGGGAACATCGGACGGCGCACTCCCGTCCAGGCCGGCGTCGTCGGCGACGCGGGCCCGAGCCTGGCCGCGCTGCTGCCCCGCCTGGACGCCAAGAAGGACCGCGACCACCTCGACGGGGCGCGTTCGGCTTACGGCGGCTGGCAGGAGCGGCAACAGCGGCTCGTCGACCCGACGCACGACAAGACCCTGATCGGCAAGATCCGCTCCCGTCTGGACAACACCGACAACCGGATCCGGCCCGAAGCCCTCGCCGCGGTCGTCGACCGACTCGCCGCCGACGACGCCGTCTTCCTCTCCGACACCGGCATGTCGACCGTCTGGTTGTCCCGCTTCGTCCAGATGCGGGGAACCAGACGGCTCATCGGCTCCTACAACCTGGGGTCGATGGCGAACGCCATGCCGCAGGCGCTGGGTGTCTCGGCGTTCGACCGGGGCCGACAGACCATCGCGTTCTGCGGCGACGGCGGGCTCACGATGCTGCTGGGCGACCTGCTGACCGCCGTCGCCCACAAACTGCCGGTCAAACTGATCGTGTTCGACAACGGCCGACTCGGCATGGTCAAACTGGAGCAGGAACAAGGCGGTCTCCCGGAGTTCGGCACGCTGCTCGCCAACCCCGACCTCGCCGCGGTCGCGCGCGCGATGGGCCTGACCGGACTGCGCGTCACCGAACCCGAACAGCTCTCCGCGGCGGTCGCCGAGGCGCTGGCCGCTCCCGGACCGGTTCTGCTGGACGTGCTGACCAACCCCGAGGAGATCTCGCTGCCGCCCAAGGTCGGCGTCCACGACGCCTGGGGCTTCGCCATCGCCAAGGTGAAGGAGACCCTCACAAGCACCGACGACAAAGGCTGAGCGCACTGGCGTGTCCAACCCCTGTTTGTATCGCGCATCCGGGGTACCCGGCGGGGGACTCCGGACTACCGGAGACAAGCGAAGGGATGGGACATGGACGCCTCACAATTGGCCGACCGGGTTTTCCAGGTCGTGGGACCCGCGATCGGCGCCTACGGGACGGCGGCCCTGACCCGGGACGAGGAAGCCGGCGCGGCCAAGAAGGTCGAACTCGGCCGCGCGATTCTGCAGGAGATCTACTGGCGGGACAAGAACGTGCCGCCGCTGGAGACCGCCGTGAACGACTTCGCCGCCGGTCCGAAGGACGAGGACGCCGCCGCCGGGCTGCGGTTGCAGATGAAGAAGGTGCTCGAGTCCGACCAGACCCTGGCCGACGAGGTGGAGAAGATGCTGCGCGGGCAGTCGCCCGGGAACAACGCGGAAGCCGACGCGGAGACGGCCGCTCGCGACAAGTCCTGACCCGGACGCCGCGGCGGCACGATGGGAAGCCATCGTGCCGCCGCAGTTGCGCGTCCGCGGCATCACTCGCTGGCGGGTACGTGCCGTCAGCGGTTCAGCCCGGCCTTCAGCCTTTCGAAGACTTCAGCCTTTCCAAGAAAAGGTGTCCGGGTCCGCGGCGGCCCAGTCCGCAGCCCAGTCCTGCGGCACGTCGGCCAGCAGCTCGCCCGGTTCGAGCCAGTCGAACAGCTCGGCGTAGGTCAGCACAGTGTTCTGGTCGATGCGGCGAAGCAGATGCCCCGGACGCAGCTCACGCGGCTCCCGCAGCCCCATGGCGGCGATGATCTGCTGCGCCTGGGCCACGGTGTTCTGCTGGTAGCGGCGGACCCGCTCGGTCTTGTCGGCGACGTCGAGCGCCCGCGCGCGCCTGGGGTCCTGGGTGGCCACGCCGACGGGGCAGCGGTTGGTGTGGCACAGGCGCGACTGGATGCAGCCGGCGGCCATCATCATCGCCCGGGCCGAGTTGGTGTAGTCCGCGCCCTGGGCGACGCGCTTGACGATGTCCATGCCGGTGGCGACCTTGCCGCTGGCGCCGATCCGGATCCGGTCCCGCAGCCCGGTGCCGACCAGGGCGTTGTGGACGGTCATGAGTCCTTCGGTGAGGGGCTTGCCGACGCTGTCCTGGAACTCCAGCGGCGCCGCGCCGGTTCCGCCTTCGGAGCCGTCGACGGTGATGAAGTCCGGGGTGACGCCCTCGGCGAGCATGGCCTTGCAGATCGCCAGGAACTCGCTGCGGCGGCCGAGGCACAGCTTGAAGCCGATCGGTTTGCCGTCGGCCAGCTCGCGCATCGTGGCCAGGAACAACACCAGCTCGCGCGGGGTGCGGAACACCTTGTGCGCCGGCGGACTGATGCACTTCTCGCCCTGCGGCACCTCGCGGAAGCGAGCGATCTCCGCGCTCACCTTGCCGGCCGGCAGCACGCCGCCGAGCCCGGGCTTGGCGCCCTGACTCAGTTTCAGCTCGGCGCACTTGACGTGCGGATGCGCGACCTTGTCCCGGAACTGCTCCGGATCGAAGTCGCCGTCGGGTGTACGGACACTGAAATAGCCGCTGCCGATCTCCCAGATCAGATCGCCGCCGCCTTCCAGGTGGTACGGCGTCAGGCCGCCCTCGCCGGTGTCCTGCGCGAAACCGCCGCCTTTCGCGCCGGCGTTCATGGCCCGGATGGCGTTCGCGCTCAACGAGCCGAAGCTCATCGCCGACACGTTCAGCAGCGCCATCTCATACGGCTGAGTGCAGTCCGGGCCGCCTATGCGGACCCGCGGCGGGTCGTCATCGGGGGTGAGAGGGGCGGTGGCGTGTTCGACGAACTCGTACCCGGGCTGCGTCACGTCCAGCTCGGTGCCGAACGACGTCTCCTCATGGATGCCCTTGGCCTGCTCGTACACGACGGTTCGGGTGTCGCGGTCGAAAGGCCGGCCGTCGTAGTCCCGCTCGACGAAGTACTGCTGCATCTCAGGCCGGATCGCCTCCAGCAGATACCGCAGATGCCCCAGCACCGGATAGTTCCGCAGCACCGCGTGGCGCCGCTGGAAGACGTCGTACACAGCCACCGAGGCGAACGTGCCGAACAGCACCACCGCGAACAGCCACCACAGCGAAACCGCGGCGGCGGCCCAGACGCTCGCAGCCGTCGCGAGCAAGAAGAAAACGAGGACGCTGCCGACTAAGGGCAAGGCCGGTTTGCGGATCGGACGGTGTTGGCTGCTCATGGTTGTCCCCTCTGATAAGGGGGTCCGTGTGCCCGCAGACCGCGGGACCAAACGAGGGTCGGCTACGGCCCGGCCTCGACTTGCTCTCGCAATTGTCCGAGGATCTGCGCCAGCAGCCGGGAGACTTGCATCTGCGAGACCCCGAGCTCCTCGGCGATCTGGGTCTGGGACATGTTGCGGAAGAAGCGCATCAGCAGAATCCGCTTGTCGCGCGGGCTTAACTTGGCGAGCAGCGGCTTGAGTGCTTCCCGCTTGACGACCAGCTCGAAGCCGGGGTCCTCGCCGCCGAGCAGGTCGCCCAGGCTCGCGCCGTCGCCGTCGGACATGGACGTCTGCACGTCCAGCGACGCGGCGTTGTGCGCGGCGCCGGCTTCGTAGGCCTCCGCGACCTCGTCGGCCGACAGCTCCAGCCGATGCGCGATCTCGGCGGCGCTCGGCGGGTGGCCGAGCTCCTGGGTCAGCTCACGCTCCGCAGCCCGGACCGCCAGGGCGTTCTCCTGCACCCTGCGGGGCACGTGCACGTCCCAGGTGGTGTCCCGGAAATGCCGCTTCACCTCGCCGGCGATCATCGGCGTGGCGTAGGTGAGGAACGCCGCGCCGTAGTCGGGGTCGAAGTTGTCGACGGCCTTGACCAGGCCGAGATAGGCCACCTGCTCCAAGTCCGACTGCGCTTCGCCGCGCTGGCGGAACTTGCCCGCTATATAGCGCGCGTAGGACATGTACTCGCCGATGACGTACTCCCGCAGCCCCATGTACTCCGGATCATCCGACGGCATCTTCCTCAGACGGACCAGCGCAGCCCTGGCCGCGGCCCGTTCCCGAGCCCGGTCCTCCGTCACGGCCGGCGCGTTCATCGCCTCACCGCTCGGCCGCACGGCGCTTCAGAATCTCCACCTGCACCGTCGAGCCCTCGGTACGCCAGACGATGTCGTCCACCAGCGCGGACAGGATCGCCCATCCGAACTCGTCATTCTGCGGTGGCGCCGAGTCCCGGGCCCGGCGGCCGAGTACGACCCGCAGCGTCGAGGGGGCGAGGACGAAGCGGCACTCCAGATCCCCGATCCCCGCGTCGTCGGCGGCGTGCCCGTCCCGGACCGTGTGGCGCAGCAGCAGGCCGGAAGCCTCGTCGACCGCCAGCCGCAGGTCGGCGACCTCCGGGAGCGTGCAGCCGAACCGGGTCGCGACGTGCGCGGCGGCCGACCGGATGACGGCCAGGTAGTCGGGGTCGGCGGGCACCTGGATCAAAACGGTCTCCACCGCAGCCTCGACAGCGGAGGATGTTCTCTCGGAATGTGCTTCAGGATGCATATGCATGTGTCTGCTCTCCGGCGGTGTCGCGTTCGCAGGCGGTCGTCGATCACCAGTCCGGCGGCCACCTGCCGCTGTGTCCGATTACCGGCCGGGTAAACCGTGCCGCGGGGACGGCGCGGCTCACTGCCCGTCGGGCTGTGACCGCGACCGGTCCCGGTGGCTGGCGTCGCACCAGGGATAGATGCGGCTGCGACGGCATGTGCACAACGCGACGACCACGCGCCCCGAGGACACCGTCCGCCCATCGGGCAGCTCGACGTCCACGGGGCCGTCGATCAGGACCGGGCCCTCCGTGCTCACTGTGACCCGGGTAGCCGGCTCGGGCGATGCATCCGCCATCGCGATCACCTCCCCAGCCCGGATGACCGTGATCCAGAACCGCAAACACACCGGCTGAACGAAGTCGGCGCTCCGCCAGTGTGGCGGCCCGGCCCGATCGGTGCTCGATGCCGCAGCGCCAGCCGCAGCAACTCGCTGCGTGGAACGCCGCAGCGTGCCGGTGCCGCCTGGATCCATGTGGCGCGACGTGCCGCGAATCGGTGGCACGATGGTCGGGTGATGGACATCCGCTCGCGCAACAACGTCACGGTCATCGGGCGCGTGGACGCCCCGGTGGTCGTCCTGTCGCACGGGTTCGGATGCGACCAGAACATGTGGCGGCTGGTGGCGCCGGCGCTGGCCGAACGCTTCCGGGTGGTGCTGTTCGACCACGTCGGGGCCGGCGGCTCGGACCTGTCCGCGTGGAGTCCGGAGCGGCACGCGACGCTCGCGGGGTACGCCGACGACGTCCTGGACGTGCTGCGCGACCTGGGGCTGGGGCCGGTGACCTTCGTCGGGCACTCGGTCAGCTCGATGATCGGGGTGCTGGCCGCGGCGCGCGCGCCGGAGCTGTTCGCGCAGCTGGTGCTGCTGACGCCGTCCCCGTGCTACATCGACGACGACTCCTACCGCGGCGGCTTCAGCGCGACGGACATCGAGGAGCTGCTGGCGTCGCTGGACAGCAACTACCTGGGCTGGTCGCAGGCCATGGCACCGGTGATCATGGGCAATCCGGAGCGTCCCGAGCTGGGGGCGGAGCTGACCAACAGCTTCTGCCGCACCGATCCGGTGATCGCCGGCTCCTTCGCCCGCGCCACGTTCCTGTCCGATCACCGCGCCGACCTGGCCGGGGTGACCGTACCGACGCTGGTGCTGCAGTGCTCCCGGGACGCGATCGCACCACTGGAGGTCGGCGCCTTCGTCCACGCGGAGGTCCCCGGCAGCACCCTGGTCACGCTGGACGCGACCGGGCACTGCCCACAGCTCAGCGCGCCGGAGGCCACCGCCGAGGTGATCATCGAGTTCACCGAGAGCGGTCGCTGATGGCTTCGCCGGGACCGGCATCGGGGTCCGGCGCAGCGGATCGCGGCCGCGACGACGATGAGCGGGCCGAGTTCTCCGCTCTGCTGGAGGACAGCACCGACGACCTGTACGAGCACGCCCCGTGCGGCTACCTGTCCACCATGCTGGACGGCTCCATCGCCAAGATCAACGCCACGCTGCTGGACTGGCTGGGCTACCGCCGGGAGGACGTCGTCGGCCGCAAACGCTTCGCCGACCTGCTGACCGTCGGCGGCCGGCTCTACCACGAGACCCACTTCGCCCCGCTGCTCCAGCTGCAGGGCCAGGTCAACGGGATCGCCCTGGAGCTCAGGACGGCTGCCGGCGAGCGCATGCCGGTCCTGGTCAGCTCGGTCGTCAAGAGCGGGGCCGGCGGCGACCCGCTGCTGATCCGCACCACGGTCTTCGACGCCCGGGACCGCCGCGCCTACGAGACCGAGCTGCTCCGGGCCCGTCAGGAGGCCGAGACGGCCCAGGCCGGGGCGGAGACGGCCCACGCCGAGGCGGACAAGGCCCGGCTGCTGGCCGAGGACCGGAGCGAGCGCTACCAGCGCCTGGCCGCCACGCTGCAACGCACCCTGCTCCCGCCGGTGCTGGCCGCCCCGGCCGGGACCCAGGTCGCCGCGCACTACCACATCGCCTCCATCGAAGAGGTCGGCGGCGACTTCTACGACCTGTTCCCGCTGCCCGCGGGCAGGTGGGGGCTCTTCCTGGGCGACGTGTGCGGCAAGGGCGCGGCCGCAGCAGCGGTGACTTCGCTGGCGCGGTACGCACTGCGTTCGGCGGCGGTGTTCGACTCCGAACCCGCCGAAGTGCTTGCCAACGTGAACTCCGTGTTCAACCAGGAGTTCCGCGGACCGAACGTGAGGTACTGCACTGTCGTGTTCGGGCTGCTCACCCCGCACGGCGACGGCTACACCGCGGCCCTGGCCAGCGGCGGCCACCCGCCGGCCCTGCTGCTGGCCGCCGACGGCACCGCCACCTACCTGCCCACCCCCGGCGGCCAGCTCATCGGGGTCCTGGAGCATGTCGACATCGCCACCACCACGGTGCACCTGGGCCCCGGGGACACACTGCTGCTGTACACCGACGGACTCACCGAGGCGCACAACACGCAGGCCCCGACCGACCCCGCCGCGCACGACGACCGGTACGGCGAGACAGCGCTGCTGGCCCTCGCGGCCCGGCTGGCACCCACGACCGCACCAGACCTCATCCACGCACTGACCGACCTGCTGGACTCCTTCGGCCACGGCCTGGACGACGACACCGCGCTGCTGGCGCTGAGCGTGTCGGCGGCAACGTCGCGGCCGGCAGATGGAGCATCGCAGTGAGGGAACTGACCATCGCCACACGCACCGACGGCGCCCGGCACGTCCTCGCGCTGGCGGGAGACCTGGACTTCCGCACCGCACCGCAGCTGCACGCCGCGGTACAGGCGCTGGCACTCGGCCCGGACCACGGCCTGGTCATCGACCTGAGCGGCCTGACGTTCTGCGACTCCAGCGGCATCACCGCCATGCTGGTCGCCCAAAGACTCGCCGCCGCCGCCGAAGCCCCGATGGCTCTGGCCGCGGTGCCCGGCCGCGTCACCCGGACCTTCAAGCTCGCCGGACTGGACCAGGTCTTCACGGTCCATGCGACCGCGGCCGAGGCCACCGCGGCGGACCTGACCTGAACCGCCACCGCGCCGAATCGGTCTGCGTCACCGCAGAGTCACCAGCGGCCGTACCACCGGCGCCGGCCGCCGGACCCGGCCGCGGCACCGCCGCGGATACCGAAGCCGATCAGCCAGAGGACGAACACGATCAGGGCCAGAATCACACCCATCGCCTGGCCTCCTTCTCCACAGGGCTCCGACAACGAACCGGAATTCTGGCGGCCCTGGAACCCGCGGAACCGTCCGATGGGCCTTGTGAGCAGTCGCGGCGGTTCGAAACAGGTGAAATGAGACCGGCGTTTGTTTGGCCTGTCGGTAGTCGGACACGCGGCACGGGCAGAGCGGCGTCACGCCGTGCACCAGCCGGTGCACCCGTCTGGCCCCCGACCCCGGCCGGGAGCGGGTTCACGAAGCCAAGAACCGCGATGGAGGCTCCATGAGTGACGTGACCCAATCGGTCGACGTGAACGTGCCTGTCAGCACCGCCTACAACCAAGGAACTGCGCGCCGTGCAGAACACCCCGATCCCGAACTAGCACCGATATTCCTTCACTCAGGTTCCGTTTGGCCGCAACGAATTGGGTACCCGGCGCGGGCAAGACCAATTCCCGAGAATCCGTCCGGAAAAGCGTCTCGCCATACCGGCTTGCAAAAGACCGATACCGCGCACGTGTTGAATTCCGGCCTTTGGGCATGCGGAGCAAATGACTGAGAAATCCGACCGTCCGACCGGCGCTGCGATACAGCTGGCGCCGGTGCCGGGCGCGCCGGGTAGGGCACGAGAATTCCTGACGCGATTCGTCGGCGCCGAAGGTGCCGAACAATACGGTGAGGACGGCCGGCTCGTCATCAGCGAGCTGGTCACCAACGCGGTGCAGCACGGCGCCGGCACGGAGATGTCCGTCGATCTGGAGCTGACCGGAGCGGGGCTGGAAGTCGGGGTGTACGACGACGGGCCCGGCGAACCCCGCATCACCCCCGCCGCGCGGCGGGAGACCGGCGGTCGCGGCCTGGTGGTGGTCGCGCGGATCGCCCAGGAATGGGGAGTCCAGTTCGCCGAGCGTGGCGGCAAACGTGTCTGGTGCCTGTTGGCGGTACCGCTCAGCCAGGTCTGCGCCACGGCGCCATCGATGTGATCCCGCGAGAGACGTTCTGGAGGCTCTGATGGCTGTGCCGCTTCGCATCGAGCAGGTACTGACGTTCGGCGTGGAGGAGGAGTTCGTCCTCGCGGACGCCTCCTCGCGCATCACGGTCCCCCGGGCGCCGGAAGTGCTGGAGAAGATGACGCGCCAGCTCGGGCCGCGAGCGCAGCAGGAGTTCTACGCCACGCAGGTGGAGATCAACAGCAAACCGCATCTGTCGGCGGCGAAGTTGCGAACAGACCTCGCCGAGGCGCGCCGGATCGCGGCCGACGCCGCCGCCGACGCCAGCTGCCTGCTGGTGGCCTCGGGCACCGCGGTTCTCACACCCGGTTCACTGGCCGTCATGGACGAGCCGCGCTACCACCGGATGGCGACACGGTTCGCCTCGCTGGTGGCGAGTTCGGACAGCGAGCTCAGCGGCTGTCACGTCCATGTGGGAACGGTAGATCCGGGCGAGGCGCTGGCGGTGTCGGCGGGGCTGCGTCCGTGGCTGCCGGTGGTCCAGGCGCTGGCAGCGAACTCGCCGTTCTCCGCGGGGCGCGACCGGGGCTGCGCCAGCTGGCGCGGGATGGACTACCGGCGGTGGCCGACCGTGGGGCCGGCACCGGCGCTGGACGAGGCCGGATACGAGGCGGCCGTGGCCGGGTTGGTCGCCTCCGGGACGATCCTGGATCGCAAGATGCTGCTGTGGTACGCGCGGCCGTCGGATCGGTGGCCGACACTGGAGGTGCGGGTCACCGACGTCAACGCCGACCTGGACGTCACGATGCTGGTCGCGGTCCTGGTGCGGGCCCTGGCCACCACGGTGCTGGCCGAAGTCCGCGCCGGCGTGAAGCCGGAGCAGATCGCCGACGCGCAGCTCGTCGACGCCCACGACCAGGCGGCACGGCACGGGATGGACGCGTTCGCCGCGAACCCGGCCGGCGAACGCGTCCCGATGACCACCCGACTGGCCGAGCTGACCGATCGCGCCCTGCCGGGCCTTCGGGCCGCCGGAGACGTCGACCTCGCCTACCGGCTCATGGATGCCGTGTACGCGCACCGAACGGGTGCGGAACGGCAGCGGGCCTGGTTCGCCGCGCGGTCGTCGCTGGCGGACGTCGTGGACAACCTGGCCCGCACCGCGGTGACGCCCTGATCGACGGTGCGGATGACGGTGCGGATGACGGTGCGGACGACGGGTCGGAGTCCGGCCGGCCCGACCGACCCAGCCGGTCCGACCGACCCAGCCGGCCCGACCCGGCTCCATCACGGTTTGAGCGATCACACGGCGCGATTCCGGTTTGGAACCCGGTGGCGCGGTCACCCGGTGATCAACAATCGATCCTCGGGGCGTGTTCACCGGGAGACGGACGAGACTGGTGATCAACATGCTTCTGACTTCGACGAGACCCCGGCTTCCCGCGCATCGCGGTGACCTGTCGGCCGGTGTGGTGCGGGCTTACCAGGGAGGCGGGAAGCTCCCGGACCCGGCGGCGGCCGACCGGGCCGATCCCTATGGCGAGGACCTCCAGCTCGCTCTCCACCTGTGCTACGAGCTGCACTACCGCGGCTTCGAAGACGTCGATGACGGATGGGAGTGGGACCCGGCCCTGCTTCGGCTGCGAGCGGCGTTGGAGCAGCGGTTCCTGGCCGCCTTGCGCGCCGACGCACCGCGGGCCGACGATCTCGAGACGGCGCTGGCCGGGATGCTGGTCGACCCCGTCGACGGCTACGGAGTCTCCTACTTCCTCAAGGACCACGGAGAGCTGTGGCATCTGCGCGAATACGCGGCGCAGCGTTCCCTCTACCACCTCAAGGAGGCCGACCCGCACCTGTGGGTGATCCCCCGGCTGACCGGCCGCGCCAAGGCCTCGATGATGGCGGTGGAGTTCGACGAGTTCGGTGGCGGACGCCCCGAGCGGATGCACGCGACCCTGTTCGCCAACCTCATGACCGACCTGGGGCTGGATCCGCACTACGGCCGCTACCTGAACGCCGGCTCGGCCGAGGTCCTGGCGACCGCGAACGTCATGTCGCTGTTCGCCCTGCACCGCAGCCTGCGCGGCGCCCTCGTAGGCCACTTCGCGGCGCTGGAGGTCACCTCTTCACCGGCGTCCAGACGCATCGTCCAAGCGATGGAGCGCCTCGGCGCCGGACCGGCCGCGGTGCTGTTCTACGCCGAGCACATCGAGGCCGACGCCGTACACGAGCAGATCGCCCGCCACGACATCGCCGGCGGCCTGCTCGCCGACGAGCCCGAACTCGCGGCCGACCTGGCATTCGGGGCCGCAGCCACCGGGTTCCTGGAGGAACGCCTCGCCGACCAGCTGATCGGTGCGTGGCGAGCCGGCCGGAGCTCACTGCGCGACGCGCTCTGACCGAAGGAGTTCGGCGGCCCCGGCTCAGAATCCTTCGCACCGTGCGTTCCACAGCGCCCGGCGCGAGTGGCGCCACGTCCGCGACGAACAACGCGTGCTCGCCGCGGGATCCCGGCGCCGCCACCACCTCGGGCAGCGAGCAGAGCGTGGTGACAGCCGGTCGTTTGTGCTCAAGGACGCTGGGCACTGTGAGTCCCGCGAACCACCGCGTTCGCAAGATGCCCCGACCGAACGACACCTGGAGCGACGATGACAACCCGACAACCGATGCAGCTCGGCATGGTGGGGCTCGGCAGGATGGGGGCGAACATCGCCCGCCGCCTGATGCGCGACGGCCACTCCTGCGTGGTGTTCGACCGCGACCCGGACGCGGTCGCGGCGCTGGAGAAGGAGGGCGCGACCGCGGCCTCGTCGCTGGCCGACCTGGCCGGCAAGCTGTCCCCGCCGCGGGCGGTCTGGGTGATGCTGCCCGCCGGCGAGATCACCGGCACCGCCGTCGACGAGTTGGCCTCGCACCTGACCGCGCAGGACACGGTCATCGACGGCGGCAACTCCTACTACCGCGACGACATCGCGCGCGCCGCCGAGCTGGCGAAGCGCGGCGTCCACCTCATCGACTGCGGCACCAGCGGCGGCGTGTGGGGACTGGAGCGCGGCTACAGCCTCATGATCGGAGGCGCCGCGGACGCTGTGGACCGGCTGCGCCCGATCTTCCTGTCAATCTCCCCCGGCATCGACAGCAAGCCCCGTACCCAGGGACGCACCGGACAGCCCGAACCCGCCGAACACGGGTTCCTGCACTGCGGCCCTTCCGGCGCGGGGCACTTCGTGAAGATGGTCCACAACGGCATCGAGTACGGGATGATGGCCTCCCTGGCCGAGGGACTCAACATCCTGCGTCACGCCGACGCGGGCAAAGACACGGCCGGCGGCGACGCCGAGACCGCGCCGATGGAGCAGCCGGAGTTCTACCGGTACGACCTGGACATCGCCGCCATCGCCGAGGTGTGGCGCCGGGGCAGCGTCGTCGAGTCCTGGCTCCTGGACCTCACCGCGGCGGCCCTGGCCCAGTCCCCGAATCTGGAGGAGTTCGCCGGACACGTGTCCGATTCCGGCGAGGGCCGGTGGACATCGATCGCAGCCATCGACGAAGGCGTCCCCGCACCGGTGCTCACCACCGCGCTGTACTCGCGATTCGCCTCACGCGGCCTGGACGACTTCGCCGACAAGGCCCTGTCCGCGATGCGCAAGGGCTTCGGCGGCCACGACGAGAAGAAGCAGTGACGGCGTCGACGCCGGTATCCGCCGCCCGGCCGGCACCCTGATCCCCGCCAGATCCGGAAGTGGTTCGCCGATCCCGGGTTGCCGAACCGGCGCATCAGAACCCCTGCCCGGGTTGTTTTTCGGCCAGTTCTCTTTCAGACGTTCCCGCCACCGGGCTCCACCTCGGTTGGCCTGCTAACTGTCAGGCGCCACTGGAGTCCAGAGCGGCGTGAGCCCCGTCGGAGAGCGACGAGGAGCGACCGGAGTCGGATTCGTGACCCGCGAGGACGCTCAGGTGGTGCCGGGCCGAGCGGAGTGTTCGATCGCCCGCACGCGGTCCGGCACCACCGATCTCACGTCGTCGCAGAGCCTCGTTCGGCCGGCACCATCGGCGTTCGCCCGCCCGACCTCACTTCGCCGCCGGCTTCGCCTTCTTCTTCGTACCGGCGGCGGCGCGCTTGGCAACATCCTGCGTCGCCGCGCCGGCCTTGCCGGCGGTCTTCTTGACCTTGCCGATGACCTGGCCTGCCGTGCCCTCCGCCGGCGTGCGCGTATCGCCCGCGGCCGCGCCGTCGCTCGTCTTGAACCGGCCCTTGGCGTCCCGGCCGGCACCCCCGGCCTTGGCCTTGACCTTCTTGGCGGCGTCCTTGACCTTGCTGGCTGCACTCATGGCGGCCGTCCTTCCATCGAGTCCCGGATAGCGGGACGCCCTCATCGCTGCCCACAACCGCCAGGAACATGCGCCCGCCGAGCGCCTTGTCCTCGCGGCCTGTTTCCCCAGCACGGCGACGGACTTGTTTGTGGTTGTGCGGCACGGGCAGCAGGAGGCTTCGCACGAACGAGGCAAGGGGCTCGCCAAATGAGTGACGTGACCGAATCGGTCGACGTGAACGTGCCGATCAACACCGCCTACCACCAGTGGACGCAGTTCGAGTCGTTCCCGGAGTTCATGAACGGCGTCGAGTCCATCAGCCGGATCGACGACCGGCACAGCCACTGGGTGACGAACGTCGGCGGGGCACGGCGCGAGTTCGACGCCGAGATCACCGAACAGCACCCGGACGAGCGCATCGCCTGGAAGAGCACCGACGGGGACACTAGCCATGCCGGAGTCGTGACGTTCCACCGGCTCGGCGACACCGAGACCAGGGTCACCGTGCACCTCGCCTGGGAGCCTCAGGGCCTGGTGGAGAAGGTCGGCAGCGCCCTCGGGATGGACGGCCACCAGATCAAGGCTGACACGGCACGGTTCAAGAAGTTCATCGAGCAGCGCGGCGCCGAGACCGGCGCCAAGACCGACACTCAGACCGGCACCCAGACCGGCCGGCCGGGTGGTGCCGACATCGTCGAGGTCCTCCTCGCCCAGCATGAGCACATCAAGGAGACGTTCGCCCGGGTGCAGGCGGCCTCCGGCGATACCAAGGAACAGCTGTTCGGCGAGCTCGCCGCCCTACTTCACGCCCACGAAAGCGGCGAGCAGCAGGTGGTGCACCCCGTGACGCGCGCCGCCAAGCACGACGGCGGCGACCTGGTCGCCATGGCCTGCATCGCGGAGGAACGGCAAGCCGATCAGCGGATCGCCGAACTCAAGAAGCTCGGCACCGGCCACTCGCAGTTCGACGCCAAGCTCGAGGCGTTCCACCAAGCCGTCCTCGCGCACGCCGCCCACGAGGAGCGGGACGAGTTCCCGCGCCTCAGCCAGCTCCCCGCCGAACGCCGACAGGCGATGGCCAACGAGCTCCGGAGCGTGGACGCCATCTAGCACCTGAGGCGGGCCCGCGCACCTCGGCGAGCCCGGCCCCAAGGACGGGACGCGCCCAGGGCGGCGCTTCCGCCATGGTGGTGATCATGGTTACCGCTCTGGACGTCCCACGCTTGGTCGCGGGCGACGACTTCCTGCTCCGCGCCTGGGAGCTCGGCGATCTCCCGCTGGTCCAGGAGGCGTCGGACGACGATCTCATCCCGCTGATCACGACTGTTCCCTCGGCGTACACGCAGGAGGCAGGCGAGGCCTTCGTCCGGCGGCAGTGGAAGAAGGCGTCTTCCGGCGGCGGGTACCCGTTCGTCATCGAGCGGGTCGAAGACGGCAGGCCGGTCGGGAACGTCGGCCTGTGGCTGAAGGACGTGAACGAGGGCCGCGCCTCGTTGGGCTACTGGGTGGTCGCTTCGGCACGCGGGCAGCGAGCCGGCGCGGCAGCCCTCCGGGCGGTCGCCGCCTGGGCCCTCGGCGACCTGCAGATTCCCCGTCTCCAGCTCTACGTCGAGCCGTGGAACGTGGCCTCGCAGCGGACGGCGGAGCGTGTGGGGTTCCAGCGCGAAGGCCTGCTCCGCAGCTGGCAGCGGGTGGGTACGGAGCGTCGGGACATGATCATGTACTCGATGCTCAGCGGCGATCCGACCTGACCCTGTTCAGGCACATTCGGCGCGCCCGATAATCACCGCTCGCTCAGAGCTTCCCGCCGGCGAAGGCCCGGGCCTCGTCGATCAGCTCGGCCCAGCGGGTCTCGTCGCGGTCGTCGATCAGAACCCATTCACGGAAGGTCCTGCCCGCAGGAGCGAACGGCTTCCCCGCACCGGCGGCAATGAGCTCCTCGACGCGGTCGCGGGGAAGCTTGACGATGAGATCGCCCGTGCGGTGGTCGCAGGAGGCGAAGAACGCGCCCGCGCGGCGGAGGCAGGGGAAGCCCATCATCGTGCCGGTCGTCACGTCCGCGTTGGCGAGCGCGGCGGCACTGGCCTCCCGGAAGAAGTGGGTGGGCTGCTCAGTCATGTCTGCCTTCTTCCATCACGAGGCCGTCGCCGGGGTCCGGCTCGACCCGTAGGAGGTAGCCGGTGGCGGCCAGCCAACGCGGCCACGCCGCAGCGGGGCCTTCGACGCTCACTTCGCCGGAGGCGCGGCCCTCGTCCCAGCCCGCCTCGCCCGCAGCCCAGCGGTCCAGGAATTCCGCATCCGTCCGCACGATCAGCTCCGCCCCGGGCGCGGCTCCGGGTTCCTGGCGCAGCCGCCCCGCGGTGAAGTACAGGGTCGCCGGCCGGTCGTCGACGACAAGCTGGAACTGGCCGTCGGCCAGCGTCTCGATGCCCTGGACGTAGGTGACGTCGAAGTTCTGGCGGTCCGAGCCGTCGGCTGTCGGATCGGCCAGGAATCCCACGCCCCATCGGCGCAGAGCGCCGAGGGCCTGCTCCAGCTCCCGGCCGCGGGCGGTGAGCGTGTACATCACGCCGGCGCCGACAACACCGGATTCCCGTGCCACCACGCCGGCTCGCTCCAGGCGGCGCAGCCGGTCGGCCAGGACGCTGGTGCTGATCCCGGGCAGCCGGTCCAGCAGGGCGCCGTAGCGGTACGGCTGTTTGAGCAGCTCCTGGACGATCACGAGCGTCCAGCGCTCGCCGATCACGTCCAGCCCGCGGGCCAGCGGACAGAACCGCCCGTAGCCGGTCCAGGGCTTGCTTGGCATCGCGGCGTCCCTGTCTAGGCGGTCGGCATCAGTGCGGCCATGGCCGCGGTGTCGAAGATGAGGCGCGCGGAGGCGAGTTTGCCGTCGCGGACGGTGTTCCATTCGGCCATCGGGATCGACCCGGCCCCGGCCGGAGTCTCGATCTTGAAGTCGTAGAAGGAGCAGACCTGGTCGCCGTCCTGCCACTGCTGGTGGATCTGGACGCCGCGCATGATCGGGCCCAGCTGTGCCGAGCCGGCCAGGAAGGCTGCTTTGCCCTCGGATCGCAGGATCGGCCCGTGGAATCGGAAGTCGTCGGTGAGCAGCTCGGCGGCGCCGGCCGTGTCGCCGGAGGTGAAGCGGTCGAGGTAGGTGCGGAAGAGCTCGCTGGCGTCCATGGCGACGGTTCCTTTCTTAACGGGATAGTACTTCTATAATGAGAGTATCGCGTGGCGATCGAAACCCGCCAGTCCACTGCGAGCGGTTCTCCCCGCAGAGTGTCAATCTGGGCAGGGCCCGTTCGTAGCAGAGGTGAGAGGCGGGAAGAGCCCGCTCAGCGCGAGGAGGTCCACCATGGCGAAGTACCTGTTGTCGGTCCGACGGCCCGTTCGCCGAATCCCCGGAACACCTCGGCGGCTTCTACATCATCGAGGCCCAGGACCTGGACGCCGCGCTGGGCTGGGCGACCAGGACCAGCGACCTCATCGGCCGGCCGATCGAGGTCCGCCCGTTCTGGGACGAGCCCGGAGCCTGACGGCATGGGCGAACGCGACGCCGCACCCGCACCCGGGCCCGACCAGACCGACGTCGGCCGGATCTTCCGCCAGGAGTCCGGCCGCTCGGTGGCCGCGTTGATCCGCCTGTTCGGCGACATCGACATCGCCGAGGACGCAGTCCAGGAGGCGTTCACGGTCGCCCTGGCCAAATGGCCCGGCGACGGACTGCCGCCCAACCCCGGCGGCTGGATCACCACGACCGCCCGCAACCGCGCCATCGACCGCCTGCGCCGCGAGACCCGCGGACGGGAACTACTCAGGGAGGCCGCGGTGCTCTCACCCTGCGACGAAGACCCCGGCGGCCCCGAGGTGACAGGGTCCGTGCCCGATGACCGGCTGCGGCTCATCTTCACCTGCTGCCACCCGGCGCTTTCCGTCGAGGCGCAGGTCGCCCTCACCCTCCGACTGCTATGCGGTCTATCGACCAAGGAGATCGCCAGGTCCTTCCTGGTCGCCGAGCAGACGATGGCGGTACGCCTGGTACGCGCCAAACGCAAGATCAAGGCCGCACGGATCCCCTACCGCGTACCGGCCGACCACGAACTGCCCGACCGCCTGCGCCCGGTACTGGCCGTGGTCTACCTCGTCTACACCACCGGGCTGGACGCACCGGCCGAACCTGGTCTGTGCCCCGAGGCGATCCGCCTCGCACGAATCCTGGCCACCCTCATGCCCGACGAACCCGAAGTGGCCAGCCTGCTCACGCTACTACTGCTGACCGAATCCCGTCGCGCTTCGCGAACGCGGCCCGACGGCACCCTGGTTCTCCTGGCCGACCAAGACCGCGCCCGATGGGATCGAGCCCTGATCACCGAAGGCCAGGGAATCATCCGCAGCTGCATCAACCGCAACGAACCCGGCCCGTACCAGCTGCAGGCAGCCATCAACGCCGTGCACGCCGACGCCCCCACCGCCGAACAGACCGACTGGCCGCAGATCCTCACGCTGTACAACCAGCTGCTGGCAATGGCTCCCACACCTGTCGTAGCCCTCAACCGCGCCATCGCCGTCGCAGAGGTACACGGTCCCGCCGCCGGACTTGCCCTGGTGGAGGAGTTGGACATCGACAACTACCACCGGTTCCACGCCACCCGCGCCGATCTGCTGCGCCGGCTGGGCCGGAGCACCGAGGCCGCCGCCGCATATCAGCAAGCCGCCGAACTGGCGCCGACCGACGCCGAGCGCGACTTCCTCAAGCACGGAGGCCGGGGCGCCCGCGGATCGTTTGATGCACCCTGACACTTCGAGCACTGCTCAGGCCCGCCACGGGACACACCTACGGGGACGCGCTCCCGCGACGAATGACGTCCGCCGACTGATCGAATATTGAAGTATCAAACAAATACCGGGGGAAGGGTAGGGTTAGTTCGGCCCGGATTTGTTCGATGGTCACGGAATCGCAACAACGTTGACGGCACTTTTCTCCGTCTATTACGTTTCCAGGCAGTAACTCAATGCCCTGGCACGCTGTGGGGCAGGTAGCACGGCCGCAGGGGTCCGTGGTTAACGGAACGTGAACTTTCACGCATGCCTGTGGCGATAGGAAAACCCTGATCGCACGTTCCGAAGGCCCGCTGTCATGCTAAACAGCTGACATCGGAGCCCGCCGCAAACGAATCACCATCACTCGGAAGTATCGCGCGTTCGCTTTGGGAGGTTAGCGTGGTGACCCGGTTCCCACGATCCGGCAGGATCTCAACGGCCTCCGGCTGGCCGTCGAAGTCAATCGACACCTCCGCGGCCCGTCCGGCTCGCCGCAAGCACCTGCGCCGTCTGCGGCAGCGCTGCGAACAGCACATCGTGGATCTCGCGCTGCCCAAGCCGTCCGACCTGACCACCTTGCGCAGAACGCTCGAGGAGCACCGGAGCCGCTCGATCGTGCTGGTCCCGATGCCCATGCCCGCCTGGTATCCGTGCGGGATATGGGTCGCCGCCGAAACAGAAGAGCTCATCTTCTACGACACCAACACCACCAGCGCCCAGCAGGAACACATCATCCTGCACGAACTCGGCCACATCGTCTGCGGCCACCACGGCGCCGGGCTGCTGGACGACACGAGCGCCAAGTCGCTCTTCCCCAACCTCGATCCGGAGATCGTGCGCGACATGCTCATGCGCACCACCTACGACGACGTCCAGGAGCAGGAGGCCGAAATCGCCGCGCACCTGCTCGCCGAACGCCTCGTCCGCTCCTCGTGCCACGTCGACCAGAAGTCCGCCATCGAGGAAAGCACGATCGAACGCGTCGAACGCGCACTGCTGTAGACCGGTCGGCCGCTGTCGCACTGAGGAGTGCCGCCGCCGTCGTCGTCGCTGAGTTCCCCTGGGCCGCCGATGTGTCGGTGCCGGCCGCCGAAACCTTCGCCTCATGGGAGATCGCCGAAGTCAGAACGAAGGTCGCCGCCAGACCCACTTGCACGGTCCGCCAGGTCGGCGTCGAGAACCGATGCAGCTGCGAGTCACGGAGTGCTTCACGGTCGCCGGACGAGTTCATGGCCGCCAGTACCGCCGCCGGAATGCTAAGGCCCGGCTAAGGGCCGTTCAAGAGTCCTTCCAGATCCGCCGAGGCCGCCGGTGATATAGCGTCCTGGCGATATCGGATCCCGCGATCGGCTGGTAGAGGCAGGGAACAGACTTGAGCGGCGGAGCAGAAGCGACACCGCGTCGCCCGAGCGACCCCGGCCTGGCCACCATCGCTCGCGAGTGGGGCCGGATCGGCTGCGTCGGCTTCGGCGGGCCGCCCGCGCACATCGCCCTGCTGCGCGAGCTGTGCGTCAAGCGGCGCGGGTGGCTGAGCGAGACCGACTTCGAGGACGGGGTCGCCGCGACCAACCTGCTGCCGGGGCCCGCCTCCACGCAGCTGGCGATCTACACCGCGTGGCGGCTGCGGGGTGTCGCCGGGGCGGTCGTCGGCGGCGTGTGTTTCATCGTGCCGGGCCTGGTGCTGATCCTCGTGCTGGCGGCGCTGTTCCTGGCCGGGCATCCGCCGTTGGCGGTGCGCGGCGCCGCGGCCGGAGCCGGGGCGGCGGTCGCCGCGGTGGCAGTGCACGCGGCCTGGGGCTTGGTCCCAGGCAGCTGGAAGCGTGCCGGGACGAGTCGATCCGCGCGGGCCCGCTGGATCTGTTACTCCGTCCTCGGCGCCACAGCGGCGGTGTTGGTCGGCCCGTGGCTGGTGGTGGTGATGATCGGCACCGGCCTGGTGGAGGTCGCGGTGCGCACCGGAGATCGGCGTCCCCGCAGCGGCCGGGGCGTCGCGCCTTTGCCGCTGGCGGCCGTCGCCCCCGCGACCGGCGGGCTGCTCGCGCTGGCGTGGGTGGCGTTCAAGGTCGGCGCGTTGTCCTACGGCGGCGGGTTCGTCATCATCCCGCTGATGCAGCACGACGCCGTCCACACCTACCACTGGATGAGCGACGCCCAGTTCCTGAACGCGGTGGCGCTGGGCCAGGTCACCCCGGGGCCCGTGGTGCAGACCGTCGCCGTCGTGGGCTACGCCGCCGCCGGTGTCGGCGGCGGGCTGCTGGCCGCGCTGGTCGCGTTCGGGCCGTCGTTCCTGTTCGTCGTCGGCGGCGCCTCGCACTTCGACCGGCTGCGCGCCGATGCCAGGGTTCAGGCGTTCCTCACCGGGGCCGGCCCGACCGTCGTCGGCGCCATCGCCGGGTCGGCAATCCCGCTGGCGGCGGCGCTCCAGCACCTGTGGCAGTTCGGGATCCTGGCCGCGGCAGCCGGGTGGCTGCTGGTGGCGCGGCGCGGCGTCGTCAGCGCCCTGATCGCCGCTGGTGTGCTGGGCGCCGGGGCGGCGGTGATCGGGTGGCCGGTCGGGTGACCAGCCACGTGACCAGCACCGTTACGACACCGGCACCACCGCGATCGGGCACGCGGCGTGGTGCAACAGCGTCTGCGTGACCGGCCCGATCTGCATCCCGTGCCGGCCCTCGCCGTGGCGCCTGGCACCAGTCACGATCAGATCCGCGCGCTCTGCGGCCTCGACCAGCAGGCGGCCGGCCGAGCCGGTGGCGACCTGGTGGAACGGCTGCATTCCCGGGTAGCGGTGCTGGACGGACTGGATCAGCGCCGCCAAGCGGTCTTCGCGTTCGCGCTCGATGAGGGCGATGTCGTCGGCGATTCCAGGGTCCTGCTGACCGTAGGACACGATCCAGGGCTCGTCCCAGACGTGGATCACCGTGATCCGGACGCCACGCCGGGAGGCCTCGGCGAAAGCGAAGTCGAGAACGGGCTCGCAGTACTCGTCGATGTCCACCGCCGCCACGATGCGCTCGTGGGTGACGTCGGGCTCACCGCGCACCACCAGGACCGGGCAGCAAGCGTCGGCCAGCGCGCGCATCGAGGTGGAGCCCACCTGCAGGCCGGTGAAGCCGCCCTGGCCCCGGCTGCCGAGCACCAGCAGGTCCGCGCTGTGGGCGGCCTGCGCGATGATCTTGCCGGCGGGGCCGACGAGCGCGTACGGCGTCGCCTGTACCTGCGGGCGGCGTTCGTGGACCCGGTCGACGCCGTGCTGCGCGACGGCCTCGGCCGTCTTGCGCGCGGTGTCCTGCGGATCCGCGTCCTGGGCCGACTGCGCCGAGCCGGAGGAGTCCGGCCGGCGGAAGGCGGTGACGACGTTCAGCGTCGCGCCGCGCATCGCCGCCTCGCGGGCGGCTTGTTCGAGGGCGACCTCGCTGTGCGGGGTCTGGTCGTAGCCGACCACGACGGTGGACTTCATCATTCCTCCAGAGCGTTCAAGCGTGCGCGTTGTTCGCGCTGCTTCCACACTCGCCGCCCCGGCAGACCCGTCCCAGGGCCCGAAGTCCCGGTTCAGGCGGGCCGGTCGGCACCTGGCTCGGGCTCCGGCTCTGGCTCGGGCTCGGGCTCGGGCTCTGGCTCTGGCTCCGGCTCCGGCTCCGGCTCCGGCTCCGGGCCACCGTGTACGGCACCCGACCCCGTATCCCCACGCTTCGCACCACGCTCGGCGATCGCCGCGGCCCCGGCCGTCACCGCGAGGCCCACCAGGGCGGCCGTCAGGATCGCGCCGCCTTCCCCGGTCCGCAGCAGACCGGCCCGCTCCCCGATGGTGACCGCCGCGACCGGCACCCCGAGCTGCGCGCCGGCCAGCACGGCGAGCGGCAGCGGCTGGCCCAGCAGGCGAGCGGCTGCGTGCACCGCGACAGTCGCCACCACCAGAGCCCCTGCCAAGCCGATCAGCCGGGGATGCTTGATCAGGTCGTCGAGCTGGAGTGAAGCGCCCAACCAGACGAAGAACACCGGCCCCAGGAAACCGTCGGCCACGGCGAACAGCTGACGGGCCAGCCGACGCGGCTCGCCCTGAGCCGCCAGTATCAACCCGGCCGCGAACCCCGCGAGCATCACCGACACCCCGACCGCCTCGGCCAGGCCGGCCAACCCGAACACGATGATCAGCTGCTCGCGCAACTCCAGCCCGAGATTCCGGCGCCGGCTGAGCTGGTGCAGCCGACGCTGCCAGCCCCGCCTCCGGAGTTCGCGCAGGATCAGGAACACCGCCAGGCCGGCGCCCGCCACCGCCAGCGCCCCGAGCAGCGCGTGCCCGGCCCGCGACGGCTGCTCGGCCAGCGGCAGCAGCACGATCGCGGCGGTATCCGCCATCGCGACATGAGCCGTCATCACCAGCACCGGCGGCGAGGACAGCCCGGCGTCCTGGACCACCGGCAGCACCAGCGCGGCCGAGCTCGACGCCAGCAGCACCGCGTAAAGCCAACCGTGCCCGGTCCCGAACACGGCCGCCACGCCGAGCCCAGCCGGCACCGCCAACACCCCGGTGAACACCGCCAGGACCGCGCCGCGCCCCAACGCCGGCCGCAGCCGCGGCGCACCGACCGGAACATGGCTGCCCGCGACCAGCATGATCAGGGCGAACCCGGCCTGGGCCAGGAAGGCCAGCACCGGCCCGTTCGGGTCCACCCACCCGAACCCGGTCCGGCCGACGACCACCCCGGCCACGATCTCGCCGACCGCCACCGGGACGGCACCTCGGGGCGAGGCGGCCAGCAGCGGGCCGACCAGGCCGACGGCCAGCACCAACGCGAGGACCGCCAGGCTCACGCGTTCCTCCTTCGATCAGGCATCTCGTTCTTCATTGAACACCCCTGATCGCCCGCCATAGCGACAGAGGGCTGAGGCGGGCGCGCGATTCGCGCTAACCCCGACCGGCGGCGTCTCCCCGCTCCAAGCACGGGTCGTTCGGCCCGGACCTCTGGGGATCAAAGCCTCTGAGGGGTCCGGGCCGGCGGCACGATTCTTGAGGGAAAGAAGGAACCCACAGAGAGATCACGGCCATGACCATCACCAGCAACGACCAAGCACCCCCGGCCCCGGAGGCCGCCCTGCAAAGTCACGATGCCTACCGTGACGTCCTACTCGCCGTCCAACGCGCCCTGGCTGCGAACTGGGACGACGACCAGCCGCGCATCGCCGTGATCGAGCGCGACGGGATCGCGACCGCCTACGTGAGCACCGCCACGGCCCTGCAGCCCACGGTCCGGGCCGACATCCGTGGCGCGGTCCGGTCCGCGCTCGCGCCGCACATACCGCTCGCGCCGTACACCAAGGTCGTCTTCCTCCGGCGCGGGGCTCCCTGAGCGGGACGAGAACAAGGGACTTTCGGCCCGTCCCGTCGAACCCGCGGCACCCTATTGTTCGAAACAGGACGAGCGACCGGTTCACAGGAGGCGGCACCATGGACGGCGACAGCGGCGGCAAGATCGGCGTGTTCCTGCTGGACGACCACCAGGTCGTCCGGCGCGGGCTGAAGGACATGCTGGAGGACGAGCCGGACTTCACCGTCGTCGGCGAGGGCTCCACGGCCGCCGAAGCCCTGGCCCGGGTGCCGGCGCTGCGGCCGCGGGTGGCGGTGCTGGACGTGCGGCTGCCCGACGGGAACGGCGTGATGGTCTGCCGTGAACTGCGCTCGAAGCTGCCGGAGCTGTCCTGCCTGATGCTGACCTCGTTCCCCGACGAGGAGGCGCTATTCGACGCCATCATGGCCGGCGCCTCCGGCTACCTGCTCAAGCAGACCCTCGGAGCCGACCTGGTCGCCGCCGTCCGGACCGTCGCCGGCGGCGAATCGCTGCTCGATCCGAGGCTCGCGGCCAAGGTGATGGCCAAACTTCGCGCCGCCGACGAGAAAAAGGACCCCCTCTCGCAGCTGACCGCCCAGGAGCACAAGGTGCTGGACCTGATCGGCGAGGGGCTGACCAACCGGCAGATCGCCGAGCGGATGTTCCTGGCCGAGAAGACCGTGAAAAACTACGTCTCCGCGCTGCTGGCCAAGCTCGGCCTCACGCGCCGGGTGCAGGCCGCGGTGCTGGTCTCCGAGATCAAGTCCGAGCAGGCGCGACACCACTGAGACACCACTGAGACACCGCTGAGACACCGCTGAGGGCCTGCGGGACGCGGTTCGACACCGGCGTCAGTCGTCCAGCGGTACCCGCCACACCAGGACGGTGCCGCCTTCCTCGCCGGGACCGGTCGTGAACTCCCCACCCAGCGCGGCGGCCCGCTCCGCGAGGTTGCCCAACCCGCTGCGCCGCCCGCCCTCCGGCAACCCGACGCCGTCGTCGGCGACCCGCAGCGCCAGGAAGCCGTCGGCGGTCGCCACGTCCACCTCGACCTTCGTGGCCTTCGCGTGCCGCGCCACGTTGGACAGCGCTTCGCGGGTGACCGCCAAGGCATGCTCGGCCACCGCGTCGGAGACCTCGTAGTCGACGGGTCCGGTGAACCGGACCGCGGGGCTGAAGCCGAGAAGGTCCGCAACGTCCTGACACAACCGCAGCACCTGCGACCGCAGCCCCGGCACCTCGTCGGTCGTGGCGTGCTCGGACAGCGCGAAGATGGTCGAGCGGATCACCTTGATGGTGTCGTCGAGCTCGGACACGGCCTTGTTGACCCGGTCCCGCACCGCCTGCTTCTCAGTGATCTTCAGCACCGACTGCAACGTCATGCCGGTGGCGAACAGCCGCTGAATGGCCAGGTCGTGCAGGTCGCGGCCGATACGGTCGCGGTCGGAGTACAGGTTCAGCAGGTCAACGTCGGCACGGCGGTCGGCCAGTTCCAGCGCCACCGCGGCCTGCCCGCCGACCTCGGTCAGCATGTGGGTGTCGACGGCGTCGAACGGCAGGGCCCCGAACCGTTTGCCGGCGACCAGGACACCCCGGACCTTGCCGGCCGCGCCCAACGGTGCGATGTAGGCCGGCCCCAGGCCGAGATTCTTCCACACCGGCTGGGGCTCCCGCTCGCCGTCGACCACGGCGTGCCCCGCGCCCGCGACGAACACCGAGCCCACCTCGGAGTCCGCGATCGGCAGGGACGTGCCTCGGACCCGGTCCGCGCCGAGGCCCGCGGCGACGTGGACCGTCAGGTTCTCCGACGCGGCGTCCGGAAGCATCACCAGCACCAGCTCGGCGCCGGCCATGTCCCGCACCCGCTCGACCAGCACGGCCAGCACGTCGCGGCTGTCGGCACCGGAGAGCAGACCACGGGTCAGCTCCGCGGTGACCTCCATCCGCCGCTGGCGCCGCTGCGCCTCGTCGTACAGGCGGGCGTTGTCGATCGCCACGCCGGCCGCGGCGGCCAGCGTGGTCAGCAGGGTCTCGTCGTCGGCGTCGAACTGCGCGCCGCCGTGTTTCTCGGTCAGGTACAGGTTGCCGTAGACCTTGTCCCGGACCCGGATCGGGACACCGAGGAAAGTCCGCATCGGCGGATGGTTGTCGGGGAACCCGAACGACGCCTCGTGCCCGGCGATGTCCGGCAGCCGCAGCGGCGCCGGATGCCGGATGAGCTGGCCGAGCAGCCCCATGCCGGTGGGATACGGCCCGATCGCGTCGATCTCCTGCTGGGACAGGCCCACGGTGACGAACCGCTCCAGGCGGTCGCCGCGGCCGTCGATCACGCCGAGCGCCCCGTACCGGGCGTCCACCAGCTCGGTGGCGGTGGCGATGATGGTGGACAGCACCTGGTCCAGCTCCAGGCCGCCGGAAACCGCCAGCACGCCCTGCAGCAGCTGCTGGACCCGGTCCCGGGTCGCCCGGATCTGGGTCACGCGGGAGATGAGCTCGTCCAACAGCTCGTCGAAGCGCAACTGCGGCAGCAGTGCGTTCCTCGGCTCGTCCGGCTCTCGATCGGCCATCCCCGAGCCGCCTTTCCAGGACGGTGCGCGAGCCGACGGCCCGCATCGGCATCCCTGTCACGGCCAGACTAGTCGGCGGGCAGTCGCCGGGAAACAGGCCGTATGGCTGGCGAACAGGGTCCAAAGACCCTTACCGCGGACTCCCGGCCATGGCGACCATCGAACCATGACCGTGGAACAGAGCATGGAGCACTTCAGCGAGGCCGAGGCGCTGGCCCTCGCTGAGACGGTGCCGGTCGGGCGGATCGTCTACAGCCGCTACGCCCTGCCGGCCGTCTTCATCGTCAACTTCAAGCTCGACGGCCGCGACATCATCTTCCGCACCCGCAAGGGCGCGATGTTCGGCGCCGGGGTCGCCGGCTCCGTGGTCGCCTTCGAAGTCGACCGGATCGACGAGCAGGCGCACGACGGATGGATGGTGACCTTCCTCGGCCGCGCCAAGCTCATCACCGACCCGGCCGAGCAGACCCGGCTGGGCCGGCTCGGCGTCGAGCCATGGGCCCCCGGCGAACGGAACTACTTCATCAAGGTCATCACAGAACGCATCGTCGGTCGCCGCATCCCGCACGGCGACGACGACGAGGCCGAATGACGGAAGGGCCGGGTGGCCCGGGTTCCCGTCACGCCGACTGGTGAGCGGGCGCAGCCCCGGCAAGGGGCAGGTACCCGTCCCGCACCAGCCGCTGGGCGCCGGCGGCATAGCCTGCCGGGTCGTCGGGCGTGAAGGTGGCCATGCCGTCGACGTACCGGTTGAACATGCAGAAGGCCGCCGCGATCAACACCGTGTCGTGAATCTCCGGATCCGTCGCCCCGGCCGCGCGCGCACGCTCGACCAGCTCGGTAGTGACGCTCCGACCACCCCGCTGCACCGCCGACGCGATCTCAAGCAACGCCTTGAGCTTGTCGCTGATCGGGGCGGATCCGAGATCGGCGCGGATGACGTTCAGATCGAGGCCCTCCGGCAGCTGGGCCGTGGTGAACGCGGCGTGGCTGGCGGTGCAGAACCGGCACTCGTTCAGCCCGGAGACGTGGGTGCCGATCAGCTCACGCTCCCATCGCTCCAACGTGCTCGGCCCCCGGAGCAGGATCTCCGCCAACTCACTCATCGGCCTCGCGGTCTCGGGCCGGTAGGAGAACAGGGATCGGATTCCGGGCAGCTCGTTGCCCAAGTCGATGTGCGGCACAGCAGTCCTCCAAGGTCAGGGCGCTGATGTCCGAAGGTCTGGCCAGGCCCAGCACGGTTTCGCACCCGGATTCCAGGAAGCACAGTAGGAACGGCTCCCGGCGCGTGCTTCTTCGAACGTGCCGAAGTTCGTCAGCTTCGGGCCCTGCCGTGCGCGAAGGACTCCTAGTCCCGATGACACCGGCGTGCCAGGCCCTTCGGCCCTGACCGAACAGCCCGATCCGCACGAGCCTGGAAGGAGCCTGATTCCCTGACCCGAAGGAGCACGATCATGACCGGACCCGTGGTCGTCGGCATCGACGACTTCGAACACTGCGACCACCTGGTCGCCGCGGCCGTCCGCGAGGCGCAGCTGCGCGAGACCGCACTGTGGCTGGCGCACGCCTACTACGGCTACGCCCCGATAGCGCAGGGCCTCCCGCCGGGCTACACGCCGAATCAGGTCCTGCGCGACGCCGCCGAGGAACAGCTGCGGCGCCTGGCCACCAAGCTCCAGACCGACCAGCCCGAACTGCACCTCCAGATCGCGGCCGTAGCCGGGCCCGCCGCCCCGGCGCTGGCCGAGGTGGCGAACCTCGCCTCGCTGCTCGTCGTCGGCGGCCGGGGCCGCGGCGGCCTGGCCGGACAGCTGCTCGGCTCGGTGTCGCTGCGGGTGCTGGCGCACGCCGACTGCCCCGTACTGGTCGTCCGCGGCGACCGCGACCCGGCCACGAACCGCGTGCTGCTCGCCCTCGACGCGGACGGCGACCCGGCCACCGGCCCGGAGGTCCTGGAGTTCGCCTTCGTCGAGGCGGCGCGCCGCAACGCCGACCTCTACGCCTTCACCGTGTGGGAGGACCCGCTGCTGCTGTACGCCTACGGCACCGGACTGTTCGCCCACGACCAGCGCAACACGGCACTGCGCGACGGCCGCGAACGCCTCGCCGCGACGCTGGCGCCGTGGAAGGAGATGCACCCGCAGCTGAAGGTGTCCAGCGACGTGCTCGCCGGACTGCCGGCCAAGCTCCTGGTGGAGGCCACCGAGCTGGCCGACCTCGTGGTCATCGGCGGCAGGGCCCACCGCGACGGCGAAGGCGGGATGCGGGTCGGCGCGATCGCGCACACGGTGCTGCACCACGCGCAGTGTCCGGTCGCGATCGTGCCCGAGCACTGACTTTCACAGCGTCTCGTGGCGGGAAACCATCACGAGACGCCGCCTACCGGGCATACGCTGTCGCTCCGACATGGACACGGGGCAGGTCACAACTCCCCGGCAGGAGCGCGACGCGCTCGTCCAGGCCGGACAGGCCATCCAAGCAGCTCACGCCCCGAACCCGTGGAGCTTCAGCCGGCACGGGCTCAAACTCGGAGACACCGCGGCCGCTCTGCATGACATCGTCGTCCGCCCAGACACCAAGGGCGCTTTCCAGGCGGTTGCCACGACCACCGGATCGGCGGTCATCGAAAGCGACGTCAGCATCGGAGCACTCTGGGCCTCACTGCCGGACTTGGGAAGCACTGCGGTCCCCCTTGCGACCATCGTGGTCGGCGGACGTACCGTCCCCCGCACTCCGCCGGATCCGCCTCCCGCACCGCGGGGCAGCGCGTACCTCGACACTGAGCTTCCCGACGATGCGGCACGTCACCGAGCTGTCCGAAACGGAGCTGGCGGAGTTCTTCCGTCAGCGTGCGATCCGGTGCTGTTTCAGAAGCCCATGCGGTACTGGTCCTGAAAAGGACCCGGCCGCCACGACAGTTCTCTGTCGTGGCGGCCGGGCCGCTTAGGGGCCACTCACCCCAGCACCGCTCACATAAGCGGCGTCCTGGTGCTGGGGTTCTCGGCGAGCTCGGCGATCGTGTTCGGGACGTGGATCTTGCGCCGGGAGAGCTCGGTCAGGCCGGTGACGGCCAGGGTGGCCGCGCCGATGCCGAGGAAGGCCAGGCCCAGGCCGGTGACCAGGTAGGTGACCTCCCACGCCTGGTAGGCGCCCATCAGGGAGCCGCGCAGCGACTCGCCCATGAAGGCGGTCTGCTTCTCGCCGGCGAGCTTGGTGTCGGTGGGGGCGGCCATGGCCGCGGTGGAGACCTGGGAGTAGGTCCTGCCGCCGGTGGCCTCCTTGATGTGCGTCTCGATCATGTCGGCGTAGGCCTTGGCCTGCGGGCCGGTGGTGACCTGCCGGCCGGCGTAGGCGGCCTGGGCGGCCGGCAGGCCCGAGGAGCCCTTGGCCGGGAAGCTGATCAGCTGCTCCGAGAGCTGGCTGGTGACCTCGTGTTGGCCGTGCACGCCCTCGTAGATCATGACCGGGCCGGCGACGATCAGTGCGACACCGGTGAGGGAGGCGACGCCGGTGGCCAGGGTGCGCGGGGTGATGTTCATGGTGTCCTCCGTGGACTTCGTCAGGTGTCTGATGCGGTGACACCGAAAGCCTCCTACCTGCGCGACCGCGCCGAACCGGCCATGCGGCGCCTTTCCACCGGGCCGAAAGTCCCCTCTGGACCGGGCCTTGCGCCGCTGCCGGGTCAGGCGCGGTCGATCGACGATGGCCGTGTGGCCACCGACGGCCCGTCCGGAAAGAAAGGTCCTGTTGCCATGACCATCCACGACCACGCCGTCCACCTCGACTCCGTGCGCCTCGACACGGTCGACCGCTACTGGCGCGCGGCCAACTACCTGGCCGCCGGCCAGATCTACCTGCGCGACAACGCCCTGCTGCACCGCGGCCTGGAGCCGGCGGACATCAAGCCGAGGCTGCTCGGGCACTGGGGCACCAGCCCCGGCCTGAACTTCGTCCACGCGCATCTCAACCGCCTGATCAAGGAGCACGACCTGGACCTGATCACCGTCCTGGGCCCGGGCCACGGCGGCCCGGCCGCGCTGGCCTGCTCCTGGCTGGACGGCACCTACCCCGACCACTACCCGGACGTCACCCGCGACGAAGCCGGCATGACCAAGCTGTTCGCCGCGTTCTCCGCGCCCGGCGGCGTGCCCAGCCACATCGCCGCGAACGTGCCCGGCTCCATCCACGAGGGCGGCGAGCTCGGCTACAGCCTGGCGCACGCCTTCGGCGCCGCCTTCGACAACCCGGACCTGATCGTGGCCTGTGTCGTCGGCGACGGCGAGGCCGAGACCGGGCCGCTGGCCACCTCCTGGCAGAGCATCAGGTTCCTGAATCCGGCCTCTGACGGCGCGGTCCTGCCGATCCTGCACCTGAACGGCTACAAGATCGCCAACCCGACCGTGTTGGACCGCATCCCGCGCGAACAGCTCGACGGCCTGCTGGCCGCCCAAGGCTGGGATCCACGCTGGGTGTTCGGCGACGACCCGCACCTGATGCACAACAAGATGGCCGAGGCCCTGGACGGCGCCCTGGCCACGATCCGGCTC